>JANQFY010000013.1 GCA_028277585.1 Sedimentisphaerales bacterium
CTTGTCGTGCTCCCAGCGGGCCGCCCAGATGATACGCAAGGGGCCCGGCCGCCGCGGCCCGCGCTGCGGCATGCTCTGAACACCCGGCGGATGGACAGAGCTCTTTCCCTCAATGCGTTCGATCGCGTCCAGGGGCTGGTGGTCGGGCAGACGCTTCAGGAACGTCCCCAGAGCGCCGAGAAACGAGTCCCTGTGAAACGTGGAGTTGAACCAGACCTCGTCGGCCGCCAGGGCGCTGGTCATGTTCGTCATGGCGAAATGGTAGTCGCGTTCGCTCTCGACTTGGACGGGATAGGTCAGTTGGTTCTCGTGGAAGTACAGGATTGCCGGGAGGAGGGCGACCTCCCGCGGAGCTAATCCGGGGAATTCCGCCAAATTGAGCATGTCCGAGCAGAACAGCAGGTCCCAGCCGGCGTGCAAGGGTGGACGTGCGTCGAGTTGATCGGCAAACGTCACCGCCGCGTGCCGCATCCGCCATTTCCATTTGTGGGCAGGCAGCGACAGGATCGTCCAGTCGTGCCGGCTGGCCTCGGACCATCCGTCAAGGAAGGCCTGGTGACTGCCGCCATAGTATGGTTCCAGTGCCAGGATTCGCATTTCAACCACCGCCATTCGGGCCGGAAGTCACTGTCAATGTCTCCATTGCAGTACCCGTAGAACTATTTTCGGACTCGAACCACACGGTTCGAGCCTCGTAATTAAGCCTAACAGACCAGGGCGACAGGATTGCCATTCGTTGTCTCGACTGAGACGTAAATACCTAAGAATACTCAATTAAGCTCGCGGGCACCAGCCTATCGAGATGGGAGCAAAATGCAAGTCGAGGGTTCTGCGAATCGAGTGATAGACGAAATCGTCTGGTTAGATGGGGGCTTTGGGAGGGTTATGCCGCTCTTGGTTGGGTTTTATCTTGCGATCCGAACGGCCCCCGTGGTAGAATCAGACCGATTGTTTACTTGAACCAGGAGGACACCATGCATCGTACGCATATCTCGCAGGGTCGGTCGACCCGACGCAAGGCTTTTACACTCATCGAACTGCTCGTGGTGATCGCCATTATCGCGATCCTGATGGCGATTCTGATGCCCGCCCTGAACCGGGCGCGAGAGCAGGGTCGCCGGGCGGCGTGTCTGAGCAATGTCAAGCAACTGGTCCTGGCCTGGAACATGTACGCCGATGAGAACGACGACAAGATCGTCAACGGGGCTACGGGCTTCAGCGACGTAGATAACGGGGGTTGGGCCACCCACAGCAATGAGTTGTCGTGGATCGACGGATACAATCCGGACAATATCGAGCTCGCCAAGGAGGATATGCGCCGCGGTGCGTTGTGGCCTTACATCAAGAGTGAGGCGATTTTCCGCTGTCCGACCGGCAAGCGAGGGGAGGCGTTTACCTATTCGATCATGTTCTCAATGAACGCCGTCCGCCATAACGAAGTCAAGGGCATACCAGGTCTCCATGTGAAGCGACGCAGCGAGATTAAGCCGAATCCGGCGACGCGAATCGTCTTCATCGATGAGGGCGTGATGTCGTCGGATGCCTACGCCGTCCATTACACTCAGGAGGTGTGGTTTGACAGCCCTCCGGTTCGGCACGGCGATGGCACGAATGTCTCCTTCGCCGATGGCCATGCCGAGTATTGGAAGTGGAGGGGTATCGACACAATAAAACATGGAAGAGACGACAACGCCGATCAGGTGACGTCGGCTGGAAGGGCGCCGGAGTCGGAGGCCGGTTTCCGGGATCTCTACCGCGTCCAGAAGGGCTGCTGGGGCAAGCTCGGATACACGCCCAGGTATTAATCGCTGCCTGTCGACTACTGAGAGCGGCGTTGTATCAGTCCTGAAAGGGGCGTGCCGATGTGAATCGGGAGGCCCCGGAAGGTGGGAGTGCGTATTCTGCCTCCATTTCGCCTTTTCTAAGGTGTTCGCACGCTTCTCTTCCAAAATATGGCTTCTGAGGCTATTCCCTTATTCAGGATTCGCCCGTGGGACGATGTGATGCGTCCGGGCGATGAGAAGGCAATTAGGGTTAAGGGCATGGCTTCATCCATTGCTGGTCTCAGAGGGGTGCTGATCGACGCAATCGGGCTCGGGAGGAACGCATGAGTGCGTCCGGTCCACGCGATGATCTTCCGAATGCGGCGCCGACCCAGGCGTTTCTGCGTCTGTATCAGGCGAACGAACGCCGGATTTACGGGTTCATTCTCGCTCTGGTTCCCGACTGGTCGGAGGCTGAGGACCTCCTGCAAGAGACCACGATGGTCATGTGGTCGAAGTTCGACACGTTCGAGCTGGGGACCGATTTCGCCGCCTGGGCGATGCGCATCGCCCGCTATCGGGTGATGAACTATCGCAAGAAGAAGCGCCATCAAAAGGTGGTCTTCAGCGACGAGGTCATCGAAGCCCTCGAACGCCGGGCCCGGAGGACGACGCGGCAGTTGGACGCCTCGCGCGACGCGCTGCGCCAGTGCCTGCATAAGCTTCCCCAGCGTGACCAGGAACTCATTCACCTGCGCTACGAATACGACGCGACGACCAAAACCGTGGCCCAACGCCTTGGTCGCGGGCTCGACGCCGTCTACAAAGCGCTCAATCGCATTCATATCCAGTTGTTCTATTGCATTCGTCGTACACTGGCCATGGAGGGATCGGTATGACCGCTGGACGGGGAGAACACGCTGAACTCTTCGAGTTGCTGGGCGCCCTGCGCGAGGGGACGGCGACGGACGAACAGCTTGTCCGGCTCGATCGTCTGCTCGCCTCTGACCCGGCGTCGCAGCAGACGTACGTGGAGTACATGCTGCTCTGCGCGGAACTGCGCCGCCATCACGGGACACCTGAGGTGCGCGGCGCCGATTGGGAGACGGACGCCCCCGAGACTGAGGCGATCCTCAGTGAGGTCGTGGAGCAGGACCGGCTCGAAGGTGAGCAGCTCTCGGCCGATCAGTCCCGTTGGGAGGCCCAGGCGCATCGAGAAGCGATTCGCCGGGCGGCTGATACGGAACTGGATCGCTTTCGCGAGCAGGAGCGGTTGCGGCTGGAGGAACTGGCCCGCCGGGAGTATCTCGCCCGGCGTCGCCAGATGGCGGTGACGGCCCTGACCGCTGCGATTCTGTTGATATCGGCCGTGATGGTGTGGATCTCTCGTTGGGAGGCCCCGACTTCGACGCCGGTTGTCGCGCCGGCGCCCGTAGCGCCGCCGGTCGTAGCGCGGATCACACGTTCGCGAAACGCTCAATGGCGTCCGGCCAACTTCTCGGCCGAGCCCGGAACGCAATTGACCGCCTCGGCGATGTCCCTGACACAGGGGCTGGTCGAACTGACTTTCGATAGCGGCGCTGAGGTGCTGCTGCAAGCGCCCGTCTCCCTGCGTCTGGAGAGCGCCGACCAGATGTTCCTGGAAGGCGGCGCCGTCTCCGTTGTCCTGGCCGAAGGTTCCTCAGGATTCATCGTTCGGACGCCGACCGGCACGGTGGTCGACTACGGCACCGAATTCGGGGTGATCGTAAACAAGGGCGGTGAGACTGAAACCCACGTCTACGACGGGCGGGTCGGACTGCGCAGCGGCTCGGACCCGGTCCGATCCGTGGTTTCTATGATTCTCACGGCCGGCGAGGCTGGTACGGTCGACAAGGCCGGTGCCGTAGCGCCCGAGGATTTCCGCCTGGGTCGGATCGTCCGCGAGATACCGCAGGAGCCGAGCTTTGGTATTCCGGGTCGGCGGCTGGACCTGGCCGATGTGATCGGCGGAGGCAACGGATTCGGTACGGGGCGGGCAGGGGCGGCGACCTGCCCCCTGACCGGCAACGCCGTCGATCTGGTCGAGCGCGACCGCAACGGCCGGGGGCGGTACCTGGAGGTTTCCTGGAATCGATACGTTGACGGCGTCTTCGTGCCGGATGGGGAACGGGCGCGGCTGGTCAGTTCGGCCGGCCACGTATTTGCCGAATGCCCGCCCACCAACAACCTCTACAACATGGCGATCACGAACATCGGTGAGGCGGACTGTGGGCCGCAAACGCTGGACGGGCGCCTCTACGGATCGTCTATGCGGCCTGGCATCCTGATGCATGCGAATCTCGGTATTACTTTCGACCTGGATGAAATCGCTTCGGCCAACCCCGGTTCGCAGATCACTCGATTCCGCGCCGGGATCGGTGTCTCAGACCGTGCAACCGACCGGCCGTGTCATGCCGATTTCTGGGTGCTGGTCGATGGGCAGGTTCGGTTTCGCCAGCTTGGAGTCCGACAGAAGGGCATGGTGTGCGCCGTCGACGTCCCCTTGCGAAAGGGAGATCGTTTCCTGACCTTGATCACGACAGACGCCGGCGACGTGGACATCCTCGCGCCGGGCCGGCGCGCCACCGACAGCGATTGGTGCATCTTCGCCGAGCCCATTCTCGAATTGGCGCCGGCCGCGCCCGCCGCGCGTGATAGTGAAGTCAAGACAATGGCGACGGCCAACGAAACTCCGTCGCTTACGACAGGCGCCGAGGGCGCCCCGGATGACGTTTAGTGAGGTGGTGTTATGCGTAGAGAAAGAGGTTTCACCCTGATCGAACTGTTGGTGGTCATCGCCGTGATCGCGGTGTTGATGGCCATTCTGATGCCCGCTCTGCAGCGCGCCAAGGAGCAAGCGCGCCGCGTGACGTGCGCGAATAATCTCAAGCAGATCGGCCTGAGCATGAACATGTACGGCTCGGACAACGACGCCAAGCTGCCCCGAAATCTGGCGGGCAACTGGCTCTGGGACATCGCCTACAGCACCACAGATTATATCATGGGAACGGGCGGTACACGTGAAACGTTCTATTGCCCCTCGGATCCGTACAAGACCCCGGAAATGGCTTGCCTCTGGCAGTTCACGCAGAATCTGCCGTTCCACACGACGATCGATGATGTCGACGAACCGACGGAAGGGCGAGAGGGGCATTTCCGCGTGACGGGTTACTTCTGGATGATCGATACGCAGAACGGCCGGAACTACGACCCGCGGAGCGAAGTGCCGCCGAAGAAGAAATGGGTAACGAGCCTGAACTGTAAGCAGCCGGCGTCGACCGAGTTGGTGCTGGACGCAACGCTCAGCGATGGCGAAGACCTGAAGACCTCCACTTTCGTCGAGGTGCGAGGCGGGTCGTGGGGACGCTGGGAACTCTACGATCGGACCAACCACGTCGCCCGGGGTGATCGGCCGGACGGCGCCAATGTCTGTTTCGTCGATGGGCATCAGGAATGGCGCCGGTTCGGACAAATGGAGATGCGCGTCGACATGCCGCCGTTCCATTGGTGGTAGGAGGGATTCGCCGCGTGAGTGGCGGGGATTTCTGATCGAGCGTGTCGCAAAGTGGTGAAACCTAAACGCAATGCGGTGTTGCGTGGCTGAGGGGGTCGATGGCATAATAATAGTCTGATGTGCCGCAGCGACACATTCACTGCTGGACCGCTCCATGCCCCTGCAAGGGGCATGCGGGCAGGGAGTAGGGCTTTGTGAGGAGGACATGTTGGATTTCGTCATCAGTGACGCCCATTTCGTTAGAGAGATTCCACTATTGTGAGGGGGAGTTTGTGCCGATGAACCATGTCGAAGAAGGCATGCGATCGGGAACTGAGCCGTACAGTTTTTGTTGAAGGAGGACTACGATGTGTAGGCGGTTGATTCAGTTGATTGTTGTGGGGCTGGTCTTGTGCGTTTCGAGCCCAGCCGTAGCCGGCATCATTGTGGCTGAGGATTTGCTGGTGGACCTGAGGGCCGAAGATCTGGCCTACGGGACCGCCTCCGGCGCGTGGATCAACCACGGAACGCTGGACGATTTCACGGCCATGGGCGCTCCGGTAGTTGAGGATGTCGATGGACGCAAATGCGTGACCTTCGACGGCGCCAGCTACTTCGAGGGTCCTGAATCACCGGCGGGCATCCACGGGGACGGCACCCGCTCTATTGAGATCTGGGCGTACAACGGCTCGGATTTCGTCGCGGAAGAGACCATGATTTCGTGGAGCCACCGCGGCGGGCCGGACAACACGAACATCGCCTTCAATTACGGCAACCACGCGACCTGGGGTGCCGTGGGTCACTGGGGCGCCGGCGGCGATATGCCCTGGTCGGGCGATCATTCCCCCGCTCCGGCGGCCGAGAACTGGTGGCACCTGGTCTATACCTACGACGGCACCACCGTGCGTCTCTACGTCAACGGCGAGGAGAACACCACTCGGGAC
>JANQFY010000118.1 GCA_028277585.1 Sedimentisphaerales bacterium
AGGCGCGACAGCACCGACACATCGGTAACAGGCGTGAAAGAAGATGGCGCCAACGTGACACCCCCCTGCAGCCGCACCTTGCCGCCCTTTCCGGCGCGGTAAACAATCGGCGCCTCGGCCGTGCCGCCGTCGACAGCGCCCAATTTGAACGAAGCTTCCAGCGAATAGACACCCGGCGCCACGTGGACCGTCACCGCCTTGCCGCTGGCCGGCGATCCCGGCCGGCGAAGGGTGCGAATCGCGTCACGGGCTTGCGTCAGTGTCTGAAAGGGCCTGGCGCGCGTGCCATCACCGCCGGCCGGCGCTTCGGACGACACATAGACATCCACCTGCGCATACGCACATGAAACCATCCCCAAGGAAAGCCATAACAGCAAGCACTTCATCATGATTCACCTCACAACGCCGTTCAGGCGAACGACCACAGACTCCGACCCTGGAATGCCACAGTGCGGGACAGTATACTCTCCGCACCCCCCCAAGACGAGGGATTTCAAGCATCACCAATCGCGACAGCAAGCCAGGCCCACGGAAACGGACTCCATGAGGCGATCGTTCCGTCTCACTCGCCGCGACCGCAAGTTTCCCCGCCGCGGCACTCATGGGGGCAGCGTCTCCGGGGTCACGTACTGCTAATGGCTCAAGGTGATAGCCGGGGCGAGAGCCACGCGGAAGCCAACTGAGACAGAAGAGAATTCGGGAGGGAGGACTTGCCGTGATGAAGGGACGTTCGTTCTTCGGGCCAGGAGCCAGTTCCCACCCCGGCGAATTCGCCCGTCCCCGTTCTTGTTGAAAGGGTCCGTGATGCCGTCTCGGTAGGTGTCGCTGATGAGCACGGTTCGGCCGTTGACTTTGCCCTCTTTGGCAGAATCGAGACAGTACTCCATGACATTGCCCAGCATGTCGTACAACCCCCAGGGGTTGGGCTTGAACTCACCGACGACATTGGCCTGCACGGCGGTATTGTCACACCACTCATAGACGCGATACAGTTCCGGGTCGTCGCCCCAGTAGTACTTGGTCGTTGTCCCGGCCCGGCAGGCATATTCCCACTCGCCTTCGGTCGGCAAGCGATACGCATACCCTTCGGGCAGACGTCCCCCGTCACGCTCTCTGGAAGTTAGCCACGCGCAGAACGCCATCGCATCTTGCCAACTGACGCAGACCACCGCCTGCCGGGGGTGATCACCGAAGTCACGCCAGGAGACATTCTGCTTCCAGCCCCAACCCAACACGCCGGTTCGGGTCTCATAGGTCATGGTCCGTCCGGCTCGCTCGGCGTCCGTACGAAAGGCCGTATCGTCGGCGAACGCGGCGAATTGCTGTCGGGTCGTCTCCGTGGCTGCCATCCAAAACGGCGACGAGATGTGCACCGAATGGGCCGGCTTTTCATTCGCATGGCCCGTATCGGATCCCATCGTGAAATCTCCCGCAACGACAGGGACCAGGTCGATCTCCACGCCGAGAACCTTGAACGCCTCGCCGAACGCGGGAACACCGGCGCCGTTGGCAAGTTCACCGGGCTCCCTGACAGGTCCCAACTTGAGGGCGACCATCAGCGCAATGACTCCCAGAATGATCAATCCAGCCGCGATGGGTATCAGCCTGCGCCTGATCCCGATCGACGGGTCGGTCTCCTCGGTGTCTTCGCTCGCATGAGCCGCCCGAAAAGCGCTCAGATCGACGAGCAGTTCTTCGGCAGACTGATAGCGTTCGTCCGGGGATTTCTCCGCCATCTTACAGATGATCTTGCAGAGATCCTCCGGCAGATCGGGGTTCTTCGTACGGGGGTGCGGCAAGGGTTCCTGGACATGCTTGCACATCATCTCATGGGACGACGACGCCTCGAACGGGATCTCACCTGTCACCAGATGATAGAACGTGATTCCCAACGAATAGATATCCGCCCGGGCATCGACATCCTTGGCGTCCTGCACCTGTTCGGGAGCAATGTATCGGGGCGACCCCATCGCGACGCCGGTCCGGGTCATCTCCGTGTCATCACTGCTGAGAACTTTGGCCAGTCCCAGGTCGGCCAGCTTGGCCGTCCCGCGCTTGTCGAGCATGACGTTGTCCGGCTTGATGTCACGGTGGACAATGCCAAACGCCGCCGCTTCCTGCAGTGCGCTGGCGACGGCCGTCACAACATCCACGGCCTGCAGGAGCGGCAACGGCCCCGGACGTGCCTCCTGAAGTTGCCCCAGATTGCCGCCCTCGACATATTCCATGACGATATAGTTGACGCCGTTGTCCGTGCCACAGTCATAGATGCGGACGACGTTGGGGTGATTGATCCGGGCCGCCGTGCGGGCCTCCCGTACGAAGCGGTCGACATAGCCGGGTTCCACTTCGACGAGGTGTTTCGGCAGGATCTTGAGTGCGACCGGGATGTCCAGATCCGGATTGCGTGACAGCCAGACCTGCCCCATCGCCCCCTGGCCGAGCATGCGCAGCATAGGGTACTTGCCGATCTTCTGAGAGGTCCCGCTGAGTGAGAGCGTCTCATCCCCATCAGGGCGGCCGCCCTCAGAAGGCTCCTCGATCGATCTCGTTTCGCCCAGTTCGTCTGTCATCGCTTGTACGCCAGTTCGTGCACCAATAAAAAGTGCCACCCAGCAAGACAACAACCTAGAGACCCATACACCGCATCCGGCCCGAACAGGGCCGAGTCTCTACGCCATCGCCAGACTCCAGGGCCCATGCTACCACAAATCTCCCCGTACACCAACGCCGCACGCATGAAGTAATCGCCCCAACGATTACTCCATCGCGGCACAGTTGCGGGACTATGCCCCGGTGCAGTACAATCTTCCGCTGAATATCTGGACCCCGTTGAAATGATCTAGTCGGAGCGGCATAGCGTGACCTCACTCTTCGTAAGATTGCCCAAGAAAGCACTGGACGGCATCGAGATCGTCGGCAACAAGCTGCCGCACCCCGCCACCCTCTTCGGATTGCTGGCGGTGGTCGTCGCGGTCGTGTCCTGGCTGGCGGCGCGAGCCTCCGTGCAGGCCATCCACCCGTCCGACCAATCCGTGATCACCGTCAACAACCTGTTGAGTCCGGACGGTCTCCGATGGATGTACACGCATATCATGCGGAACTTCGTGACGTTTCCCCCATTGGGCTACGCGCTGACCGCCATGATCGGGATCGGCGTCGCGGAGGGCTCGGGGCTGTTCGCCGCGATGATCAAGGCGCTGGTCCTCCACGCACCGAGACACCTGATCACGGTAGCGATCGTCTTTGCCGGGGTCGTCTCATCCATCGGCGAAGGCGTGGGCTACGTTATCCTGATCCCGCTGGGCGCCATGATCTTCCACGCCATCGGGAGGCACCCTCTGGCGGGCCTGGCCGCGGCTTTCTGCGGCGTCAGCGGCGGCTTCGGGGCCAACCTCCTGATCGGCGCCAACGACACCATACTGGCCGGCCTGTCCGAAACAGCCGCTCAGATCATTGATGTCACGGCGACGGTCAACCCAACTGTCAACTACTACTTCATGTTCGTTTCCACGTTCCTGATCACCGTGATCGGCACGTGGGTGACCGAGAAGATTGTCGAGCCGAGGCTGGGTGAGTACGCCGGGCCCGTGGAAAGGCCATCGATCGAGAAACTCGCGCCGCGCGAGAAGATCGGATTGATCGGGGCCCTGATCGGGCTTGTCGCTGTCGTCGCGCTGCTGGCGCTGGCGGTGGTCCCCAAAGGAGCGATCCTGCGCAACCCCGAAACCGACGGCGTTCTCGCGTCGCCCTTCTTCGGGGGCATCATCGTCGGCATCCTCCTGTTCTTCCTGGTGCCCGGCCTGATCTACGGGCTCATCGTGCGCAGCATACGCAGTGACAAGGACCTGATGAAACTCATCATCGAGAGCATCACTCCCCTGTCGCACTACATTGTGCTGGTCTTCTTCGCCGCCCAGTTCGTGTACTTCTTCAAGCACAGCCGACTCGGCATCATCCTGGCGATCCACGGCGCGGAGTTTCTCAAGAACATCGGCCTGACCGGCATCCCGCTGATCGTCGCTTTTGTGCTTCTCTCGACCTTCATCAACCTGTTCATGGGCAGCGCGTCGGCCAAGTGGGCCATCATGGCGCCGGTCTTCGTGCCGATGTTCATGCTGCTCGGCTATCACCCGGCCCTGACCCAGGTCGCCTTTCGGATCGGCGACTCGTCCAGCAACCTGGTGACCCCGATGATGAGCTACTTCGCCCTGATCGTCGCGTTCTCCCAGAAATACAACCCCAAGTACGGCATCGGAACGATCATCGCCACCATGATGCCCTACACCGTGTTCTTCCTGATCTGCTGGATACTGCTGCTCTGTCTCTGGATGGCCCTGGGCCTGCCCCTAGGACTAGGCGGCCCCCTCCATCTGTGAGCGCCGCAACGAAGAAGCCGAGGGCAAGGCGCTTTGACGTCGCCCTGCCCTCGCCATAGGTGTTGCTTCTGATACGGGGGGCCTTAGCCGCCCGTTCTCGTCATGCTAAAACGACGTGTAGAAGGGTCCGGGCCGTCCTACCAGACCGGCGACCTCTGCTGTCGAGAGGGCCCGGTTGTAGATCCGGACCTCATCGATCATGCCGTTCATGTACTCGGTGCCGGAGCTGTTTCCGATGCGAAGGACCTGGTCGGGCTTCATCATCAGCGGCGTCCCGGTGAAGGTATGGGTCGCGCCGAGAACACCGTCCAGATAGATCTCGGCCGTCCCGGCTTCGTCAATCGCATAGGCAATGTGATGCCAGTCGCCAATGCTGATCACACCGCCATGAGCGGCGTCAATATCAAGGTTGGTGTTGAGCCAGACGGTGCCGTCGCCGATATCGCCGTGGACGTACGTCCCGGAGACCTTGAAATCGAACGTATTGTCGCTATTGAAACGCGTCCCGGCAATCGCGCGCAGCCCGTCCAGATCCTTCACATTGATCCAGGCGGCGAAGGTGAAGGAGTTCAACGCGAGATCCTCCGAGTACGGCACCTCAACGTACTGCGGCACGCCGGCGGCGCTGGCCAGATCGATGGCCTGGCCTTCGTAGCCGGCCACGAAGTCGGGCGTCCCGGAGATCGTACCATCGTGGTCACCCGCCGCGTCGGAGCCGTCGCCATCGAGGGGGTAGTACGCCACCAGGTTCTCATCGCCAGGCACGACCGCCGCGACCAACTCCCCTTCGTACGGGTAGACGCGGATGTCGTCGACGAACAGTGTCCCGGCCGCCCCGGCGCCCTCGATGCCGATCGCCAGGGTGGTGACATTCTGGACGCTCAGACCCGTCAGGTCGATCACCCAGGGCATCCAGGTCGCGATCTTCAGGTCCTCGGCCGAGCCATCGTAGAACACCTTGGAGCCGTTGATCTTGAGGTACAGTCGCCCACCCGTGTTGCCGGGGTCGCCCAGGAAGAACAGCGACAGGCTCTTGATCCCACCCTGGCTCCAGTCCAGCGCACCATCGAAGGTCCGCTCGGCCTCAGAAACCGCCGCAGCGCCGGCGTTCTCGAAGAAGAGCGGCATGGATTGACCGCCGCTATGGGCCAGCGTGGTTTCAGCGAACGGTGATTCCAGGTTCCCGACGGTCGAACCGTTGTCCGCGACGCCATAGCCGTCAATCCAGGTCTGGTAGATGCGGTTGTCCTCATCGTCATAGGTCTCGAAGTCTTCGACGATGACAGACTCCGCCACCGAGAAACTCCAGACGGGTCCTTCCCAAGCCGCCGGCGTCTCGACGTCGTTGATTTCATCGACCTTCCAGTAATATGTCTGCCCCAGGTCAAGAATCGCATCGTAGCTGGGCGCCGACACGGTCGCCATCGATGCGGTTCCGTCGATCACCGCCTGTTCATCCGTGTCGAGATACACGTTGTGCTGTGCGGCTTCACGCCCCGACCGCCAACTCAGAGTCAATGCGGGATCCAGATCGGCTGAACCGGAGGCCGGTTCCGGCTCGCGCGCCACGGCGGGGATGAACATGAAACGCACTTCACTGAGCCCGAACTGCCCCATCGGACCTTGCCCACTGTTGACCATGAGCCGGACATACCTGGCTGCCACGCCGCCGAAATCGATGGTCGTGTTAGCCGTGTAGTCGGGCGCGGCCGTTCCCTGAGCCAGCGCGACATCGCCCAGAACCGTCCATTCGGCACCGTCGGCGGAGTACTCGACGGTCACGTCCTTGATCCCGAAACCGAGAACCAGCTCGAACTGGACGTTGTAATTCCAGACCAACATCTCGTGCAGCTTGTAGATCCCATCGAACTCGTACTGGAGATGGAGGGGATCGGCGCCGGGGACGCCCAGCCACATGTCGGTGGCGTTGGTGGAGTGTTGATCGTCCTCGTTCAGGCCGGAACCGTCGACAGTGCTCTCGATCAGAGCGCCCGCCTGGGCAACTCCATTGGTGCTGGCGATGACTCCTTCGATCGGATAGGCAAACGGCTCGACCGTGAAACTCCAGACCTCGCCCTTGTAGACCGTGTTGTCGGGCGCCGCATTAACTTCGTCCACACGCCAGTAGTACGTCTTGCCCAGTTCCAAACGACCCGGATCATAGGAGGTGACAGTCAGGCCCGCATCGGTCGGAACCGTGGCGGTATCGACCTCTTCAAAGCTCTCGCCCAGATACACATCGTGCGTAGCGGCATATTCACCGGCCGACCAGCTAAGATCCGCATCACGTAACACATCCGTTGCCCCATTGTCCGGACTGGGTTGAATCGCGAACGGTTGGCCGGGGATGAATCCCCCAAGACCATCGTTCATGATCGTTTCAATAACTTCAGCCTCCAGAACGACATCAAAGAAGGCGACCTCGTCGATGAGACCGTTGAAAGGATTGGCATTGACGTTTGTCTGTTCACCCCTTCCGATGCGAGCTTCTACTACCGTAGAGGATAACTCTCCTGACCTTGTAGAAGTGCCTTTTGCTTCACCGTTCACGTATATCGTGAGTGTAGTTTTGTCCCAGGTTGCCGCCACGAAGAACCACTGTCCTATGGTAGAAGCCACGCCGCTATTCGCTCTTGGCTCCACAGTACCATTGGCCAAATTGACAAATGCTTCGAACGGATTGTCTGCATTCTCACCTTCCGGCATTGTCCTCAGGAAGAACCGATGGTTGTTGAATACCTCTTGCGTTACGGGACTGTCACCATTCTTTCTCACCCATGCACAAAACGTGAATCCATTCGTCAGGGGAGGCTGTTCGGCGAGTTGAACGTAATCATCCACCCCATCGAAACTCAAGGCCGAGCCGTACATGCCCGAGACCCAGGCAGAGGAGACAGCATTGTCGCCCAGAACCAGGGTGCCGTCATTGCCGTTGCCGCTTGAATCATAGGCGGTGGTCCCGGCGCCCTCATCGAACTTCCAACAGCCGACAAGGCTCGGGTCAGCCGCATTGCCCGCGCCGGCAAGAGCCAACCCCAGCGCGAAAGCCACAGAAACCAGACAAGTCAATCTTCCACACATGATAGTCCTCCTTCGCACGATGGAATGTATGTCGCTCCGGCCCGCAAACCAGGAGCCCCTATCTGCCCACAACGTATCGGAAGGTCCCGCCCCCCCCGCGCGAACTTCGCTAAGACTGACGCGCCACGGCGCCGCCTGGCCGCGGCGCGCAAGAACAGCGCACCGCTCTGAAACAAGTGGAGAACACGCTTCGGCCTGTCGCTACTACTCTACGTATGATTGCTCCTCTCTGGGCGACAATAACACGACCCAAAAGCCAAACGCAGATGAAAATAGCTCGCACTGGTACATCTACTGTAGCAGCCACGACGATGCTGATTCAAGCAAGAAATCGACCCCTCCGCAACTCTCCGTCAGATCGGCAGTTACAGCGCGGTACTTGAACGACTTCGGGGCAAGTTGGCTATCAAGACCCCCTCGCCGGCAGGCACCGGGCACGAAACTGGCCTCCACACTCCCGATTTCGATACTCCGTGCTGGACATGCAGGGTGGCGCCTTGGCCCACCGATTACCTCGAATGGACGGTGCCCAATCGGAGGTACCTGGCACCTCTTTCGCAATTCACTCCGTCGTCGGTTCGTAATACCGAACGTAATCATAATGGGCCACGCTGGGTTCGGGGTCTCGATGACACCAGTTGGCCGAAATAGCCGTCAGCCATATGTTCACTTCGTCGTGTTCGAATTCGTTGGCCGGGTATTCCGCCACTTGCGTGAGCCGGCCGTCAATGAAGAAACGCAGCTTGTCCTTCGTCCACTCGAAACCGTAGGTGTGCCAGATCGTAGGATCGAAATCAGGCAGCCGCGTCAGATTGGTCGGCGGTGTCGGCAAGCGTCCCCACTCCCGGCCGTCTTCGTTCCAGACGATGACGTGCTGCTTCATCCGCACGACTCCGCCCTCGGCATAGGTATCGGCAAATTCGTAACAGTCAATCTCCGTCCTGCGAATGCCGGGATAGGTCGTATTGACGAATCCCGCGTCGTCCCCCTCGGCCGCCATCGCCCAGAAGGCGTGATGCCAGCCCTCATCGACCAGGCCATCCCGGTCGTTGTCGACTCCGTCACCGAACCGGGCCCGCACTTCGTAATACCCATAGCGGAACCGATCCCGGGAGACGATCCCTCCCCCACCGGCCGACTTTCCGCGCACCGGCTTCTCGTACACCTTGAGTGTCAGAACGAGAGCCCCGTCCGTCACAGCGACATTCTCCGGCGACTGCGTACTCTGGTGCTTGCTATCCGCTCGAAAGAACCAGCGCGTGCTATCGACGGAGTCTCCGCCGAACTCATCCAACCACGCTAACCGATACGCTCCGGTAAGATCCGCGTTCGGTCGCGGATGGGTCGACGTGCAACCCGCTACGAAACCGAACAGAGAAACGACTCCGACCATCTGAACGACAGTAGACTGTTGCATCAAGGTCTCCTCGCCAGGGTTAACGTGCTGAAGTGAAGAACGCCAAGGATCCACAATCGCTCCATGTCGGCTCCCGACTCGTAGCACCGGATTCCAAACAAGCCTGCAGACATCAGCACCGCCAAGGAACAACACGCCATGCCAGCATACCAAACAGATTGACAACGTGTTTCATCAGCCATTATCTCAGAAATGGAATTGGACGTATAGAATCAAATTATCTGTCACTCCTGCACACAACGCATCGAGAACCCGCGTCAACTGTCACCGTCGAACCGACTCACCCCACCGGCGCCATAACGGAGTCGACGGCGCCACGTACGTTCACTATCGCTTCCCAATCATATAACCAGCCGTATTTTTCCCCTTTTTCCTGTCCACATTCACCCACCGAGAACCGCCTTACCATACAAAGCGAGGGTGGAGAGCGGTGAGGGTGTGCGCTGATCGTAACTCAGACTATGGACTGGTGACGATCAACTCCAATCTAGAGGCCGGAGACCGGAGGAAGGGAACTGCAGACTGAGCTGATGAGCAGTGACTTACGAATCGAGGACCGTGATCCGTGAACCTACAACTGCAACTCTAAGCTACTCCCGCCTCCGACCTACCGTCTTTGGCCTCTTCCCATGTGTTGCCACTGCTTCCTTGAGCCCCCCACTCCTTCTCCTGACATGCGACTTCCCTGAGACACTTCGTGTGAACATGAAGGGATCTTCTATAACCCTGAAACGGAGACAGCCAAGACACACCGGACACCTTTGACTCCCACGCCCCTGCCCCCTGACTCCCTTTCGTTCAGAACCGAGATATACCCCCATGATTTACCCTCCCCTGGCTCTATTATTTCCTTGCAATCAGCAGGCCTCCATCATAGTATTCCACCAGCGAACTCCTTATGCGTGACACCTTTGAGACGTTCTGTGTGGATACGTAGGGTCTGTATACCGCTGCTCACATCAGCACAGGCAGGCACACTCGACTGAGAATATCGCTCTGCTGTTGACGAACTGTGAACAGCCCCTCAGGGCAGCTTCTTTGTCCATGCAGATCACGAGATGCGACAACCGTACTCCGCTAACCTGAGAGGAATCGAAGGTGAGATCAATCTACACAGCGTTCTTCATAATCTGCCTCCTCTTCGCATCCCCGTCCACGGAAACGCAGACGGGTGCTCACAACACGAGCCTAGCCAGAACGATAGCTCTCATCGTCGGCGCAGCAGTGGCGGCATTGGGAGCCGTTAGTGGACTCATTAAGGCATGCCTCACGGCATCGAGGCGCCTCACGACATTGGAATTGCAGGCGAAGAACCACGAGACAGCCATCAACAAGTTGAGGCCTGCTGGGCTCGAGACACTCAGAAGAGAACTTGCGTCTCGGAAGGCCCACCACGAGAAAGCGTTCAGGATGCTTAAGGGGGGCATTGACAAGTTGGAAGGGATATTGCTGGACGTTGAATACGCCCTGAGAACCCATGGATTATTCGCTCCCGAGAAGAATCCTGCAGCACAAGACGAGCAACAAGAACGTAGCAACGAGCGGGCTATCGAAGATCTGACCAAGAGGCTTGCTAAGCTGCGTCAGGACATGAACGACATAATATCACAAATGGACTGGGAACCCCAAGAGGGACTGCCAAACAATGGCGGCAAGACTGGATTCCTGGAGAGTCGACGGAAACAGCAGAAGAAGCGTAAAAAGCCACCAAAGACACGAGGGGAATCATGACACACGAATGGAATCTTAAGGTCTACAACCCTTCAGACTACGAACGCGACGGCTTTGCGACAATACCATTACGAGACATTCTAGATGCACCACATGTCGATTCACGCAAACCCCTCAGGCTCACCTTGCACGACCGAGAAGGCATCCCCATCCCGTTTCAGATCGACCCGCTGGACAGCCCAGTGCTTTCGCCGGAGAACCTCTCCCGTGCGGCTCTGGTCTTTCACCAGGCGAAGACACTCTTGCCAGGCCCTGAAGACTACTCGACGCCTTCCGACGACGAGATTGTCCTGAGACTCGACACCGTCCCATACGGCCAAACACTTTTGCACAACACCTCAGAGATCGCAACGCCAATAGACGACAAGCTGAAGCTTGAGGTACTCCAACCCCACGATCTTCCCGTGCGTGTGGAACTCACCAATAGTCAATTGGTGGTATCGTTCAACCTGCGACCAGCATCGGACCCCAATGCCCCCACCGGGACGTGGTGGTACTCCGGATCAGCAACCAGCGTGAGATTGAACGGGCAAGAGATGTTGGAGCCCTGGAACTGCTATCACTGGATAGGTCATGACCCGGACAAGCGCTGCATGCAGATAGACCACATCCGCGTGGAAGGACATCCGTCGGAGATGTCGACTCCCCAGAAGTTCTTTCTGTTCGATCGACCCTATGAACTGATATCCACGTCGGAGGGTCCGGTTCGGACAAGTGTCACGGTGGCATCTGAACCTTTCCATTACAGCTACGACGGTCTGCCCGGGGAACGCCATTACCTCAAATGCCAACTGCTGCGTACGATAAGTCTCTATGCTAACGCAGACTATGTCATGGAGGAACTGTCCGTACGAGGTTTCGACGGCAACAACAAACCACTTGACGTCAACTTCTCCGCACACTATTTCGCCTGTATGGACATGGGGTTTGCCCCCTATGTCTACCAGTCCACCGGTGTTCCAGATTGGTTTGCCGTGGGACGTCCCGATGGCTATCCACAGGTGCAGCACCCCGGCTATGGATTTGCCTGTGATGTCCACGCCCACGTTCCGCTGGCGAATCCGCACCCGCACTACCACAACAGCGGAAACGCACACAAGACCTTTTCCTGGCAATTGCACGCCTGCCAGAAGGCAACATGCCTGCATCTCTTCATGCATGGCACACCCGGTGGTTTTGATTCGCGGATTGGACACTACTGGTATGAACTCATCTATAGGCCCCTCAGAGCACGGTTGTACAGGAAGGACCGCGAATGTACCGTCATGAGATGACCAGGAAATACGCACAGACAGCAGCTGAGGCTGTCGGCGACAGACTTAAGATAGAAGATTTCATCGACAGACACTTCAACCAGATTCTCGACAACCTTCAGGAATCTGCAGAGAAGTCAAGCAACAAGGAGAATACATCCTTCAATGAGACGTTTATCCAAGCAGCGCTCCCCATCATCGACTCTGTAATCCACGTTGGAAGTAGTCGAGACAATTACATGGAGGCACAGAAATGGGCACAGAAATCGTCGCAGGAGATGAGGCTCGAGCCGGTTAGGTGGCTGACACTGCTGACATTCCTACACATCATCCTCATGGCATGTGCCAAGCGTCCCGAGAGGAGCATTTGGGAGAGGATTGAAAACGCAGTTGAAGGTCTACTAGACAGCGAAGTCTCCGGTGCCTCTTAGAGCGCAACCCGCCCACAATCGTCTTCCGAGGCGGCGAACTTCAGGTGTCCGGCATGCTCTTGGTCTCAGCTGACGGGTAGGGCAAAGCGAGCTCTACCTATGGATTGTCAACAGATCTTTTTGGGCTTTGGGGCGACGCGTTTAGACGTCTTCGTCGTGGTGTTGGGTGTGGATGCGGACGTTCTGGCGGTAGACGGTGGGTTCGCCGGCGTTGGTGGCGTTGTCGATGCGCTGCTGGGCGAGGAAGATTCTGATCGCAGTGCCGAAGCAGCCGACGCCGGCCAGGAAGAACATGGCTGCGGCCAGGAAGGCGAAGAGCTGGGGCAGGGCGAAGATCAGGACGCCGAAGCCGATCAGCAGGAAGCCGACGATCGCGATCCCCGACGCGACCGTGCGCGAGGCTTGAGAGACTGCGTTGCTGTAGAACCGCATGACCATGTTTCGTACTCCTTCCTGCCCCGCGTACGAAAGAAAAGCGGGCCCCGCCGGGGGGCCCGCTCACTGCGTGGAGCTTAGTACATCCCGCCGCCACCAGGAGGCATGCCTGCGGGCTGTTTGTCCTTCTTCTCAGGGATCTCGCTGACGACGGCGTCCGTGGTCAGCAGCAGGGACGCGATGGACGCGCCGTTCTGCAGGGCGGTGCGCTCGACCTTGGTCGGGACGATGACACCGAACTTCATCATGTCGCCGTACTTCTTGGTCAGGGCGTTGTAGCCGAAGTTGGTCTCATCGCTCTCGGAGACCTTCTGTGCGACGATGGAGCCGTCGAGCCCGGCGTTCGTGGCGATCTGCTTGATCGGCGCCACGATGGCCCGGCGGATGATGTCGACGCCGACGGCCTGGTCGCCCTTGGCTTTGAGCTTGTCCAGCGCGGGCATGGCCCGGAGCATGGCGACGCCGCCGCCGGGGAGGATGCCTTCTTCGGCCGCGGCACGGCAGGCGTGCAGGGCGTCTTCGACGCGGGCCTTCTTCTCCTTCATCTCAGCTTCGGTCGCGGCGCCCACGTTGATCTGGGCGACGCCGCCGGCCAGCTTGGCCAGCCGTTCCTGCAGCTTCTCGATGTCGTAGTCGCTGGTGGAGTTGTCGATCTCGGCCTTGATCTGATCGATGCGGGCGGTGATGGCCTCGGTGCTGCCGGCCCCTTCGATGATCGTCGTGGCGTCCTTGTCGATCGTGATCTGCTTGGCGCGACCGAGCTGGGTCAGTTCGATGTTCTCCAGGTCCAGGCCGAGGTCCTCGAAGATCGCCTCGGCGCCGGTCAGCACGGAGATGTCGCTGAGCAGGGCCTTGCGGCGGTCGCCGAAGCCGGGGGCCTTGACGGCTGCGACCTGCAGCACGCCGCGGAGCTTGTTGACGACCAGTGTCGCGAGCGCTTCGCCCTCGACGTCCTCGGCGATGATCAGCAGCGGGCGACCCTGCTTGGCCACCTTCTCGAGCACCGGCACGAGCGACTTGATCGAGCTGATCTTCTTCTCGTGGACCAGGATGTACGGCTTCTCGAGCACGACAGACTGGCTCTCGACGTTGTTGACGAAGTGCGGGCTGAGGTACCCCTTGTCGAACTGCATACCCTCGACCAGCTCGACGGTCGTCTCGAGGGACTGGCCCTCCTCTACAGTGATGACGCCGTCTTTCCCAACTTTGTCCATTGCTTCGGCGAGCTTCTTGCCGATCTCGGCGTCCTGGTTGGCCGAGCAGGTGGCGACCTGTTCGATCTGCTTGGTGGACTCGACCGGCTGGGCCATATTGTGCAGCTCGGTGATGATCGCCTCGACGGCGGTCTCGATCCCGCGCTTGACCTGCATCGGGTTGGCGCCGGCGGTGATGTTCTTGAGCCCTTCCTCGAAGATGCTCTCGCCGAGGATCGTGGCGGTCGTCGTGCCGTCACCGGCGACGGTGGAGGTCTTCGAAGCGACTTCCTTGACCATCTGGGCGCCCATATTCTCGTAGGCGTCTTCCAGTTCGATTTCCTTGGCCACAGTGACGCCATCCTTGGTCACGGTGGGCGAGCCGAACGACTTCTCGAGAATCACGTTTCTGCCGCAGGGTCCGAGCGTAATCTTGACAGCACTGGCGAGCTTCTTGACGCCATCTCGGACGGCCCCGCGTGCATCGGTGCCGAATGCTATTTTCTTCGCTGCCATCTCTTATGTTCTCCTTTATTGACTATCGATGCGAATGGCTATCGCCGTCTTCACAGGAACCGGCCGAGTCTCTACTCGATCACGGCCATGATGTCCGACTCGTCCATGATCATGAACTCTTTGCCGTCGACCTTGATCTCGGTGCCGGCATAGCTGGTGAAGAGCACGAGATCGCCCTTCTTGACCTGGACCTCGCGGCGGGTGCCGTCGTCGAGCAGCTTGCCTTCGCCAACGTTGACGATCTTGCCTCTCTGGGGCTTCTCCTTGGCCGTATCCGGCAGCACGATCCCGCCGGCCGTCTTGCCTTCCGCCTCAACGCGCTCAACCAGCACCTTATCAGCCAATGGTCGAATGTTCATCTGTCCTTACTCCTTTCCAAAACACTACTTATAACGTCATTCCCGAATATCTCTGGGCCATCGTTGGCTTCGGACCGCCGCGCCGGCACTCCCCTAGCTCCGGCCGCCCGACTCGTTCGCCAGTGAACCCGACTACTGTTCGAATATGGGGCTGTTGTACCTCTTGAGAAAGAGCCGGTTCAGCAGCCTCTGGAGGTTCTGCATGTCCACCGGCTTGTCCACCACGCCGAAAACGTCCAGCTGCAGCGCCTGGCCCAGCACGTCCCGATCGACCCGGTTGGTCAGCAGGATGCAGGGCACCAGCGGATACTGCATGCGGATGATCTTG
>JANQFY010000157.1 GCA_028277585.1 Sedimentisphaerales bacterium
AATTGCTGCGCCGCATTGCCGGCGGCATGGGCATGGCTGGGCCGGATGTTGACGACGTGTTGCAGGACGTGTCGATCCAGGTGCTCAAGTACGCCGAGCAGATCCAGGAGAAACAGCACATGGTTCGCTGGCTGGTCAAGACCACGGTCAATCAATGCCTGATGGAGCACCGCAAGCGGTTCCAGCGCCGCGCCCCGGAGATTCTGAAGCGACGCCCCGACCTGGGAACGACCCTCTCTCGCAGCGCCGAACCGGCCCGACAAGCCGGGCTAAGTGAGGAGCTTGAGATCATCCGAACCACACTGGCCGAACTCGATCCGAACCTGCTCCAGGTCATGGTGCTGCGTTACTTTGGCGAACTCGATTCCAGAGAGATCGGGAGCGTCCTGGAGTTGAACGCCTCGACGGTCCGCAGCCGACTGCGCGAGGCGCGGATGGCCCTGGCCGGCAAGCTGCGACAACGAGGGATTGAATCATGAGACTATGTGACTGCGACGATTTCCAGGACAGACTGGTGGACTACGCCGACGGCGTCTTGCCCACCGAGGAGGCGCGCAAGGTCGGCGAGCACCTGGACACCTGCGCCGCGTGTCGAGAGACGGTGACGAACCTCCGGCGATCGCTGGCCCTGACACAAGCCATCTGGAGCGACAACCTGGAAGCAGCGGGCGACCGCGTGAAGCGAACGAAGACGGCGAGAGCGCCCTGGTTCCGCTACGCAGCAGCGGCCGGCATCCTGATCGCCGCTGGCACGCTTCTGTTCACGGCCTCCCATCACCCCAGGGGAGAAGAGACCTTCACTTTCGACCAGATCCAGCAACAGATCGAACACACCGCGACCGCCGCCCGACTGCTGGCCGCGACGAACCTCATCGCTCAGTGCGAGGGCACCGAGTCCATCGTCGCCAAACAGTACCGCCACATCCTCACCCACTACGGCGACACGCCCGCCGCCGCCACGCTGAGAGCCAACGACCCCGCCCTATTGAAAGGCATTCATAATGAGTGATTACAGAAAGCCCCAACTACTAACTCTACTCATCCTTGTCACGCTGGCCTCCGCATCCTTCGCCAACGACCCGAATGAACTGATCAAAAGGATCACGTTCGAACAAGGAGTCATGACGCCAAGTTGGCGCCCCCAGAGACCGGCCGCTATCAAGCCCACCTGGGCGGCCGGCCTAACTCTGAGGTCCCCGATTCACACCAACACGCGCCGTGGACGCATCAGCGACATATTCCGCCGCTACGTGAGAGGACAACAGGGAATCCCGTTCTCGGAAGGTCAGCGAACGTTTCTCGCCGGAGCGATTGATATCGGGCTTGACAGAATCGGCTCTGGGCGACTGACTGCCGAATACCGTCGCGAGGACCCCAACCATAGTGTTGTCATCCTGTATGCGGTCAGCCGTGAGGATGCCGAGCACATGGCAAAAGCATACCTGCGCTTCGCGATGGAGCATCATCACAGGAAGATCGAGCAATGCCGGAGCAACATTCAGCAGGCAACTGAGAAGATCGCCTCAACCAAGAAGCGAATCCCCGAGCTTGAAGAGGCCGTCGCAACCAATCAGCAAGCAATGACGGAATTGAAGAAGAGCGTACCTTACCGCACGACAGAGGAAGCAATGCAGGCGATCGGAGAACTGGACCGAATGCTAAACACGATCGAGATCGAGATCGCCGGCATTCGCGCCCGGATCGAGGCCATCCAGAAGTACCAGGATGACGTCAAGGCGCCACTGGCCATCAAGAGGAATTGCCCCGTCCTGTTCATTGAGGAATCCATCGCTCTGCAAGGCGCCGAGGCCAGACGACGTACGGCCGGCCGGCTGCGTCACCAAGCGAACACCTTCATCGACTTGAGCCAGGCCCTTCCCATTCTGGAGACTGAGAGGCAGAATCGCACCGTGGACCTACCTAGGTTCGAAGAACACTTGGCCAGAACTCAACGTGAACTCGCGCATGCCAAGGAGAGGGAGCCTAAGGTGCTCGACCACAAGGCGTTTATCTATCGATTGGCCCAATGACCCTCTGCGATACCGGTCGCTCGCTGGAGCTTGTTCAGCCATGACACGGCCGGCGACGCGACGTGGTTGTGGTGGCGCACGATGCGATCCTTCAGTTCCTGGACCACATTGCCGTGTGCCACCCGACTGAAGAGATTGGCTGTTTGTTCCGGGTCGTGGAGACGGTTGAAGAGCATGTGCTGACCGTTCTCTTTCAGAATGAGTTCGTATTCGGGTGTGAAGACACCGGCGCTCTTCAGCGAGGAATGGTGGATCATCGCCTCGTTCTTCCAGCGGACGGCTTCGCCGCGCAGCAGCGGTGAGGCGTCGCGGCCCTGCTCGCGGCCGCTGGGCTCGATTCCCATCAGGCCCAGCAGAGTTTGCTGTACATCGACATTTGTGACGAACTCGTCAATCACGGCGCCTCGCTTGACCTTCTTGGGCCAGCGAACCAGAAACGGAACCTGATAGGCGGTGCGGTACCACTGATTCTTGCCGTAGAGATTGTGTTCGCCCATGTACTCGCCGTGATCGGTGGTAAAGACCACAATCGTCTCGTCGAGAATCCCCTCGCGGCGCAGTGTATCCAGCAACCGTCCCACATTGTCGTCGATGCACTTGACCAATCCACAGTAGCGGGCCTTGTTGCGCAGCAATGCCGCTGCCCTGGCCGGCCTCGGAGGTTTGAACGTATTGGGCGTCACCATATCGTCGGGCCTGTACATGGTCATGTACGGCTCGCGCACGGTGAACGGCGTGTGCGGATCGGGCAGGCTCACGACGTAGAAGAACGGCCGGTCGTCCCGTCCTTCGATGAAATCGATCGTCTTGTCCGTCAGCCAGTCGGTCGTGTACGTATCGCGGTCCCCCACCACCTTGTAGGCCGAGACCTTGGGATCGCCGGTTGGCTGATCCTCGATCTTCTTCCAGTGCCCCCGGTTGAACATGAAACGACAGTCGGCGAATCCCATCGACCGTTCGGGCTTGATCCACCCGGGCTTGGGCTCGCCATCAAGGTGCCACTTGCCCGCGTACCCCGTTGCGTAGCCGTTTCGCTGAAGGACGTGGGCGAGCGTCACTTCATCGCGGTTCATCTCGATGTTGTTGCGATACGCCCCGTGGGCATGTGGATACCGGCCCGTCAGGAGGCAGCCCCGCGAAGGCGTGCACACCGCGCTGTTGACGAAGAAGTTCTCCAGCAGCGCCCCGTCGCGAGCTAACGAATCGATACGAGGCGTCTCGACCAGGACCTTGCCGTAGTTAGGTACACGCGTCAACCGCCTCGCGTAGACGCTCAGCGCCCATGAACTCAACTGGTCCGTGTGAATGATCAGAAGGTTGGGGCGCCGAGAGGTTTCGACAGCCTCGGTAGCGGCCGAACCAGCGACAGCCGAAGCTGCGCCGAGCCCTATGGCTCTGAGGAAATCCCTGCGATACATCAGTGTCCCTTCCTTCGATCTACTTCTGAAGCGGACAGCTACGGCCAGCGCCAGCGCTCCGACGGCGTTCGCGCATCCTTCATCAGAGCCGCCATCGACTCAATGATGTCCGGGTGCTCGCTCGCCACATCAGTGGTCTCCCCCAGATCGGTCTTGAGATTGTACAGCTCGATCGGTCCATCGGGATTCTTGGCCACGTTGAGGCGGATCCCCTTCCAGTCGCCCATCCTCACGGCCTGCTTCTTGCCCTGCTCGTGGAACTCCCAGTAGAGGTAGCGGTGCCTTCTCTGGCGATCAGGTTTGCCGAGCAGAGTGGGTAGCATCGAGAATCCGTCGATCTCCGGCGGCATCGCTCCGACCAGATCGCAGCAGGTGGGCAGGAAGTCCCAGAAGGCCGAGACCAAGTTCGAGCCGGAACCCGGGGCGATCTTGCCCGGCCAACGGGCGATCAGCGGGACCCGAATCCCCCCTTCATAGAGGGCTCGCTTGTACCCGCGCAGGGGTCCACTGCTGTTGAAGAACTTCGGATCGGCGCCGCCCTCTTTGTGAGGACCGTTGTCGCTGGAAAAGAACACGAGTGTGTTGTCGTCGATCCCCAGCACCTTGAGGTTGGCAAGTAACCGGCCCACATCACCATCCATCCGCGTGATCATCGCGGCGTGCCCCTTCTGGGCATCGGGCCAATCCTCGTCGGCGTACGGCCCATAGGACGGCACCTCCATGCCCTCGTTGCGCGCCTCGTTGTTGGCGTGCGGAATGGTGTAGGCCAGATATAGGAAGAACGGCTTGTCCACATGCCGCTCGACGAAGGCCAGCGATTCGGCGGCGAATAGATCGTGGGAGTATTCGACACGCTTGGTCGCCACCCCGCCAGGCGGATTGACGGGCCTGACCTCGTTAGACAACGCCACCTTCTCCTCGTTGCGCCAAAGGTACTCAGGATAGTAGTTGTGGGCGTGCCGCTGGTTGAGATAGCCAAACCAGTAGTCGAACCCCTGCTTGTTGGGGATCCCGGTCGTGCCGGGCTCGCCCAGCCCCCACTTGCCAATGATGCCGGTCGTGTAGCCGGCCTGCTTGAGCAGTTCGGCGACCGTGATGTCCGACTCGCGGAGCGGAACACGAGCGTTGCCCCGCACGCGACAGTGCCCTGTGTGCCGCCCGGTCATCAGTGAGCAGCGTGATGGGGCACAGACCGTACTGCCCGCATAATGGTCGGTGAAGACCATGCCTTCGGCCGCCATGCGATCGATGTTGGGCGTTTGGATCACCTCCTGTCCGTAGCAGCCCAGATCCCCATAGCCCAAATCGTCGACCAGAATGAAGATGATGTTCGGCTTGCGCGAGTTAGCCGGTCGCGCGGTCGGCTCCGGAGCCCGACAGCCCAGCAGCGCCGAACCGCCGACCAGACCAACAGCCTTGAGAAAGTCACGTCGTCTCTGCACCATAACCGGGCCTCCCCTTGAAACGCCGCCATCGTGGCGGCCAACACGGACCTTATCCAGGAAATCAACCTAGACCGGTTATAAGGGGCCGAGATCGACGTGTCAACGCCGGGAAAAGGGTGTCACAGCCAGGACGCAATGCCAGAACAAACGTGGGGGGAACAAACGTGGAAACTGCCCAGGACCGAAAGAATTCAGGATTGCCCGAATACCTGAGAATCGCCTAAACCGCGATGGATCGGCGCTGGACTAGTTGTCCTGCGGCACGCCAACCACCACGCGCTGAGCGGTGCGCTGGCACGCCTCGCAATGACACACGCCCACCTGACGCAGATGCGAAGCGCCTGCCAGACGGCGGGTTTCGATCAGCCGGGCTCCTTTGGCCTCCATCTTGCGGAAGGCCATCTTCGCTTCGCGGTTGTCGTGATAGCCGACCGCATCCACGATCACGGCGACCCGTTTGTTACGTTGGAGCAAGCCGAGCGCGGCCGCTTTGACCGCTGTCTCGGCGCAGGCGCCGATCAGGACGAATTCGGCCGCGGTGATCTCACTCAGCAAGCGATCGATGCGGGGTTCGTCGAATGGATCGGGACAGCGCTTGTGCAGTACGACCTGCTGATAACGGCGCAGCATGTCCCGGGGCAGGTCCGTATTGCCGTCGGCCGGGAAGACAATCCGGTTCTCCATGAGCGTGTAGCTGATCTTTTTCTGTCCAGGGGTCCCGTCGATGCAATACCGGGGATCGCCGTTGTGAGTTTCTTCGTCGGGATGGACCTCACACGTCGAGATGATAGGAATGCCGCGATGCCGAGCCCATGCCGTCATCCGCCGGATGTGCGCCAGGACACGACGGTGATTGCGGATACAGGCCTCACCATCGGCCAACAAGAAATCCCTTTGCGTGTTGATGTCGATGAGGACTTGCCTTCGCTTCGCCCTAATCATTTGAAGTATCATCCTTCAACTTCCTTTCCGGGCATCCGCGACTCCGTTCTATCGGGAATACGCAAGGCCCACAAAAGAGTTCACATGCCTATCATCGTGTGCCAGTCGAGGGCACTTTAGTAACGGGTCTCTTCGAAATTAATTTGCCCTTCCACTGGTGTGACCTCATCTCGTATAATGCGGCCCCTAAAATCTACTGACGGCAGTCCCATTTGAGATTTCGAACCTGACTGGATGATGCGACGTATAGTTAAAGAGTACGATAGAATTGTATTGCAGCAGGAAGATTTACAGGGTTACCTTGATCTGAGGGGCATTTTCGGACGGAGGGCCCCCTTCCACCTCGAGATCGGCTCCGGTAAGGGGACATTCCTCGTCCACGAAGCGCAGGCGCACCCCGAGTGCGACTTCCTGGGGATCGAGTGGGCGCGTCGTTATTACCGTTTGGCGCAGGACCGCCTCGGCCGCTGGGGCATCGAAAACGTCCGTATAATTCGGGCCGACGCCGTGACATTCCTTCGCGAGCACATCCCGGTCGGCGCGGTCGACTGCCTGCACGTCTACTTCCCCGACCCCTGGCCCAAGAAGCGTCACCTCCGACGCCGGCTCATTCAGCAGGCCAATATGGACCTCCTGATTGGATGCCTCAAACCCGGCGGGCAACTGCGCCTCGCCACCGATCACGAGGGTTACTTCGAGCAGATGAAGGCGGTGACATCGATGTGCCGGGATACTCTCGAAGAGATCGAGTTCGTCCGACCGGCCGGAGCCCGAGAGGGAGAGCAGACCGGGACAAACTTCGAACGCAAGTACATCCGCGATAAGAGAACGACCCACACCCTCGCGCTGCAGAAGAAATCAGACTGATCCAGGGGAGACGCGGTCAAGCAAGCCCGGCGCGATTCCCGGCCAGGCTCAGCGCGCTTCCGCAGTCCGATTCTCGAGATAGATGCGGTACAGTTCAAAGAACGTCGGCGCGTCCAGCAACTCAATCTTCGGATTCGTCTCCTTGATGCGCTCATGCGTCTTGACGTACCACGTGGGCGTCTTGAGGATATTGCGAAACCAGTGGAATGGGGGATGCCCCTCGACGCGCCGCTGGGCGATTCGCTCGACCACATGGCGAGCCGCATCGGCCGGGTTGCCCTCGTTGACATCGTGGTCATGCCTCAGCACCGGCATGCCCTTGTGCAACAGCGTGGCCGGCCCGCGCGAAGGAACAATGCCATTGGGACTGAAAGAAGCGTAGCAATCCAGCCCCGCCTGATTCAACTCGGGCCCGTGCGCGTAAATGATGAATCCCGTAATACTCAATCCCCAGCGATCGTAGGCCGGCTTGCAGTGTCGCGCCCAGGCGTCCAGTCCACTTGGCAAACCGGAAATCCCGCGCGGTTCCTGAAGCATCCCCGGTTCACAGTAACCGGCGCCGTTGTCGGCCGAGGCGAAGTAGTCGTTGGCCGTCGCGGTCCGGCGCATGTAGTCCATCGCCATCGGGGCCCGGCGGTCGAGCACGGGGCTGATGCACCACATCATGGGGATCGTGCCCCGGGCCGGGTCGTCCCAGATGTCCATCATCCGTTGGTAGAGCCACGCGGCACAGTCGTAGTCGCCCACATAGAAGACCAGGAAGTCCCGTCCCTCGAACACCACCTTGCCGTCAGTATCAAGATAACCGCGTTCAACAAGCGACTCGCGTGTGACCCACCGCTGGGCATACTCCGCCTCTAGCGGGAAGTGCATGAAGAACGAGGCGTTCGCCATGGCGCCGTAGCCGATCGCGTCGGCATCCATGAAGCCGTTGTAAGCGCTGATGATCTTCCCGTACTCCCACTCGGTCGGGACCGGCTCGTGTCGGCCTCCGGCGGTGCCGTGGGTGGTGTACTTGAATGCCCAGGGCACGAAGCCACCGATATGGATCATCCGATCCTTGCCGCCCTGGTAATAGGCGCTCAGCAACAGTTCCTTCAGGGTCTCCAGATCTGCGCCCAGCGGCTGGGTCGGATCGTCGACCGGTTTCTCATCTCCCCAGATCCCCAGATCGAAGAAGAACGCGTTCTTCGCGATGAAGAAGTCGTGATTGGTGAGACAGTGATGGTTCAGCACCGTGCTGCGCGGCTTGCTCATCCAGTACTGATCGAGATAGTACGCCCCGAAGGCGCCGTCGCACTTGCCGACATCCAGGAAGTGCCGCTTCATCCAAAGATGGGCATCGCACTTGGCCGATCCGGTCGAAGCGCGAGCCGTTCCCGGGATGGTCCCGCGCCCCGTGAAAAGAGAACTCCCATCCGGATTGACCAGCCAACGTCGGACCGGCAGTTTCGGGCCTGTTGCGACAAGCGTGTGGTAAAGACTCCCTTCGGTCCGATCGAAACGGATCGGCAAGAGACGCTCAGCGCCGGCGATGGTCGAGGCGACGTTGCTCGTGGCCGCCACGTTCGGGTCATAGAGAACGACCCCGCGGATGTGAGAACGAAACCGCTCAACGAGATCGACCAGGGTCGCGACCCGCTCGGTTCTTCGGCCCTCCAGCCATTGCCCCGGCGCGGTCAGATGCTCCAACCAGAAATCGTCCACGTTCCGGCGACGGTGCTGCGAAGCGGTGAATCGAACGTAGAGCATCGGCCCCTCGCGGTTGACCAGGCCCTGCAGGGCCGCGACGGCATGACAGTGATCCCACGCCATCTGGACCTGCTCCATCCGATTCGTATCGATCGCCAGCGTGTAACGCAAGTCGTAGACCGTGATGTCACTCGGCTCGGCGCCCCGAGCCAGTGTTCCCGCCAACATCCAGGCCACCACCACCACGAAGACCGCACAGCGATCGATCCGCCCGCGAACTCTCCAGAATCCTGCACCACCGGTCTTCATTCTACTACACCTCTATCACTAACCGTCATGTAGATGGAACTCTCGAGGTCGGGGCCGCTTCCGGGATGACCACACAGAATACGCTGGAATCACGCCTCACTCCCGAGGCGTGCCGAGGATCTTCAACGAGTCTTCGATCACTGGAAGGGTCTTCGTCTCGATCTTGGGGGCGTCCACCTTGCCAGTGACCTCCATACGCACGACCGCGCCGCCCAGGCCCTCGGTCAGCGACTGGAGAATCGAGGGCTGCGCGGCGGCGACGCGTTTGCCGCGTGCGGTCAGCATCAAGTCCACCGTCCCATCGGGCAGATCCAGCGTCCCGGCGCCCCTGAACGCCAGATTTCGTCCGGACATATCGAACCGACTGATTAGCAAGCGGTTGCGTCTGAGATACGACTCGATCACCATGCGCTCGAACGCATAGTCCGCCGGCTCCGTCAGGCTCAGTACGGACAGCAGCGCTCCCAGCGGCGAGACCTTGCCGACCTGCATGTCCGCGACATCCAACTGGCACAGCCCGAGCCGTGACGAGCCGTCGCCGATCCGCGCTCCCAGACTCAGCGCCGCACTCATCAGACCACTGGTATACCCCTTCGCGTCAGCCTCTTGCACTCTGCCCGCCAACAGGAAGTCATTCAGGCTGACGCGATTGAACGCCACGGTCATTAGGTAGCGCAACACGCCTTCTCCGGCCTGCCCGACCTCGAGGTCACCGAGGATTCGCCCCCCGTAGCAGTCGCCCATGAAATTCTCCGCGGACCACCGCCGCGCCTTCGGATCGTAAACCAGTTCCGCATCCAGATCCGTGATGTCCTTGCCTTTGACGGCCAGCCGCTCGGCCTCCAGATGGGCTCGGCCCTCGGAAAAACCACGGTTCGGATCGTATCGGCCTTGCAGCGTCAGGGCTCCGCGGACTTCCGCGCCGGCGCCGGACACATGAAGGCTGCAGGTATTGAGATCCACATGCCCCTCGAATCTTACGGGGCGAGCCCCATCCTCGCCGGCGGCGATCTTGACCGAGGGGAAATTCACATCGAAAGGACCACGCGGTGACAAATCACGATAGATGGCCGCCAAGTCAGCGGGCAAAGCATCGCCCAGAGCTTCCGTGAAGAGAAGATCACGGCCCTGCAGGTTCAAGGCGACTGCGCCGCGACTGTCTGGCGTCAAGCTGATCCATCCGGCCGCCTGAACAGAGGGCGATAGAACCAGTTCGGACTGCAGCGCCGGTCTGGCCCGCATGTTCGCCAGCGTAATACGCTGCGCATCGACCGCAATGGTGCCTCGCACGTCCTCCAGAGGATAGGCGAAACGTTCATGGTTGATCCGATTGCCCAGACACTCAATCTCGGCTGAATACTCAATCGGCTCGTTGCTGTCCGCTTGCTTGAGGTCCAACAGCAGGTTGACCGCTCCTTCCGGCCGAAACGCCATGACGGGAGCCCTGATGGACTCGGGAAGCGCACTGAGCGTCGTCTCATTCAGCGGTGTCTCCCGAGCCGCGACCTTCAGGTTGTACTGCCGAGACCGTCCGTCGCCGCCCAACTGCACGCCCCCGGCGAGTGTCACCTCCCCCTGCCCGTACCGTCCAGAGGATCGCTTGATGCTCACCGATTCCGGGGTGACTGATGCCTCCACCGAGACGTCGGTCACAGGAGCGGGCAACGTCTCTATCTGCAGCCGTCCCTGTCTCAAAGAGACATCCGCCAAGAAACTGATCGAATCGGCGCCATTGGCGTCGCTGACGGTGAAGACGCGCGCCTTGACATCCGCCACGCCGTTGACGTCGTAGTCATCACGAAGGACTCGATATGGCACCGGCAACGCCGCCCAGACGGCGTCATCGACCGGGATATCAT
>JANQFY010000088.1 GCA_028277585.1 Sedimentisphaerales bacterium
AGCGCCGGTGACATAGCCCTGCGCCTTGAGTAGCTTCGCAACCGTTGCCGTCTCGGCCGGCAGAGGCAATTGGCCCTGGTAGCTGTCCCACGTTCCCACTTCGCTGTTGTCGCGAACGTAGGCGTGCCCGCCGTGCTTGCCCGTCATCAGCGTACAGCGAGCCGGGGCGCAGACGGCCGAACCGGTATAGTAATCGGTGAAGCGCATCCCCTTGCGGGCCAGTTGATCGATATGCGGCGTCCTGATCTTCTTCTGACCATAGCAGCCCAACTCGGCGTAGCCCAGATCGTCCGCCATGATGAAAATGATGTTGGGCTTGCGATCCTTCGAATCGCCCTCGAATCGGCTTCCCAGGCTCCCACACCCCGGCGCCGCCAGCATCCCGGCCGCTAGCCCTACGCCCTTAAGAAAGTCACGCCGTCTCAATCCATTGCCCACAGCCACACCACCTTTCGATCGAACACCAATTCCAGCCCCATCAGAACGCCACCCATTCTAACACCCCCCGCCCCGTCGGCAAGGAATACCGCTTCGGCAAACGTAGGGACAGGCCACCGTGCCTGCCCTTTTCGTTGGAGGTCATGAGCCGTCGGGCATCGCAAATCAGGGTGACCACAGGGAGTCGCCCCTACGGGGCAACGAGAAGCCGATCGAGTTCAGCGGAGGCAGTAGACCAAGCCCGTGGAACGCGTCATGCCTCGAAAGGTCGCGAGAGCATTGACGGATTCGTCGTCGCCGTGGTACAAAGGCGTCGTGTCGCTTGCGTTTTCTCGAGGAATCTGTCATGGAGCGCGTTGGCTCGAGACTGTGCCATTTCACGATAGTCCTGGCCCTTCTGGGTGGAGCCCGACCCGGTTGGGCGGGCAACCATGTCTTCAGCGTGCAAGGGGAAAAGACGTATTTGAATGGCACTCCGTTTCTGGTCAAGGGCTTGCGGTGCTCAAACGCACTGATCTCGGACGAGACGACCGATGAACTGATTGAGAACCTCGACACGTTCGCCTCCTATGGCGTCAACACAATCAGCGTGTTCTTCATGGGCTCCCGGTTCGGCGACGTGAAGGGCTATCGCACTGATGCCAGTCTGGACCCGATCTACGCAGCGCGGATGGGGCGGATCATTGAAGCGGCCGACCGACGCGGCATGGTCGTCCTGGTCGGGTGCCTCTACTGGGGGGGCTCACGGGCCAAGCATGAAAGCTGGACACAGGCCGAAGCGAACGCCGCGGTCGCGAACACTGTCGCCTGGCTCAAGCAACACGACTATCGCAACGTCTTCGTCGACGTGGACAATGAAGGCATGGCCAAGCGGGCCAAGGGCTTCAACAACCGACAGATGGTCCAAGCGGGCAAAGCCGTCGATCCGACCTGCGTAATCGCGACGAACTTCCGTGGTCCCCCGCCGCCCGAGGCGGATCTGAGTATCCATTTCGCCACGCCGGTACCGGGCAAGCCGTATATCGACAGCGAAGCGACACCCAAGAACGCTCCGGGCAACTACTGGGGAACCTATAGCAAAAAGAAAGACATCTACAACTACATCAACATCGGCCTCTACAACGACGCAATGAAGGCGAACCAGAAGACCGACACCATCGCCCATCTGAACGCCGGACGCGGGTACATGCTCGCCTCGACCTGGCTGCAGTGCGTCGCACCCCACGGCCCGAATCATCGTCCCGGAGGCAGTGGAGCGGAAAACGACCCGGGCATTCGGTGGTGGCTCGAATTCTTGCGAGCGGAATACGGCCCATACACACCGCCCGCAACCCGACGAAAGAACAACGAACGATGACAGGAGTAGTGCGATGAGCGTGCAGTCCCGACGCAGTTTCCTCAAGACACTGAGCATGGCCGCCGGCGCCGCCGTGGCGCCGCGGGCACTCTTCGGCCAAGCGAAGAAACACCGACCCAATGTGCTGCTGATCTTCACGGACGATCAGGGCAGTATCGATGTGAACTGCTACGGGGCCAAGGACCTGATCACGCCGCACCTGGACCGCCTCGCGCGGGAGGGGACGCGTTTCAGTCAGTTCTATGTCGCCGCGCCGGTCTGCTCGCCCTCGCGAGCGGCGCTGATGACGGGCCGCTACCCTCAGCGGGCAGGCGTACCGGGCAACGTCTCGTCCACACACGGCTATGCGGGGATGCCCACCGAACAGGTGACGATCGCCGAAATGATGAAAGCGGCCGGCTATGTCACGGGCCATGTCGGCAAGTGGCACTTGGGCTACACGCCCGAGACCATGCCCAACGGCCAGGGCTACGACTATTCGTTTGGACATATGGGCGGCTGCATCGACAACTACTCGCACTTCTTCTACTGGCAAGGCCCCAACCGTCACGATCTCTGGGAGAACGGTCAGGAGATCTGGCGCGATGGCGATTTCTTCGGCGACCTGATCGTCAACGAATGCAAGCACTTCATCGAAGAGAACAGGGAGAACCCCTTCTTCCTCTACTGGGCGATCAACATGCCGCACTACCCACTCCAGGGGGTCGAGAAGTGGCGCGAGAAATACAAACACCTCGGCGCCCCCCGGCGGATGTACGCCGCGTTCGTCTCGACACTTGACGAGATGATCGGCGAGGTCGTGACGCACCTCGACAAGCTGGGTCTGCGCGAGGACACGATCGTGATCTTCCTCAGCGACCATGGTCATTCGCAAGAGATGCGCACCTTCGGAGGAGGCGGCGATCCGGGCCCCTACCGAGGGCACAAGTTCACGCTCTGGGAGGGAGGCATTCGTGTGCCCTGCATCGTCTCCTGGCCCGGACGCATCCCCAAGAACGCCGTGCGCGACCAGACCGCGATCAGTATCGACTGGATGCCCACCATCGCCGAATACTGCGGCGTCCCGGCGCCCAAACGCAAGATCGATGGCAAGAGCATTGTCTCGCTGATCGAGTCGGATAGCGCGTCTTCACCCCACGATGTACTTCATTGGGAAAGCGGCAAACACTGGGCCGTCCGCCAGGGCAACTGGAAACTCGTCCACAATGGGCCGGCCACCGAAGAGAACGGCAAGAAGCTTCCCAAGGTCGAGAACTTCCTCAGCAACATAGCCCAAGACGTCACCGAAACCAAGAACCTGGCTCAAGAGCATCCCGACATCGTTCAGCGCCTCACGAATCTGCACCAGAACTGGATCAGGGAAGTGCAGCAGAAGTAGGAGAACGCAGGCCCCAGCCGCAGTATCCTCAGGATTCGCGATCTTCTGTACAGCCTCGCCAGACGTGACACAAGCTTGTTAAACTAGACAACCTGAGAGCTTCGCGTACTGAGACGGGAGGCAACGTCAGAAGACTCGTCTAATCCTCCCAGCCGGGCCGAATAGAACGAGAGGTTCCAATCCCGCCGGAATCTGAACTTCTCCCTTCATCCAACTGCTCCGCTGTTGTGCTCGTGCCTTCGGTCATCCCCAGTCGACTGATTCGCTGAGTGAATGCGACACCGGATTCTACGAGCATTAGTGAAGAAGGAGCCACGCAATCCGTGGATTGGGCGCAGATTCCCCAGAGACCTCGAAGGGTAGAGAATCTGGAAAAAGGGTTTGACCTTTGCCTGCGGATCGAAGTAGCATATATGGTACGAATAGGTCATTTGAGCGAGCATCCCGAAGCTTCTGTGTCCAGAGAGGCTTCGACTCAGGGATCGACTGATGTCGCGGACAAAGAGACATCTCACCGACGCGGGCACACGTAGACGGTCTCCGGCGTCTGCGGAATCGACTCGACGCCGGTCCAAGACTTCATCAGTAGGTATGCGAAGAACCCGTCTTGTCGTAGCGCTGGTGCTCGTGCCCGCCTTCGCGTCCGTCTGCCTGACATCTTGTGCAGGGCCAGTCGCGTTCGGGCCTGACCGCTTCGGGATCGGCCTGTACAGAACTCAGTCTCACAACATCAATCCCGACGTCACGTACCTCAGCATCGAAGGGATCGGCCTGTTGTTCACTCCGGGGCGAGTCAGTCTCGGCTACGCCCAGGACGATCTCGTTGCCGGAAGGCTAGACAATCGCAATTACTTGGTAAGGACTCCCCTGGCAGATTTCGCTGTCGGAGAGGCCGCCCAAGACGCCGCTATCGAATCTGTTTTCCCGGATGGTCCCCACTTAGAGAAAGGAGAACGGCATGATTAGGAAGACCTTGTTTCCCATTTTGGGTACAGTTCTCTTGTGTTCAGTAACGAGTTGCAGGCAAGATGGTCTTATTGATCGGTCGCTGGTCTTCTCAACACACACCACCATGGGTCTTGAGTTGTCGGTGAGTCCTGCTGAGACTTCCGGCCCGGTCAACATGGTTCTAGGCTACAAAAGAACCGAAGGGGTGATCAATCCCGTATACCATTCCGATGGCATCGAGACCCCGCATCAGGTAACACACGCCGCCGGACAAGATGGCGCGGCCACCGTCACCACGACCGGAAGACGCCCCAGATACCGAGAAGAGTCCTACTCGGTGATTGCCAAGTTTGCCGGCGAGACAGGCGGTAAGGCCGATCAAGTCGCATCGGCCGGCATGTCTGTCGCGCAATGGTTTGCCACCGGCGAAGCGGCCAAGACAATCGCAAGCCAGCCAGGCATCGCCGGCGCCGTCAGTGGCAGCAGCGACATTGCTGATGCCGCCGCCCAGGAAGCGCTCTCGGCCGGTCGCGATTCGAGAGGCAAACTGATCGCCTTTACGTTGCTCAGTCCGATCTACGAAGAGCTGCGCCGACGTGCAAGAGATGAGAATGACTCACAAGCAAGGGCCCTCGCCGACAAGTTGGACACCATCAAGCCTGACGGCATGCAATGTGATTTCCCAAGATACACGTACTGGAAAGGAGACCTCCAGGATACGGAAACCTGGCCTCTGATGCCGAGCGACCCTTTTCTGCAGTTCCATGCCTGTTGCACGAGACTCGGTGAGACAATGAAGCACCTGAAGAAGGCGGTGACGGATCAGCAGCTGGCGAAGTACAACGGCGCGGCCGTCGGTGATCTGACAAAGGAAAGAGCAAGACTCTACGACGAACTGGACAAGCTCAAGGATAGGAAGCTAGCCTGGGAGCAGGTTGTTCGGAATAATCGGGACATCATACGTGCCGCTGTGGACCACCTCTATCGTTAGGCGATCTATCAGGAGCAAGAACAATGGCCACCATACCTTCAGCAGGTGACACATATCAACAGAAGATACGTCAGCGAAACAACGAACTTGCACGTCTTCTGAACGGACCGTGGGCGGACGATAACATAATCAGGGTGTGGCGAGACCCCGCACCCACGAATCCGCCCGATCCGGCTGGTCCGGCAGATGGGACATGGATTTGCGAGACAGCTGGCTAGTGTTCTGGCATGATCCTCATAGTATGCGAGGGCCGTCTGCGCCTCGCGAAAGGGCCGTATCGGGGATTGGGGTGCTCAGGGCACCGCCTCAGTCACTTACTCCGCAGAAGCGCTCAGCCCCTAGCACGCACGACACATGGCACGGTGGCAAGCAACGGACCGTGCGCGAGGGTGACTGGGAACTCGACGCGTTCACGGCGATTCGCAGATGATCCGTTCCCAACGGAGGTGAGGGTAGGTTTCGTTTTCGCAGAGGCGCCAGACCTTGGCAAAGTCCCACTCGTCAAAACTGGCTTGTTGTCTCAACTGCTCGTCGGTTAGCGGTTTGCCGGCCCCGAAGTCGCGTCCTCCATGGGCGAAGTCGGTCAGGTAGTAGCAATTCACGGTTGGGGTCCCCCGGGCGGTGTAGCCCACCAGATAGCCCAGGTGCTCGGTGGTGTGAGGCGCCAGGACGGCGCCGACGGCGTAACAGTTCACCAGCGGGCCCTGGAAGTTGTACCCGACGAGACCACCCACCTGGTTGCTGCCCTCCCGGGCCGTGACTGTCGCAACGGCATAGCAGTCGGCGATCGCGCCGCGACGGTTGGCTCCGACCAGCCCGCCCAGGGAACGACTGTCGCCCCCGGCCGAGATGTTCCCCGTTGCAAAGCAGGCGACCACGTTGCCCGCGTTGACGCCCGCCAGACCTCCCACCTCGGACGAGCCGAAATAGGCGTCGATCGCGACCTCCTCCAACCCCAGATCGTAGACCCAGGCGTCGCTCTCGATGCGACCGAACAGCCCCACGGGGCTGGGCGCCGCACTGCGGATGGTCAGATTGCTAATCCGATGCGCGTGGCCGTCGAAGAATCCGTAGAAGTCAGAAATCGGTGCTCGACTCCACGTGATTCCAGAGAGGTCAATATCCTCGACCAGCTTGAACCAGGCCCGTCGGTCGTAGCGGCTGATGGCCCCAAGATCCTCAGCGGTCGCGATCAGATAGGGATCGAACGATCGGCCGGCGCCCTCCAGGGCATGCAGTTCATTGGGATCGGAAAACGCGGTCAGGAGAGGATATCCTCCTCCTTCCGGGACGCGCCAGGTATCAGTCGTGCCGTCGGCGCGATCGCCCAGCAAATCCCAGCGAGCCGAGCGGAAGGTCTGTCGATCGTACATCTGGGCAGTGGACAACCCCCGCCCCACGGCGCTGCTCGATGCGCCGCTGGTCTGGACGTCCCAGAAGGCGCCCGCGACCTGTGTATCGCCGGGGCTGGCAATATGCCCGATCAGTCCCCCGCGTCCGGCCGGTTCGTCGCTGACGAGCACAGGTCCGGCCGCATAGCAATCCAGAACCACACTGCGCGCCTGCAGTTGACCGACGAGCCCACCCAGAAAACGACTGTCTTTTCGCCCCCTGACGGCGCCGGTCGCATAGCATGAGACGATCCGTCCCCCGAGGCACGAGCCGACCAACCCACCCAGCCGATGACTGCCGCTCGCGCCCGAGGTGGGGCCTGTCGCGTACGAACCATCGATCCGCGCGTACCAGTTCTGTCCCACCAAAGCGCCGAGATCATAACTGCCCGCTCCGCCGCTCACAACACCGTCGGTACGGCAACGTAGTACAAGGCTCCCCGAATCGAGCCGCCCGGCAAGCCCTCCGATCCCCCAACCTCTGTCACCGCCGGATACGGTCGCGGAAGCGAAACTGTCCTCAATCGCACCGCCTAGTGACATGCCAACCATGCCGCCAAGAAGGGATGAGCCCGGGCCGCCAAGGACATCGCCCGCCGCTTCGCAACGAACGATTCGACCCTGATGCAATCCCACCAGGCCGCCGACGAGCAGACTGTTGTCGCCCCCCTCGACCGCGACATCGACCCGACAGTTGGCCATCCCCCCAAGGTTGACTGCGATCAGACCGCCCAGCCAGCGGCTGCGCGGCCTGCCCAGGATGCGACCGGTCGCCGTACAGTTCACGACCCCACCCTCGCTAACACCCGCCAGAGCGCCCAGACGAGAATTCCCCTCGATGCGCACCCGTTCCAGAGTCAGATCATAGACCCGCCCCTCGGGCCCGATGGCGCCGAAGAGCCCGAGGTATTGCCCTTCCCCGTCCGAGATCGTCAGGTTGCTGATCGTGTGATCATCGCCGAAGAAACGCCCCGTGAACTCGGGTCGGGGCGAGGCACCGGTGTACGAAGCAATCGGCGCCGCTTCGAACACCCTTCCTTCCGGCCGGCCCGGTGCAAGATCGATATCGGCGATGAGTCGATAGTGCGTATTCAGCAGATTCGGGTCGTTGCCGATCGAGAGCAGTTGCTCGGCGGTAGCGATTCTGTACGGATCCGCCAGTTCACCCGTTCCTCCGGCGAACTCAACACCCCACCCCGGCGAGGCCGGGAAGCAGAAGAACCAGAAGACTATGACTGGAAGCGAGCGTTTGCCCCACATCGTCACTACTCCTCGAAGACATCCAGCAAGGGGCTGAAAGCCGGTGACCAATCCGCCCAGTCGATATCCTCGAAGTAGAACTGGAACTTCCCACCCCGATAGAAACCCTGGTTGCCCGGCCGGGGTCGCAAATCCCCGTAGCCCGGCGCCTTGCGATAGAAGGCAAAGCGAGCGACGTTCTCACCCTTCATGGCGTCGATCTGCATGACGCTGGCGTAGAACCGTTTGTCCTCGAGCACCCGTTGCTGAGCGTGGACCAACTCGTGCGCCAGCCCCACCAGAGGAGGGAAACTGTGCCAGCGCTGCGACCGATCGAACACGGATGCAGTCGCAGGATTCCAGCGCACCGTCCCCGTAGGTTGATAGGCAACATTGGCCCCGTCGGTTAGTTCGATCCGCGGCGCGACCCATTCGTCGGCGAAGGGATCATACAGCACAGGGCTGCTCTCAAGCGTTGCGACAATGCTGCGATAGGCCGGGCAGAGATAGAGGAGCGCCTGCAAGGGCCAGAAGATTGCTTCGTCGCCCCCGGCCAGTGTCCAGCCGACCTGCTCCGTTTTCTTGGCCGCCAGGTCGGGATCAAGTCGGGCGTAGGCACACCAATCGTCGACGGTTCGGAATCCCTGCGTCCAAACCACGACATCATTGACATCGAGGCAAGCGAACGTCAGCAGAGGCGCCCCGTTGGCGTCCTGCACGGCGGCTGGGTCAGTCAGATCCAGGAACGTATAGGCCGAAGCGGCGGAATCTGCCTGCGCGCAGACTGGGAGGGACAGAATGATCTGGAAGACGATAAAGGTGAGACCCACTCTCGGGACCGCCCTCTCACCACCTCCGGTAGGTCTCTTCATTGCCCTCTGCTCCTTTCGCACGCGGTCAAACAGGAACCAGATCACAATGCCGCCCGAACCGGGGCGAAACACGCCCCGGCTCATGACTCAAGTATACCAGATGCCGAACTGAATCGACGCCGAGAACACCGATTTCCTTGCCTGTCTTCTAGCCGAATGTCTTGCGCAGTAGCTTGAGGCCCTTGGGAACCGCCGTGCGGTAGTCCTCGTTGCCCTCGAACTCGAGCGAGACATAGCCCTTGAAGTTGTGCTTCTTCATGATCCGCCCGATCCGGGGGTAATCCAAATCCAGCGTGTACCAGAGCCCCCCGCCGTAGTAGACCTTGGCCTGCATGAAAACGGTCTGCGGCGCGCACATGTCGAGCTTGTCGTACGGGTCTTCAAGGAAGTTGCCCGTGTCGAGCAGAACCTGCAACCAGGGCGAATCGATCGCATTGACGATGCGCAGCAGCCCCTCGGGCGTGCGGGCCAGACCCCAGTGATTCTCCAGGCCCAGAATGACGCCGTACTTCTCGGCGGTGGGCAGGCACTTCTCGATGCTATCGATCACCCACTTGAAGCCGTCGTCCTCGGTGTAGCCAGGCAAGATCGGTTCGATGCCGCGATTGGCCATGAGTTCGTCGAAGCTGCGCGTGGTCCGCCACCGGCCCGTGTTCAGGCGGATGATCGGAATCCCCATCTGATGGGCGATCTCGATCTGCTTGATGGTCAGGTCGATGTTCTCCTGACGCTTGGCCTTGTCGGGATAGACATAGCCCTGGTGGGTGGACATGCAGCACAGATCCAGCCCATTGATCAGGGCGTGACGTTTGATCTTGTTCAGGGCGGCCTTGCTCTGGTCCTCGATCTGGATGAGCAGGACGTCCACGGCATCGAATCCCATGCGGGCCGCCTCGTCGATGCACTGAACGATCGGCATCTTCATTCCGCGTTTGAAACGCCAGAAGGAATAGGTCGAGACAGCGATCGGGTTGCCGCGGCGACCACCGTGGTCATGCGCCTGGCCGCTGTGTTCGTGCGAATGCTCCCCATGCTCATGCGAGTGCTCGCTGGCGTTGACAGCGGCGCCACTCAGTACGGCTCCGGTCCCAGCCAAAAAAGCTCTTCGATTCAGTGCGTTCATCGTATCGGTCCTTTCTGATCCGTCGATATCGGTTGTGGTCTGCCAGTGGCCAGGCCGTATCTTAGGCCAAATACTCCGGCCTGGCAAGGGCGCCCGAATGGACCTGGGCGGCCAATTGGTTGAAGCGAGGCAACGCGTAATCGAAGAACTGCCGATAGCTCTCGCAGAAGTAGCTCTCGCGTCCATAATCGTCCTTGTCGAACGGGGCGCGGTCCTTCATACACCCGCCGCGGCAGATCGCCAGATGGCGACAGACCAGACACTTGTTGCAGAGGTTCTGCTTCTTGCGGGCGAAGGTCTTCTTCTTCGCACAGGCTGCGAGCTGCTCGATTGGCGTCTCGAAGATGTTGCCCAGATGCCATTTCGGATCGACGAAGAAATCGCAGGGGTAGACGTCCCCTCCGTGCTCGATCACCACGTACTGGCTGCATTGCCGATCGAACGTGCAGATCGTATGGCGTCCCCCGGCGCAGTACGTCAGAAGCGAATCGAAGTCACGGATGCTGAGCTTCTGGGGCCCATAGTCGACCCAGCGGTCGAAGATGCGACACATGAAATCGCCGTACTGTTTGGGCGTCACCGAAAACGCTGCAATCTCATCCGTCTCCGGATCGACTTCAACGCATGGGATGAACTGCAAATAGCGAATCCCCAGTCCAATCAAGAAGTCGAAGACCTCGTCGGCGTGATCAGCGGTGAGGTTGTTGACCAGCGACAGCGTGTTGTACTCAACGTTGAACGCCTTCATGCGCTCGATCGCCGCCATGACCCGGTCCCACGTGCCGCGTCCGCCCAGATCAAGGCGGTAGTGATCGTGCAGTTCCTTGGGGCCATCGATGCTGACGCCGACCAGGAACTTGCTCTCTTGCAGAAAGCGACACCAGTCGTCGTTGTCGAGCAGGATGGCGTTGGTCTGGAGCGAGTTGCCCACCTCCTGGCCGGAGACGCCGTGGGCCTTCTGGAGTTCGACCGCCTTCTTGTAGAAGTCCAGCCCCATCAGGGTTGGCTCGCCTCCCTGCCAGGCGAAGCCCGACATCTGGAAGCGCAGCTTCATGTAATCGGTGACGAGTTTCTCCAGAATCTCATCGCTCATGCGCTGCCGGCCCTGCCCGATCTCCGGAGCGCGGCACTTGTAGAAACAGTACTGGCAGTCAATATTACAGTCGGAACCCGACGGCTTGATCAATAGCGTGAATGGCTGCATTAACTTCTCTCTTTGTCTTGCACTTCAGCGACACCGCCCTACGGGCGAGCCGGTTCGATCGTGATTGTCCATTTGTCCTTGACCGGGGGCTTCTCGGCGTTGAGGAGAATCCGTGTAATCTCCTCGGGCCAGACCGAACGGAGCCGGCCGTCCCTGACCTCGATGACCTCTGTCGCCACGGTCAGTTGGCCCCCATCACACCGTATGCGCGCCGCCGGTCCAGGTTCGCCATTGGCGGTTTCGAGCAACAGAGTCCCGGGCCGTTCGACCTTCACCCGGCACGGCGTCATCAGGCTCAACATCATCGTCTGGGGGGCCTTGCTCAACGCGTAATCATCGGTCAACGTGATCGCCTTGCCCCGATCCAGACGGATCGTGCGGCGCCATGACTTGAGGTTCGCCTCTTTCGGATAGGTGCCCGCGATGTCAAGCTTGAGTTGAGCAAAATCATCCCCTGACTCGTATGAAACATCCTTGGCCGCGTAGCGTCGGCCCGGCGCCTGCATCACGCCGTCGATGGTGGGCAGGCTGTGATACGCCGACTGCATCGTCCAGATCTCGTAGCGCCGCGAGCTGAACGTCTTACGACTGTAGGTCTCGACGCCGATGTCGATAATCATGGGCCGTCCATCCAGGTACACGATGAAGTTGCCCACGTCGTTGTGGTTGTGGCTCTCGGCGTTGTGTCCCCCTTTGGCGGCCAGGTAGAGTCCCTTCGTACTGCCCTCACGGTCACGGGCGGTCATTACCTGAATCCCGCTCATCCAAACATCGCGCACCAGAGGCAGCTTCCCTTTCGCCCGAGCCAGTTCGGAGACGCCAAAGATCTGCGCCAGACAGCGCCCCGTCGTATAGGTACCGGTTCCCTCGAATGCCGACTCCAATCCGCCGGACTTGGCGAAGGCATGGGCGCCGAACGCCGCCATGCGATCGTCGTCGATCCGACGACCATAACGATAGACCAACGAGGCCGGGACACCCACTCGAGCCGAGGCGTCGGCGAAATTCACGAAGTAGCGATCGGCGATATGCACCCGATAGATGTACCGGCCGATCTCCTGGACGAGCGACTGGTCATAGACGTTGATCGCACCGTCGCTGGCGCTGTAGAGCAGGTCGAGACAGTCGAACAACGAAGCACCCGCCCGCGTCCAGTAGCCAGGCCCCTCATCGCAACCGCCATCATCCCCGTAAGCATCGAAGAAACTGTCCAGGCTGCGGGCGATCTTCGCGACCGCCGCGATGCGCCGCTCCTGATCCGTCTCGATCAACAGCACCGAGGCCAGCCAGTTCGAATTGCACCACGGATTCCAGTTGTTGACCGAGCGCGAAGAGAAACCCATCCACCAGAAATCATCCCGATCCAAACACGGGGTCAGAACGCGGCGATCAACCTCCAGCGCGATGCGCTTGCGAACGAGCGGCGACACCTTGTCAAGCTGCTCGCCCAGCAGGTAGCTGGTCCAGGCCAGGCTCTCGGAGGTCTCAGCAACGAACAGCGCAACGATAGGCTCATCGAAATCGGGCAGGCCGGAGCCGGCCTTCTGCGCTCCGACATGGGCGGGGACCCCCCAGAACGATTCCTCGCAAATCGCCCAGATCCCGTTGACGATGTCGTCCAGGAAACGGCCCTTGCCCTCGACGCACTCGGCGATAACGAGACTGGTCAATGCCCTGCGGCGAGCGAAGTGCTCGCGCTCGTACCGGCTGCGGTTGCCGTTCCGGGCGAACTCGAGAAACAGAGTCGCGGGCAGCGCGGGCCAATCGTACCCCAGGTACTCCTCGCCATTGGCAAGCAAGTCCTTACGGACTTCCGCGGGCAAGCCCTCCCAGGCCGACCGCTCGTTCCAGCGGGGCCAGGGATGCCAGTCCTGCCGCGCCAGCAAGAGTTTCGCGACTTTCTCCTGAGGATAGAGTTCGCCCAGTTTGAAGCGCCCTTCTCGGGCGGACGCGCCGCCGCAGAGAACAACAGTAAGGAGCACAAGACTCGTTACCATTGTCGACCTTGCCAGAGTGCAGTGCTTTCGTTCCACCTCAATCTCCCTGTCAGACGGTATCATGCCGCGCCGCATCAGTACACATACCCGGCCCGGAACTTGTGCAGTTCCTTCGACAATTCCTGAACCAGGTCAGCATTCTCCGGGCGCTCGGAGATGTTCACGTTCTCGTCCGGATCGAGCTTCTGGTCGAACAGCATCCGCGCCCGCCGCTTCCCGTCCTTGTGATACCACTCGGTGTAGCAGTACCGATCGGTCCGCACGGAGTCGCCCCTCTGGTACCGACTGTAGATCGCCTCCTTCCAGGACGCGTTCGGGTTCTTCATCAGCGGCACGAAACTGCGCCCCTCAAGATGCCCCGGCCTGGAAAGGCCCGCCAGTTCGCACAGCGTCGGGTAGATGTCCACGAATTCGGTCAAAGCGTCCGTCTTGATGCCCTTCTGAAAACCGGGGGCGCGGACGACCAGCGGTGCGATCAGTGACGTCTGGAAGTGACAGTGCTTGCACCAGAGCGTGTGTTCGCCCAGGTTCCAGCCGTGATCGCCCCAGAGGACGACGATCGTGTCGTCACGCAAGCCAAGCCGGTCGAGTTCGTCCAGCACACGGCCGATCTGGGCATCGGTGTAGCTCGTGCAAGCGTAGTAGCCGTGAATGAGCTTGCGGGCCATCTCATCAGTGACCGGCCCTTTCTCAGGAATGCCATGGTAGGCCCTCAATTCCCCCCAGTTGTGGATCGCGGCATCGGGAGCGTCTTTGGGACGATACGGATTGTCGGCCAAATCGATCTTGTCCGCGTCGTAGAGGTCCCAGTACTTCTTTGGCGCATTGAAGGGCAAGTGCGGCTTGACGAAACCGACCGCCAGGAAGAAGGGGTCGTCCATCTTCTCGAGCCGGCGCAGGTCGGAGATCGCCTTGTCGGCCGTCTTGCCGTCGGCGTAAGCGCTGTCCTCGACGTCGGCGCACTCATAGGCCGGTCCCAAACCCCTCTCGGCCGCTTGAGCGATCGCCATGTTCTCGGGTCTCAGATACCCCCTGCCCCCCCATTCGCCTTTGGGTCGCCAAGCCGGCACGGACCAACTGCCTTTGCCATCATCGCGATGATGGTAGATCTTACCGTTGGAGATCGTGTAGTAGCCGTTCTGTCGAAAATGACGAGGCAACGACAGCGGCGCGCCCCAGTCGCGATCCGCATGATGGAGGTAGCCTCGGAACGACCGGTCGCGCGTCGCGCGAATGCCCGAGAGCAGACTGGCCCGCGACGCCCCACAAACGGGCGACTGACAATAGGCTCGATTGAAGACGACCCCATCTTGCGCCAGCCGATCAATATGAGGCGAAACGATGTGGTTCTGTCCGTAGCACCTCAGTTCCGGGCGCAAGTCGTCCACCGCAATGAACAGGACGTTGGGCCTCTTGGTCTTGCCCTGGGCCGCGGCCAACGCCCCCGGGACCGCCATCGCCAAGGCGCCCTGCCCGACCGCTCCAAGGAATCCACGTCGCGAGTAGCTTGATGAGTTCATTTCTTCTCCTCTTGAGTCTGTCTAGGCCTGGGAATCACATCAACCACGACAACGCTGGACAAATCACCGGCGATCATGACAGGGCGATGTCCCACCACGAACGCCAGTCGATTCGCAACAAAGGGTCCCCTACTCCCCGCCCAATCACGGAAGCCCCAGCGCATCACGTAGGCGTCGTGCCCCAGGGGCTGGATCGTTACAGGTCGATCGGCATGCTCGGCTTCCAGAATGACCTGGTGATCTCGATCGTCGCTCGACCATAGCGCCCAGCAGTCGCGCCCTTCGTGGCGAAACCGCAGCCCACTCACATGCTCATCGTCGGTGGCGACGCGACCAACGTAGTCGCCTTGCCCCACCAGCGGCGCGATGTCGGCCAGTACGTGATAGGCCGGCTTGGGTGTCAGATCGGGACGCACCAGCCCGAAGGTATCCTCGTTGTGCTCCGGGTCCCATCCATCGTCCTGAAAGTCGTACCACCAGAGCCCTCGAAACGATGGCGACGTTCGCGCGAGCAGATAGAGTCGAGCCAGGTAGGACGCCGCCAGTTGCGGATCGGTGCCTCCCTTTGTGACATGCGTGGGCCAACCCATCTCCGTCACGTAGAACGGGACCTCCGCGCCGTCGTTGTAACGGCGCAGCATCTGCTGAACGCTCGTCATCCAGGTCGAACACGCTTCGGGGCCGCGCTGGGGAAACTTCTCGCTGTAGTTATAGCTGTGGATCGAGATGGCGTCGCAATAGTCCAGCGCCCCGAGCTCGAGAATGCCTTCAAGCCAACCCTTCTTGACACCGCCGCTGGTCGAAGCGCCCGCGATCACCGTCACGTCGGGATCGGCCGCCTTGATTCTCGGATAGACCGCTCTGAGCAGCTTGACATAGTCCCTGGGCGAGCCCCCCCTGCGATAGGGCTTAGGCAATCCGATGCCGATGTCCCACTCGTTCCAGACCTCGTAGAGCCGAACGTCCGCGCCGAAGTGCCGCACAACGAACTCGCTGTAGCGACAGAATCCTTCGATCGCCTCGGGTGAACGGGGGCGATCCCCGTCATCGTAGAACCGATTCGCGTAGTCGAGGATCAGCATGACGTTGAGACGTCGGGCAGCCGCTTGACGCACGTACGTATCAAATCGCTCGGGCATCGCGAGCGTGCCCTTCTCCCGTTCGACCGCACTCCAGACAACCTCGTCACGAATCGCGTCGATCCCGGCATGCTCGATGCTGTCGAGATTCATCGTGACGATACCCTTGTCCTGGCTGAAATGTGTGCAGGCGCCTACGTAGAACCGACGGGGCTGACCCACCGCGGAAACCACCAGAACCAGCACAAAGAAAACGGCGTTTGGCATCACACGACGCACTCTATCCATGGGCATCTCCTTAACTCTCGGTCCGAACCGACAGGGTCAAGACCAGGAGGCCCATGATACCAGAGCGGGGGCGACTCGACCACGCCTTTTCGGACGTCAGTTACGGCGTGCAGTCGGCGCCCTCGATCGGCTCGTTGAAGCCATAGAAGCGAATCCGTGGCGGCGTGTCTTCCCACTCGGTGGGCCGGCACTCGCGAGCGCCGGTGGTGTAGTAGATCAGGCGGATGTTGTTGGCCTGCAGTTCGTTAAGGATCGACGCGGAAAGGTCCGGCTCCAGGGCCGGCTCGAACAGGAAGTTCTTGGGGCACAGATGGGCCCCACCTCCGACGCTCTGCGAGAAGAAGCCCGTCAAGACGATGGGATCGTTGGTCAAACCCTCGATCTGCGTCCGAGCGAACTGGATGGAGGTGGGACAAGACGGGTCCCAACTCCAGCGCATGTGAAACTCGACCGTGATGGACACACCCGTATTGGGATCGTCGAAGGAACACATCTGGTAGTCCTGCTCGGCTGGTTCCCAGGCCTGATAGAGCGCCAAGCCCTCGGTGGTGATCTGCTCGGACTCGCTCACCGGCACCGCCTCGTCATAGTCAACGTCGATGGTGACACGCAGCGCGTCGGCTGTGACAATGGGATCGGGAACCGTGCTCTGGAACAGCGGCGTGGTCCGTAGACGATAGGTCCTGGGATTGCACGAATCGCCGAATCGCCAACCATCGATCAAGTCGAACCGATCGAAATCCCACTCAGGGGCTTCGTACACATGCCAGGCATCGGATAACTCGGCCGGAGAGGAAACGACGCGTCGGACTTCTCCACCCGAGGCATACTCAATCTCAGCCTCCTCATACAGGCATGTCTGCAGATTCGCCTCGCTGAGCCAGATGGTCCTGGGGCGCAATGTCCAGAGTGACTTGAGGCGGTGGTTGGCGAAGACGTTCCCCCCTCTGCCCTGCAACGTGCGGTACTGTCGCGGCTCGCCCAGCATGAGGGGCGTGTCATACTCGGCCGCACCCGGCTGGGGAATCTCACGAATCTGCTTGACCACGAGCGTCCCGTCCGGCGCGAGTTTCTTGAACTCCAAGTCGAGCACAGGACTGTCCTTCTGCGCCGCTTGGCAATACTGCTCGGCGGCCTCGACCAGCAGATCGTAGAGTTCGATGTACTCGGCTTCCCAATCGAGCACGGTGTCCTCACGAAGTGGAACCAGGCTCGAGCGCTGCGCGATCCAGGGCATCGGGCCCATGAAGCCGGCGTTGATACGGACCACCTCGGGGATCGCATCGGCCGGTGGATTGGTCACGGACACCGCCCCTTTCTGGCAGACCACTTCCACGGCCCAGCCTGGGCCATGGCTCCGCTGCATGGTCGCCACGCCGTTGGCCAATTCGATCTCGTCGGGGAAAGAGCGATGGACCAACAGCGCCATGCCCACGTCGCTTTCGTCGAGCCCGTGCTTGAGTCGCTCCAGGAAGGCGTTGTCGTTGTAGAAACTGGCAAAGACCTTGCGGATGGCCCGCAGAACGCCGCGTTCCTTACCCTTCTCCGGATCGCACGCACACGGCCCGGCCGAGTCACCGTCCAGATCGTCCGCCAAACAGCCACTATAGCTGTCGTACAGCCCCGCCCCGATGAAGCGGTCGCTGTCCTCAACGTTCGTCGAACTGCGGAAGCGGATTTTCCGATTCGCGTCGAACCCGAATCCGACCAGCGCGTCGAGGACCACCGACTCCAACTCACTCCCGAACGAGGTTCGCTGCGTATCCTTGAACAGATCGCGAATCGCCGCCAGATCGGTCGCAAGCTGCTGCATCTGAGCAGGTGGGTAGCTGGTGTATTGAGACAAGCGGAAATCAATCTCGTCGCGGAGCGTCGTCCCGGCCGCCCCACCGGACAGGGGGCGATCCAGAAGAGCTGTCCACAGATCGAATGAGAACGCCATGGCGCGGGGACTGTGGTCCGGGATCGCGCGACGCAGAAGACCGAAGTTGGACGCCTTGGGCGCGAGCCAGGATGGCAACGTGCGAGTTGGGCGTCGCGGGCGAGAGCGTCACGATCCCCGCCACCGAAGGCACTTCGGCGGGCACCCCGTCAGTCAACAGGATACCGTCGGGCTTAAGTTCCCCGGCCGTATAGGCCGCCTAGATCGCCGAACCCGTCACGAACTTGAGCGTCCCCAGAGCCCAGCCGTACGCGTAGGCCGTGTTGCCCTCGGCCCACTGCCCCGTCGAACCCAGCGGCACGCCCTGCGCCTCGAGCCATTCGCGGTTCTGCTGCGCGACGGGGTATTGCTCGTAGGTCGGGAAGTAGTACGCCGTGACGTTGGGATCAGCGACCACCGCGCCTTTGATCTGGTAGAAATAGCGAACGATCTCCTCGCGGGAATACGCCTCGTGACGCGTCAGTTGGATCCCGTATTCGTTCGGTACCGCTCCCCACCCGGGAGGAAGGATGACCGCCCCGAGAACCGCCTGCTGACCGTCGGCATGGAGCGTCACAGCGTCGAACTCCCCGATCGTCAGGCCGATGAACGGGTCGAGCCACTCGGATGCGAAGTCATAGTGCAGCGCGTACCGCCGTGAATCCTGGAAATGAACGGCATTCGGATCGTATCCATCCGCCATAACGATCGTGAACTTGACGTAGGCGGGCAACGTCCAACTTTGAAACGGATCTTCCGGAAACACGATCGAATCCCGCCACGCCGTCTCATCGCCCCCGCCCTGCGCCAGCACAACGGAACTCGCCAACAACACGCTCGCCAAAACAAACCAGCACCGCCCCATGAACCATCACCCCTTCAACACTCAAGCATCCTGTCACCGCGGCCCTCGCAACGGCCGAATCACATCATGTATTGTACCAGAAGGCCCCCACCAGCTCAACAGCCTCGGAGAGTTGCGCCGCCAATGGGTGCTATGATACTTGGCCCACCAGCTAGTCGGAAGCACGACCTGGAACCCCGTCGCTCAGCAGTTCCTTGAGTTTCGACAGGTGAGCCTTGTACACATCGCGAGGATCGCAGGCGTGCTTCTTGCAGAGCGAGGCCGCCATGCCTATGACTTCGCCCATCATGCCCGTGGTCCTCTGCACTCGCACCGTCCCCAGCGCCACGTGGGTGACGCTGATGTGGCGGCCGGCCATCAGGAGGTTTGGGATATTGCGCGAGTAGAGGCATCGGTACGGGATCGGATAGGGCTCGATCTTCAGGTGACGCGCGATGGACCGGAAGGGTTCCCCATCGTAGCCGGGCGTCTTCTGGGGATAATGAAGATCGATCGTCCAGGTCGTGGTGACACAGGCGTCGGGGAAGCTCTTGCGCCCGACGATGTCCTGCTGGCGCAGAATGACGTCGCCCACGAGTCGGCGAGACTCGCGTTTGCCACCAATGAACGCCACCCAAGCCAAGCGACGACGAGCGAACTCATCCTTATAGCGATCGTGATTCTTCAGAACGGCCCAGTTGCCATACGTGACGCGCAGCGCGTAGTCGCGAATGGTCTCGATCTCCTTGATCTGGTCGCGACGGGCCCCCGTTTCCCAGTTCCAGTCGCCCCGCGTGCTCTTGGTGCAGTTCGTCTCATCGAACTGCACGGCCCAGGGACACTCGGGAAACGTCGAGGGCTCCTTCTCTTGAAGCGAGTACCATTGCACGGACGTCCCCATCACCAGTTTGTCGCCGCGCTGGGGCGCCAGTTCCTCGCCCGTACGGCGCCGGGATTCGCGACCGACCCGAAAATCAGCGCGGGCCAGGAAACCCAGGTTCCCATCCCCCGTGCAATCAGCAAACAGGGAGGAACGAAACGTACGACGCTCGCCCGTCCTGATGTCCTGGGCCGTGACCGAGACAATTCGGTCGCCATCCATCGCGACCTCGTTGACGTGCATGTTGAGGTACAGATCGATATTCTCTTCCGCGGAGACGACATCCGCCTTCTTCCGGTCCTCGTAGTTGGAGGCCGGCCCGGCGTTATGAGTCTTCTTCTCCGGATGCCTCTCGATCGTGTCGAAGATCCTCTGGCTGCGCGGTGTATTGGGGTCCTGCCGCGCCTCCCACAGATTCCAGTGCCCAACGGGCCCGATCTCATCGACCAGGGCGCCGAGTCTCGGATAGGGTTCCTGGAAGATCAGGCCGGACAGACCGACGCGGACCTCCGAACTGTTGTTGCCCCCCAGCACGGGTCGATTCTGAATCAGCGCCACGCGACAGCCCCGCCGAGCCGCACTGACGGCCGTGCAGCAACCGGCCATGCCACCGCCGACCACCACGAGATCGTAACGCCCCGCCACCGGGGGAACGTCGGGATAGCCGAGCAATCTCCTACGGAAGGTGGTCATTTCCGACCCTTCATTGGGCGGCCTGAAGGAATCGCGCGTGCTGAAGAGAATCGCATCGCAACGCCCGTCGAAACCAGTGAGATCGCGCAGCGTCAGCCCAACGCTCCCCTGCTCGATCCGAACTTTCCCCCCACACTGCCAATGCCAGTCAGCGCCTTCGGTCCCGAATTGGGTCTCCAGCGGCCGACCAGCAACCAGAAGCTGGAATCGCCCCGGCGCCCCGGGCGCCTTCCACGGCGCGACCCAATCCCGGGTGCGCACCCACACGTAATACTCGCCTCCGACGGAGAACTCGACCTGTGTCACCGCGTCCTTCACGGGTACGCCCAGCCCATGGGCCAGCACATAGGGCGACCCCATCTGATCCATGGATTGCTGATCGATCACCCATCCCCCCCGATCGGCGAAACTCTCGGCCTCCACCAGAACCATGGCTTGCCCCGTCCCAACAGAACAGGGCAGGAGGAGTAACAGTAGCGCCAGGTACTTCCCTAAATACATCATGCGTTTCCCCGCATCCAACGTCGAATCTCCAGGCGGGGAAGTACGAAGCACCCCACCCAAACGGTATGCTACCGGTCGCCTGGCCTCTCTGCAAGCGCGGGAGGGTGAACCTGCGTCGCCATCAGTCGGCGGTATGGTGGCGGGTGAGCCAATCTTGGGCCCATTGTTCGGCCTGGGTCTTGGTGTGGAGGTCGCCTTCGAGTTGAGCGATGTAGAGTTCCTCGGCCAGTTGGCCCACCTGGGGACCCGGCGCCGCGCCGAGGCGGATCAGGTCGTGTCCATTGAGTAGGGGCTTGGGCTTGACGTCTACGCCGCGCAGTTCGTGGACACGACGACGCAGCCGCGCCAGGGCCGTCAAGGCTTCCTTCTCGCCGAACGCCTTCTGTGAGGCTCGCTCCAGTTCGTAGAGGTCCCAGAAATAGGGCTGGGCCAGCAGCTTCTTCAGCGAGGCCAGGGACATCTCATGATCCAGCAACCGGCGGCGATGCGTCAGGAGGAAGGCGAGGTGCCTTGTCTGGTTGCGACTGGGTTTCAGGAGGCAACACTGCGTCTCAACCGACTCAGGATCACAGCCGGTAAAGAACGCGGCCAGCGCCAGGGGGAAGTCGACCCGCTTGCGCAGCCGGCCCAGGACCTCAACAGCACCTTCGCGCTGGGCGGCGGGCAGATCGGGAAAGATCGCACGGGCCAGTCCACTGTCGAACAGCATCCCGGCCGCCGCGCGTCGGTTCGGATGGGTGAGCATGGTCTCCAACTCGCCCGCGATGCGCTCACCACTGATGCGCGTGATACGTTCGGCGTTCTTGCCGATCGCGGCGAATGTCTCGCCCTCGATCGGAAAGTCGAGTTCCGTCGCAAAGCGGACCGCGCGGAGCATGCGAAGATAGTCCTCACCGAACCGCTCCTGAGGATCGCCGATGGTGCGCAGGATGCGCCTCTCCAGATCGACCTGCCCTGCGACATAATCGAGGACCTGCTCGGCGACGGGATCGTAGAACATGCCGTTGATGGTAAAGTCGCGCCGGCTCGCATCGGCGGCCGCGGTGGTGAACGTCACCTCGTCCGGATGGCGTCCATCCCCGTAGCCGGTCTCAGAGCGGAAGGTCGCCACCTCCACCTGCGTCTTGCGGTCCAGGACGATGACGACGCCGAACTTGGCGCCGACCTCCAATGTTCGGGGGAATATCGCCGTGACCACCTCGGGCCGCGCATCGGTCGCGACATCGTAGTCCTTGGGACGCCGGCCCAGGAGCATGTCCCGCACACACCCACCGGCCAAGAGAGCCTGATGCCCTTCACGCTGCAGACGCCGAACGATATCGATCGCCGCCTGCCTATTCGTCATGGCCCGGCACCTGATACAAAACGAGCGTCATGGACCCCCAGTTGCGTCGATCGATCGCGCTGAACACTCCGTAGGTGTCGAGCAGGTCCACGCCGCGTTCGACCCGCACGATCGCGATGCCCTGCTCGGCCACCTGGCGCGACAGCACGCCCATGAGTTGGTCGAGCAGCGAATCGGGTCCGACCTCGCGCGTGCGGGCGTAAGGTGGATCGACGAAGACGAGATCGTACTTGGGCTCTCCCACCCCCGCCGACGGGGCGCCGACGCGGAAAGCGTTGGCCCGAACGACCTTGGACTGGGCGACGAAGCCGGTTTTGGTGATGTTCTTGTCCAGATAGGCGGCGATCTTGGGGTCCTGCTCGACGAACGTGGCGAACTGCGCCCCCCGGCTCAATGCTTCCAGGCCCAGCGAACCGACCCCGCAGAACAGATCCGCCACCCGCCGGCCCACGAGCAGATCGCGGCTGCGCAGGACGTTGAACAGGGACTCCTTGATCCGGTCCGTCACCGGGCGCGTGTCCTTCGTGTCGGGACACAGCAATTTCAGTCCCCTCTTCTCGCCGGCGATGATTCGCATAATAGACGCCCCTACTGCGGGATCGCGTCATGTGACGCGTGCCGTCCCGCAGGAGGGCAACCACAGGGGGTTGCCCCTACTTGGCCCAGTAGTCCACCACCACGACGTCGTCCAGGTGCGGCTTGAGCAGATCGCCGAACTCCTTGTGGGCCGGATGGGGCATGTACGTCGCCCGGTCCGCTTCGCTCAGGAAACTCACGAAGAAGCAGTGGGTGAAACCCTTCTGAAGGTTCTCGACGCTGACGTCGGTGCCCCACTCGTAATCGTAGATCGCATCGATCTTGCTGGGCAGCGCGCTGAAGGCATTCTCGACCTTGCGAATATCAGCAGCGCTGGTGCCCTCTTTGAACTTGAACAGGACGACATGACGCAGCACCTGCGTAGGCGCCGGGGCCTGGGTCTGAACGTGGCAGCACGAGGCCGGCTCCTCGCAAACCCGCTTGGTCTCCTGGACATGGACGCAACCGCCGAGCAACACCGAGACGATCATCAGAAAAACTACGTTTCGAGCCATATGCATTGACCTCACCAAAGAAACGTGAACATTCTCCACCTGCAACGTTGCCGGATTCTATCCGCCCGCACCGTCGGCGTCCAGACCAAACCCCGATCCGATACTCAAGAACACCACGGGAGCTGAGGGCCGCCGCACCTCCAGAGCAGCGTTAGGACTTGACCATACTGAAGCGTGCTTTGACCCCGGCTTCGCAGATCATGAAGACGTGGAGATAGTTCAGCATGAACGTGCGCCCCTTGGCGTCCTCCAGTTCGAGGTATTGAACAAACGGGCGGGCCGCATCGTCAATCTCCTCGAAGGTTCGCTTGCCCTTGATCTTCACGTCCTTGCAGACGGTGAGTCCCCGCCTCAGATGGTAGTAGACGTCGTAACGCTTCAGCAGATCGAAGTTCCGCAGGGGCAAGCTGCTCGATGATGGGGTCGCTGTCGCCTTTTTCGTTGCCTTCTTCCTGGCCTTGGCCATGGGGGCCTCCCTTCTTCCGATTTCACACAGCGCGACATGCCGGCGTTTCTATGTGGCGTCTCGGAGCGCCGCCTGTGATTCCAAGGCCGACGTCCGTCTGGCAATACCGCCTGAGTCGCCAGGAAGGTCATCATCCACGGGTGCGTGTTCGCAGCGACACCCTCAATTCTACGCAGGCCAATCGAGCTTTGTCAATGGAACCGACCGGCGTTTCGACACCGATCGGAACCGATCGATTGATTCTGCGGGGTGTTGCGACTACTATGAAGCTGAAGGCATGGTGCCCGAGAAACGCCCTGAGTAAGATGTGGAGGACGACATTGAAGCAGGCACAAGTGATACTTCAGTTGCCCGACTGGCTACGTGCACTGAACGAGCAACAGACGGATCCATTCGAAGACGTCCCAGCAAGGATGGACTTCGTCATCGACCTGGCGCGGAAGAACATCGAGCGCGGCACGGGCGGGCCCTTCGGCGCGGCGATCTTCGCCAGCGACACGGGAGAGCTTCTGGCGCCGGGTGTCAACCTCGTCGAGCCGGCCCATTGTTCGATCGCCCACGCCGAGATGGTTGCCATCGCCCTGGCCCAGCAGACCTTGGGCGTCTTCGATCTGAGTGCAAACGGTCGCACGTGCGAACTGGTGACCAGCACCGAGCCCTGCGCGATGTGCCTGGGCGCTGTCCCCTGGTCGGGGGTGCACCGGGTCGTCTGCGGGGCGCGGGGTGAGGACGCCTGCGCGATCGGATTCGACGAAGGCGCCAAGCCGACCGACTGGATCGGCGCATTGGGCGAACGGGGCATCGAAGTGACGCGCGACGTCCGCCGCGATCAGGCCCGCACCGTTCTGCAACAGTACCACACCTCCGGCGGCTTGATCTACAACGCCGAACGGATCGATACCCACCGGTCCGACGCCGCCTCAGAGTGATTCGGTGGGGCAAGCCCCCCCTACCTCGGTTGAGTCACGAGTCGCCGCTAATACTGCTTGAACCGCCGCATCCACTGGGGCCAGTCTTCGCGCTGCACGCCGCCGGCCTTGGTCCAGGGCCCGGCCGTTTCGTAGTTCTTGTACCACTTGAGCGTCCAGAGTTCCTTCAAGCCCACCTCGCGCACCGACCAGTCCAGAAACAGCCCATTGACCCCGCCGTTGTGCCGGTTGATGCACGACTGCTGTCTCGTGCTGTTCGTAGTCACAGGTATTGCATCGCATTCGGGTGGATCATTGAAGACAGCCGCCCCCGAATTGAGAGCCGCGCTGTCAAGCATGACGGGAATACGGTCCGCACCGCGAACGTCGGTCGTGCCCCATCCCTCGATGGATGGCGTCCGCCCCGAATGGTCAACAAAGTGGTAGGGGTTTAGGCCGTAGGTGCCATAGTGAGCGCGATGCTCCCGGGCGTAGTAGAGCCTCCAGGCCCGGAAAGTGCCACCCAACAAGCCTTTACTGTCGGGCGTCTCCACCGCTGGTCTGCTGGCCATCGGACAGACGCGCACTGTGGGAGTCAGATGGCCGACATACGACGATTCGCCCCAGTAAAGCCAATCTACCGCAGGGTCTTGCGGAACGATCTTCCCCACCCGGAAGGTTCCGCCGTTCTCGTCGGCGAGCATGGCGCCATGGAGCCCCCACTGCTTCAGACTGGCCTGACAGACCACCGCCCGCGCCTGCTTCCGCGCCCGCGACAGGGCGGGCATGAGCATCGCCATCAGCAGGACCACAATGGAGATGACCACCAACAGTTCGATCAGCGTGAATCCGCAGCTTCTCGGCTTGGCATCTTGAGCGGAGCGCCGCGGAGCCGATGGACCTGCCCCATGGCCGGGCGCGCCTCTCGTTCCAGGGGAGATCTCTCCGTTCCAGCCCGGCGACGCCGGGCCTTCAGTCGAGATGACAGGAAGACTAGGCCGCACCGACTTTCCACTCGCGACGACACAAGGGTCGTATCGTTCTCTCCGCCTCATGGCGTTCGCTCCAATCCTCTCAGTAGGAGCCCGATTGCCTTAGCGCCGACCAAACCGCTCGCCTGGGCGGAAAGATCGGTACCTCCACACATTGTCCACGGCGAATCTCGTAACCCCAGTATGGGCGCGATCCTGAGCGAAAGCAAGGAATTCGGCTCGGTTCGGGGGCGATCCTTCGCAGGCGGCTCGCGTAGTATATCTGGTGGACAGAAAGGAGACTGACGCATGGCAACCTTGGATCAGAAGCGTTGCGTACCTTGCCGGGGCGGTGTTGAACCGCTGGCCGGGCAGCGACTGAGCGAATACGCCGCCCTGCTGGACGAACGATGGAGCGTGATTGACGGTCATCACCTCCACCGCGAGTACCCGTTCGACGACTTTCGCCAGGGATTGGACTTCGTCAATCGGGTGGGCGAACTGGCCGAGAGCGAGGGGCACCATCCCGATCTGACTCTCAGCTACGGCAAGGTCACGATTACGCTCTGGACACACAAGATTGACGGCCTGCACGAGAACGACTTCATCCTGGCGGCCAAGATCGATCGACTGTGAAGTAAGGGCTTGAGGGACGCGTAGCGACGTAGAGATTCGCTACTGAGCGGCCGGGGTCTCGATGGGGCGGTTTTCGCGGGTCCAGACGGCCATGTCGCCAACAAGATGGTAGACCCTGGTGAAACCCGCCTGGGTGAGTGTGTTCTGGGCGATCCGGGCGCGGATGCCGGCCGCACAGTAGACGACCATATCGCAATCCCGGTGCGGCTCGAGTTCGGCGAGGCGATCAGCCACCTGACGATACGGAATGTGCAGGGCTCCGGGGATAGCGCCGGAGCGGTATTCGTTGTCCGAACGCACGTCCAAGACAACGCAATCGGTCTGGCCCAATCGCTGAGCCAGTTGCGCGGTCGACATCTCCGGCCCCCGCGGGCCCATGCGGTGCCTGAGCACGACCGCACCGAGAAGCAGAACCCCCACGATCACAGCAAGTGTCCAGCCCATGGCCGCCTTCCATCTTCCTTCCAAGCGAGAAACTCCATCAGTACGCGGCATTCGATCGACGCCAACTTCTCCGTTCCCCGGCTCTACGCGGCTCTCCCCCGCCGGTTCACAGAATACGAAAGCAAGCCGATGCGGCGATGCGTGCGTTTTTCTGAGATTTTTTCCATTTGCCCGCTTGACCCGTCTACAGGTTCACACTCTAGGCTCGGATTGTCATGGCCGTGACAACCGTGTAATGTAAGCTAACTGAAAAGGAGAAGACACATGAGTGAATTCGGTGTGGATCAATGGGTCGAATTGTTTGACGCGGTCGGCCTGGACAAGGCCAAGCGCCGCCAGTGGCACGCGTTGTTCGAGCAGCGCCATCCCGAGGCGCATCAGCGCTTCCTGGAGTGGCTCGGGCTGGATAACGCCATGATCAAGGACGCCAGAAGCATGAGCTAAGAGATAGCCAACGGTCGGCGGCCCCGCAAGCAGGGTCGCCGGCCAGGAGTTCTACTATGTACACAGTCTCCAAGATCGCCCGGCAGTTCGGCCTGTCGCGCAGCACATTGCTCTACTACGACCGTATCGGGTTGCTGAGCCCTTCCGGCCGTAGTCCCGGCGATTATCGCCTCTACGACCAGGCCGACTGCGACCGTCTCGAACAGATTTGCCAGTTGCGCCAGACGGGGCTTTCGCTCAAAGAGGTCGCCGAGATCCTCGACGGGAACGACTCGGCCCCACAGCGGTTGCTCAAACAGAGGTTGGCCGACCTGAACCAGGAGATCAACCAGTTGCGTCAACAGCAACAGGTGATTGTCAAGCTCTTGGGCAATCCACAACTGATCCGATCCACCCGTATCATGACCGAAGAGACGTGGGTGATGATGCTGGAAGCGGCCGGGCTCGACGCGGTCGCGCGAAGGCGATGGCACCAGGCGTTCGAGCGGCACGCACCGGAAGCGCATCAGGATTTTCTGGAATCGCTCGCCTTTACACCTACTGAGATCGAGCAGATCCGAGCCGCCAGTCGTCAAGAGACCTGAGCGGGCCGCGTCAATCGACTTCGACGCGCATCTCGAAATCAGAAATGTCGATCGCCGGTTTGCGTATGAAATCAATCCACGCGCCGCACCGGCATTCGGCGTAGAAATGCTGAACGTCGCGGAAGTCCGCCTGGTCCCGCTGGTTGCACAAATCCTTGGTCCGGAAGCCCTTGACACAGGCGCCGCAACTCGGACACGGGCATGCGAAATCGACCCAATCGAACGATTCTTCCGGGCGATCGATCAGGGTGCGGGGTTCGTGATGCGGCAGCGTGAGGGCCGTTGCTCCTTCACCAAATCTCCCAACCATGGTTCTCCGTCTCCCTAATTGGCGCGGTCGAACCGACGGCGCCAAAGTGACAAAAAGCAGTCCCTTATCCGAGGCGTCCGTTCCGCAGATAGATTGATGAGGCGATTACAAATTCCCTGCATCACCAAGATATGATCTTACTGCAAACACCAGGGCTGTGTCAAGCGCAAAGATGGGCCCAGAACCGTTCACCGCCGCTGCGAGAGGCGTCGCTGATCGGCGAAATCGCGGCCGTAGCGTCGGATCGCGTCCTTCCGGATGTGCTCCATGATGGGCGGGAAGTGGACCGCCGGTTCGACCCGCTTGCGGCGCTGCTCGGCGTCGGGGTAGGCGACGGCCAGAATGGCGTTTTTCTCCCACTCGCGCGGCTCAATCTCCAACTTCGCGTAGAAACCATGCCTGGCCAAAATGTCAAGCGTCGGGGCCGGATACGACACGGCCGTTGCGTCCTTGCAGGGCTCTGCGTCGGGCAGCCGCGTCGGGGACACCTCACCGTCCTCGAGACCGATGTCGAAGTTGCGCTCGATGATATCGACAGAAAACAGCGACGAGCCGGTGAACCAGTCGCCCTTGACCTGGCGGGTTGCTTGTTTGGCCGCGTCGGCCGGCACGGGGCCCAGTCTGTCTATTTCCTCGCGCAGGGCGATCGTCATCGCCTCATTGAAGGAGTGCTCGCTGTCCTGCAGGGCTCGCACGGCCAGGTGCGTGCCGAGCAAATTCGAGTACGAATCCTCCCAGGAGAAAGCCGACGAGAACGCGGTGGGAAGCCCCACGCATTTGTATCCGAACCACGTGAGGATCTCGTGCCAGGTCGTCAGGTAGAACGCCAGGTGCGGCCCGAGCGCCGCGGCGACCTCCTCGGCAGCAGCGCGACGTTGCTCGTTCGGGCGTTGGGCCCAGTCCGACGGATAGGACAGCTCGACGAAATGGCGTGAGCGATCGACAGCCAGCTTGTATGAGAACCGCGTGTCGCCCTCCATCAGGTGTCGATAGGTTTTGTCGGTCAGATACTTTGTCCAGTCGGCGGCAATCCGCAAATGCGCCAGGTCGATGTGCCCGCCGCGACAGGTGTAGACGATGCCGTTCTGCTCGGAGAGGCTGAAGAGATACCCATGTTGACCCAGCTTCTGTGGATTCGAATAGGGCGCGCCAAGCGTGGGAGTCGGGTAGGTCCCCAGTCGTGAGCGAGGTCGAGGCCCGTCCTGACAGCCAAGGGACATCAGAGCGAGCAGGCACAGAACGACGACAGTGAGTGACCTCATGGACACGGCTAGATCCTCCAAGAATGCAGGCGCGATCCTATGCTGAATCGCGCAGAAAGTCAAGGGATTTCGCCCGATTGGCAACGTCCAGGCCTAACCGTCTACTCACGCAGTAGTTCCTCGATCTTGCTTCGCATCCATTTCTCACCCCCGGCCCCCTCCCAGTTGAGTTCGCCATACCACCAGTAACGAACGAAACCCTCCTTGTCGACCAGGTAGACACTGGGCCAGACGCGGTTGGCCCAGGCATCCCAGTTGCGGCTTCTGTTGTCGATGGCGATCGGATACTTGAGCCCGGCTTCGGTCGCCTTACGCCGCACCTGATCGACGACCCGCTCACCCTGGGTCTCAGGCCGGTGGATCCCGACGATCTTGAGTTCGTCGCGGGCGAAATAGTCGAACCACCCGTTGTAGTGCGGCAGATTCCGGATGCAGTTGATGCACCCATAGGTATAGAAATGCACGACGACGACCTGCCCGCGCAACTGCGCGAGCGTCAGCGGGTCCGAGTTGATCCACGCCTCGACCCCATCCAACTCCGGGGCCCGACAGGCCGCTTGGCGGACCTGCGTCAAATCGAACGCCTGCCCCGTCAGCTTGCGCAGGGCATGCAACTGCTCCTTGCTGAGGATCGCCAGGATCTCCCGCTCGCCCCGGATCTTGCGGCGCCGAACCCGATCCGCGTTGCGCGTCATCGCCCCGCCGCGCTGCAGCGTTGTTAGTTCACGCTCCAACACCTCCAACTCCGTCTTTATCCGCTGCGTCTGAGTGGCCGAGAGCTTCAGTTGCGCCGCTACGGCCGACTCGACGAGGGCGGGCAAGCCTCGGGCCTGTAGCGTGATCTGCTTCAAACGCTCTCGCTGCTGCGGTGATAGGAACCCAGACAGCTCGGTCCGGAGCTTGCGGAGGAGCTGTTCGGCCGGCTCGCGACGCTCCTCCGGAGGCAGATCTCTCAGCCGCCAGAGAGGAATCTCGACCTCTTCGGCCGCCGCCACGACGGCCGCGACCTGGGCCGGCTGCAACGCCAGATCCTGGTGCACACGCGAATCGCGCAGCAACATCGTCAACGGATGCGGAATCGGAACGTTTGCTCCACAAACCGACGCCCCGAAGGCAACGAGCATCACGCCGAGCCATCCCAGGTTGCTTCCCACCGTATGTTTGGACTGCTTCACCAGAATCTCACCTCTGAACCAACCATCTCACTGACCAAATCAATCACCCAACGCGAAACGTATACGGTGATCGCGCTGCCTTCGGTTCGTTTGGCGTGGTTTTTCCACGTGCCCATATTCTCTAAAAACGCACACCTGAAATGGGGTGACGAGCAAAAATACGTATTTACCGAAATTGAGTCATTGCGCCAGATTCCTACAATAGAGATAGATAGAGGAGCAGGTGCTCTCCGTACATCCGTCGTTTCGGGAGAAGGCCCCGAAACGGGCTGGTAGGCTCCCTCTCCAAGGAACTGTGTCGCTGCCCCCGTCGAAACGGGGCGCGCAGAAGGCAGATACGGGTAGGTTCGCATAGGAGGACAGACCATGTGCAGACGACTGTGTACCTTGGCAACAAGCGTTCTCGTGCTCGGCTCCGTTCTAGTCGGGGTCGCACCAGCCGGCGATCCTACGCTGGTGGGCTGGTGGAAGTGTGATGACGGGGCCGGAACCGTCGCCCGCGACTCCAGCGATTATGGCAACGACGGCGCATTCAACGGCGATCCTCAGTGGGTGGAGGGCTATTTCGGCGGCGCCATCGAATTTGATGGATCGGGCGACTACCTCGATTGCGGGGACGATCCGAGTCTGGACCTGACCACATGGACGATCACTTTCTGGCTCAACCTTAACGAGAACAAGAACTACAATGGGTATATCGTCAAGGGCCTCGATGCGGCTGAGAACTTCGAAGTCCTGACGTATGGAGCGGGCAATTTCCACTTTCCCATCCTGTTTGAGGACGGCGGCCGGGGTTTCTCCAATACCGAGAACGGAGTCTCCATCGTTGGCGAGTGGTCGCACTACACCTACACCTACGACGCATCGGAGGGCCGGCGGTTCTACAAGGACGGCGTCCTGATCTTCGAGGACACCGAATCGAGGGTTCCCCAGACCAGCGACGAACCGTTGATCATCGGCAATGAAGGCGGCACGGACCGCTTCGTCCCCGGCGTCATGGACGACATTCGTATCTACAACCGCGTCCTGACGGCCGAGGAACTGGCCGACGTACTGCTGGGGAAAGGGCCCGGTTCGGGGCTGGCTGCCGGCCCGAATCCTGAGAATGAAGCGACGGATGTGCCGCGCGACGTCCCCCTGTCCTGGGAAGCAGGTGAGTTTGCCGTCACGCACGACGTGTATCTGGGAACCGTCTTCGAGGATGTCAACGAGGCCAGTCGTACCGATGACAGAGGCATGCTCATCAGCCAGGGTCAGACGACTACGACGATCGATCCCGAGGGCGTTTTCGAGTATGGTCAGACCTATTACTGGCGTGTTGATGAGGTCAACGGCGCGCCCGACAACACGATCTTCAAGGGCGAGACCTGGAGCTTCACCGTCGAGCCGCTGGGCTACCCAATTGAGAACGTCGTCGCCACGAGCAATGGCGTCCCCCAAGCCGGCGCCGATCCAGTCAATGCGGTTAACGGCTCCGGGCTTAACGAGAACGACGAGCATTCGATCAACAGTACGGACATGTGGCTGGTCGCCTCGACGGGGGATGAGCCGCTGTTCATCCAATTCGAGTTCGATGGCGTTTACAAGCTGCACGAAATGCTCGTCTGGAACTACAACGTCGCGTTCGAGCTATTGCTCGGCTTCGGGCTCAAGGATGTCACAATCGAGTATTCGGAGAACGGCGCCGACTGGATGGCGCTGGGTGACGTGACGCTCAATCAGGGTGCGGCCAACGCCGCGTACACCGCCAACACGATAGTCGACTTCGGCGGCGTCGCGGCCCAGCATGTCCGGCTCACCGTCAACAGCGGTTACGGGATGATGGGGCAGTTCGGGCTCAGCGAAGTCCGCTTCCTTTACGTCCCGGTCCAGGCCCGCGAGCCGCAGCCGGAAGACGGCGCTGTGGATGTCGGCGCCAATGCCGACCTGAGTTGGCGGGCCGGGCGCGAAGGCGTCTCGCATGAGGTCCACCTCGGCGCCGATCCTGACGCGCTGGAACTTCTCGACACAGTCAGCACAACCACCGTCGATCCCGGCGCTTTGGACCTGGCGGCAACGTACTACTGGCGGATCGATGAGGTCAACGACGCCGAGGCGATCAGTACGTGGGAAGGCAAGGTCTGGAACTTCTCGACGGAGACCTATATCGTCGTCGAGGGCTTCGAGAGCTACGATGATGAGGAGAATCGCATCTATCAGACCTGGGTCGATGGCTATGGCGTCGACGGCAACGGTTCCCAGGTCGGGCACCTCGAGTCGCCGTTCGCTGAGCAAACGATTGTCAGGAGCGGCGCACAATCAATGCCGTTGTTCTTCGACAGCACGGGCGGCACCGCCCTCTCAGAGGCCGAGCGGTCGCTGGATGTCCCAATGGACTGGACGGCCCATGGCGTCAAATCGCTGTCCCTGGCGTTTGCCGGCGACGCGACCAACACGCCCGGCCAACTGTACGTCAAGGTCAACGGCACGAAAGTTCTCTATGACGGCGCGATGGCCGATCTGCAGGTTTCCGGATGGCTGGCCTGGACGATCGACTTGGCCGCGCTGGGCAACGTGAGCAACGTCACGACCCTGACGATCGGCATCGAAGGCGCCGGCGCCCAGGGCGTGCTGTACGTCGATGACATCCGACTGTACCCGCTGGAGAGTGAGATGATCGAACCGGCCGAGCCCGATGCGGCCGGCCTGGTCGCCCACTACCCGCTCGACGCCGACTTCCAGGACGCCAGCGGTAACGGCAACCACGCGGCGCCCGTCGGCGACGTGGTCATCACCAATGATCCGGCCCAAGGCGGGGTCGCCAGTTTCGACGGGCTCGGCGATGGCCTGCAAGTGCCGGCCCTTGACGGTGGGACCGCTGCCGAGATGACCATCTCTCTATGGATGAATACGGACATCGCCTGGAGCAGTGGGTTCTTCGCGGTCTATCACAACGACGGCTGGGATGCCGGCGACATCCACATGCACATCAGCGGGGGCGGCTACTTCACCGCCGGCGTCAACGGCCTGTCCGGCGGAGACCTGGCGAGCGGAACGATGCCCGTGATCGACGAATGGTACAACGTCACGGTAACGATTTCGACCGCCGAGACGGCTCTCTATATCAATGGAGTCCAGGAGGCCCTGCGGATTCCGACCGCGGCCCCGGAGACTTTCAACCTGGGCGAGGGCCATCTCGGCGCCTGGCTCAACGGCGCGAACATCGAGCGTGCGCTGACCGGCCAGATCGACGAGGTGCGTTTCTACAATCGCGCCCTGTCCTACGGCGAGGTCATGAGCCTGGCCGGCCGCACGACGCCGCTCTACAGGGCTTTCTGAACGAGTCGTAGATTGCACTAGCGCACATCCGAGGTTCAGGATGCTGCAAGAAGCTCCCCAAGGGGCTGTAGGCCTTACCTGCAGCCCCTTTCTCATCTCCACCTCCTCAGTATTCCCGGCTGAATGAGCCGCTCCTCCATGGGACGGCCGGGCATGTGATGTACTTTTCTTCATTTTTTTCTATTTCGCCCCTTGGCGCCTTACGACACTTGTAGTATTATGAGCTACAGTTGTAGTAAGGAGAAACGCCTATGAAGCTAACGAATTCCGAGTGGCAACTGATGAACTGCCTGTGGGAGCGGCATCCGGCGACGGCGCGAGGGATTGCCGAACGGCTCCCCGAAGACATCAAGTGGGCCTACACGACCATCCGCACGCTGCTGGCTCGACTGGCCGAGAAAGGCGCGATTCGCGAGTACAAGGAAGGCAATACCAGCTTGTACGAGCCGATCCTGACCCGCGACAACGCCCGGCGCAGCGCGCTCAAGACCCTGGTCAACCAGGCGTTCGATGGCGCGTACGGCCCCTTGATGCATTTTCTGGTCAACGACAAACGCCTCAGCAACGAGCAACGGGAAGCGCTGACCAAGGTCCTTGAAGACCAATCAGAGACGAAGGGAGAATGAGGAAATGAGCGAAGCGATCAATCATTACGCGGGCCTGTGGTGGAACTGGCAATGGGCAATGCTCTGGCAGACGGCGCTCCTGGTCGCCGTCGTCGCGCTTCTCGACCGGCTGGTGCGCAAGTGGGCGTGGCCCCAACTGCGCTACGCCCTTTGGCTGTTGATTCTCGTCAAACTGGTGCTCCCCCCGACGTTGACCTCGCCGGTGAGCGTCACCTCGACCGTCCCGGCCCTGGCGCAGGAGGCCGCAGTCATGCATGTTGCGGTTCCTCCGACGGCAGATCAGACCGTCAGGGTTGCGCCCTCGACACCGATGGTGGCAAAACCGACCGTCACAGAGGCTCAGCCGGCGCCGGTCCTCACATCGGCGCCAATCAAGCTGGAAACCACGGCGCCCCCCCTTTCCTGGCGTGCCTGCGCCATGGGTGTATGGCTG
>JANQFY010000352.1 GCA_028277585.1 Sedimentisphaerales bacterium
CATGGTCTACTACATCGACGACCTGGACGCGAAGATGAACCAGGTCAACGCGGCGATCGAGGACGAACTGAGCGACGCGAACTGGACGGCCTGGCAGAACCCGCTCCAGACGCGCCTCTACCGCAAACGCATCGATTGATGCGCCGGCGGCGGGGCGACGGAGCTTGTGATTCCTGAGACTTCCTAGGACGCTGTCCAGACCTCGGGTTCGTACGTGCCGGGCGAGCAGAATTCGATGCGGTAGGGGGTGATCTCAAGGATGCCGTACTTGGGATCGTCCGGGCCGTCGAAGATCGGCGCCAGCATGTCCGTCCAGAACCCGTGTCGGGCTTCCTTCTCCGTGGTCAGAGCCGCCTTGCCCTGGATCTGCAGGTAGGGCACCATCTCGGTCGGGTTCGTGACGCCGCAGGTCAGATGGACCTCGGGGTTCTTTTCGATCTGCTTGACCTTGCGAGCCGCTACGAACGTCGCGCAGCGGATCAGCAGATTGTCGTCGGCCAGTGTCATGACGTAGCGGACCCAGGGCTTGCCGTCTTCGGTGAGGGTCGCCAGGGCGGCCAGTTGCGGCTGCTTCAAGATGACGCCGATACGTTCCTGCAATTCAGACATCGCGGTGCTCCCGAATGGTTTGGTCGATCGTTCTTTCTGGCTCTTGGGGCTGGGCCCCTTTGCGACAGTGATAACGCCTTGTTCATCGGGGGGCAATCACTTTTTCAGCGACTCGAGGATCTCCAGGCATTCGATCATGGCGCGACCATTGTGGTAGCCCGCTTTCCAGGGGCTGGCCTTGTCGCCGCGGATGGTTCCGTCCGGCATGATCATGTGATGCCACTCGCCCGCGTCCCAGTCGACCATGTGCTTGTCGATATAGGCGAAGCTCTTCTCGAAGACCGAGCGATATTTCGGATGGCCCGTGAAGCGGTACATGTGCAGGGCGCTGGCGAGGGTCTCGGCCTGTACCCACCAGGACACGCTCAGGTCCGTCGCCGGCTGGTTGAACGGGCCCGTATAGTAGACGCAGCCTTTGTCAGGATCGTAGCCGTACTTGAGCGAGTAAGCGAACAGCGTCTCGTAGAGATCGGCGAACGGATGGTTCGGGACGCCGGCGGCGTTGCAGGCGTCGATGAGCAGCCAGATGTTCTCGATGTCGTGCCCATAGGAGACCTGAGCGTAGTCGCCATCCAGTCGCGGCGTCCAGTCCCGTTCGTATTTGTCCGTGCAAGCGCCGAGGTCCTTGCGCACGACCGTGTTGCTCTGAATCTGGATCAGTTCGAGCAATCGTTCCCGGGCCAGGGGGTGCTTGCTCGCGCGATAGAACGTCGTCAGCGCCTCCATCAGGTGCAGGTGCGTGTTCATCAGCTTCAGATTCGCGGGTACGCCCATATAACAGTTCTCGCTGGCGGGCGTCGCCGTCCAGTCGGGTTCGAAGGCTTCGAGATAGCCCCCGTAGACGTCATCGTGAGCTTTGTCTTCGAGCAGGTTGAAGAAGCGCACGGCGAAGTCCAGCGCCTCATGCTTGCCGCTGGCGAGGTAGTATTCCGAGAGGGCGTAGAGCGCGAACGATTGCCCGTACAGGTGCTTGTTGGGCTTGCGTTTCTTCTGCCCCGTCGCGTCGACCTCCCAGTAGAACCCGCCGTGGATGGGGTCCCACATCTTCTCGGTCAGGAAGCGGTAGCCGTGATCGGCCGCCTTAAGGTACTCGTCGCGGCGATAGCCCGCGCGGGCCAGACGGGAGAACAGCCACACCGTGCGGGCCTGCGTTACGAGCATCTTGACGCCCGGGCCCTTGGGCTCGCTGCGCGGCCCGAAGTTGATGGTGTAGCCGCCGTGCCGCTCATCCAGGCTCTTGTCGTACCAGAACGACGCGATATTCTCGGTGAGGATGCGCTCCAGCTTCGGTGCGTACTGCTCCGCCAGTTGCCCGGTGTCGGGTGCGGCGCAGACTGGCGCGCAGGCCGCCGCGATCAGACCGAAAACGATGCATCCCCAGTGTCGTAGAGATATCCCTGTCATGGCATCTCCTTGGCTCTGCCCCGATCGAATCCGCGGGGGCGGTGCGTACTAGCGCGAGGGGCGCTTGAAGACGATGGTTCCGCTGGTGTAGACGGCCAATTCCCACCCATCGTTACCCATGCGGTTGAGCTTGTCCTCCAGGTTGCGGGCCTTCTCCACGCCGCGTCGTTCGGCCTCGCGGATCTCCGCTTCGGTCAGGCTCTCGTCGATGACGAGATCCCCAACGTCGAGGATGCTGTACTCCCAGCGGCTCGAACCGTAGGAGCCGAAGGCGGCGTCCTTGGCGAGCATGAATGCGACCAGACCCAGGACGCACAGGGCCAGTGACAGTGATATGGGTTTGATAGTCTTCATGAGTGATATCCTTCCTGCCGATAGCGAGCGCGAAACGAACCGTTCGCCCGCGTTTTTCTACGGCGTGCCGAAATGCTTGTCGGCGAAGTCCATGTAGCGGTCCCAGTCGTAGTCGGTGACGTTATGCTTGCCCGCGCGGATGTGATAGCCGATTGTTCCGACGGACGGTTCGCCGACGGGGGGCATGGTCTTGGCGGGGAAGCCCTTTTCGCCCAGCAGTTCATAGACGACACCGGCGTGCTTGGCCGAGAGGAACTCGCCGTGCGGGTCGGCCCAGCGGTCCTGCTCGGCGCTGGCGACGTAGACGGGCCGCGGCGCCATCAGCGCGATCAGCATGTGCTGGTCGACGGGGCACGCGTCTTCGTTGTCGTTGTATTCGAGGTAGTTGTCGCAGAACCAGTGGGGGAAGACCGTGTTGATCCGCTTGACGGTCTCGCCAAAGGCGCGACGCGACAGGGCGGCGCCGCCGCATCCGGAGTTGTTGGAGATCACGATCGCAAACCGCTCGTCCGAGGCGCCCGCCCAGAGCGAGGTCTTGCCCAGCCGCGAATGGCCCATCACTGCGACATGCTCGTGGTCGATGTCTGCGTCCGTCTCGAAGTAGTCCATGGCGCGGCTCAGGCCCCAGGCCCAGGCGCCGATCGAACCCCATTCGTCCGGCGCGGGCTTGCTCTGTCCGGCTCGGTAGAAGAGGGGATGGACCCCGTTCTGGAACTCGTCGTGAAAGTCCGGATCGATGTCCCCGTAGTAGATGGTCGCCAGGCCGTAGCCGCGCCCAAGGATGCGTTCGACGGGCCAGCGGCTCGCGCTTTTGCCCCGGCCGGCCTCGGTGGCGCGATGGTCCGAGTCCTTGTCCCGCGTCCAACTGGTCGTGATCGCGATGTTCGGGTCGGAGTGAATCGTATGGTTGCCCCGGAAGTTCAGCCCGACAAAGGTCGGGACGGGTTTCGCTTTCGCGTTGGGCAGATAGATCAGGATCGTCATGTTCGGGTCCTGGCGCTGCCCGTTGAAGTACACGGTGACTTGCTTCCGGGTCGCTTTGCCCCCCAGCGCCTTCTTATCGACGGAGGTGGTCATGAAGGTCATCTGCTCGGGCTTGCCCGGCGCGCGACCATAGACGTGCTCGGCAAAGAGTGCGAGGACCTCGGGACGCCGCTTCTGAGTCCAGGTCTCGGCGTTCGTCACGCGGGTCCCGTCGGCGCAGCGCAAGGGATCGGGCAAGGTGTATTGAGGGATCTTGGCCTCGTCGTAGTTCGTCTCCTGGGCGTTGAGACCACCCGTCGACGCCAACAGGATCGTCATCACACTCACACAGATCAGATTCAGCCGGACTCGCATGTGGTTTCCTCCTTCATAGCCGAGACCCAACGAAGTTTCTTTGCCCCCTAAGATGCCCGTCGGCATGCGGCCTTTCAAGCGAAAAATCGTGTCTTGCGTCCAGGAGTGTCGCAAGGGTAGGACGAGCATCCCCAGTCGCTCTCGGCCTCAGAGATGCAGCCGGACCCTCCATCGGGTCAGCAGCGACGCCAGGCCGAGGATCAACAGTGTGAAGACGCTGGACCGGACAATACCCAGTGGGCCCTGGCTGAATCGACTTGGCAGAATCGTTACGCCCAGCCAGATAAGCGCGTAGTACACGATGGAGGGCAGGATGTAGGTCAGTAGAGGATTCGATCCGGCGGGCCTGAGCAAGCGCGTCCATCGTGTGACGCCTCTGACATCCACGATCCAGTAGAGCAGCGCGTAGATCAGCACGCCGATCGCCGAGCAGTACAGGCTCCAACTGGGTGTGGCATGGACCTTCGAGATGCCGTGAAGGGGGCGCAGCAGGAAGCCGGCGATGAACAGCGATGTTGCGAAGACAATGAGCCATGCGATGCGCTGCCGCACCGCTCGGGCCGGGCTGCCCTCGAAGAACAGCAGCGACACGATGATGCCGGCTATGACGATGGCGCTGTGCGACGCGTTGCCGGTCTGGCCGTGCAGGAACGCCAGTGACGAAGGCAGTTCCAGGCCGCCCGCCCGCACGCCCACGTAGAACGCGATCAAGAGGCCTAGGCACCCGACCATCGCGGGCAACTGCTTCCGCAAGCTGAGATAGAGCACGCAGGAAATTGCGTACGCCCAGCCGATGAGCCCGAGAATGCCCCACCAACGGGGCCCCATCCGGCTGCCGTCTTCGTTGCGATACAGCGCGTACAGGAGTATGAGAATTGCGAGACCCACCACTCGCAAGCCGACGAACAACCATCGTCGCAGGCCCATAGCCGCCGGGTAAGCGCCCCAGGTCAGAAGCATAGCGGCATACATCAGCAGGGCCCACGGCGCGATGCCCATGCCGATCACCTGCTCGTCACCGCTCGACTCGGCGTTCACCATGAACGCTCCCAGCACGAGCAGTCCGATCGTCCGGACCAGAATCTGCCCCGAGAGCCGAGGTAGGTCTGTCCCTCGGTCCTGGCGCGCCTTGATCGCCCACGGGATGGACATGCCCACAATCAGCAGGAACGTGGGGAACACGAGATCCGGAAAGGTCATGGTGTCAGCGTCGGCCGGGGCGTGTTTGAGCCAGGGGGATATGTCGCGCACGCCGGCCAGGTCATTGACGAAGACCATCGCCAGAATCGTCAGCCCTCGGAAAACATCGAGGGACAGGACGCGGTTGCCTGTTGATCCCGTTTGACTGATCCCCTGTGACGCCATGAGTGGTTCCTTTTCATTCTTGGGCCTGCATGATAAGGCAACATGATGTCTCGTTTCAACGGTTTGGACCGCGAAGTGTCATTTGTCACGAAGTACGTGGGGAATTCGGCCCGGAACGGTCGCTGCTGATGCCGGGGATGACAGAATTGGCGTCGCCATTGATGAAGAGGGCGATCGCGACTATAATCACTGCCGAAGGCCCGTCAGGCCGATGGTTAATGGAATGATCTGTTGGGAGGAGCCCTCATGGGGTTTGCGCGTAGGACGCTGTTGGCGGTAAGTATCATCAGTATGGCGGCGGCGACGGCCCCCGCGGACGGGATTGACATCTGTCGCGATCATCCGCGCTATTGGCAATACGAAGGGCGTCCCGTTCTATTGCTCGGGGGGACCAGGGACGATAGCCTGTTTCAGATTCCCGATCTGAAGGAGCATCTGGATCTGCTCGCCTCGGTAGGGGGCAACTACGTGCGCAATACGATGAGCGCCCGTCTCGACAAGGGCTTTGAGGTCCAGGCGTTCGCCCGGCGAGACGATGGCAAGTACGACCTTCAGAAGTGGAATCCCGAATACTGGCGCCGGTTCGAGAACCTCCTGACGTGGGGCGCCGAGCGTGACATTATCGTCCAGATCGAGGTCTGGGACCGTTTCGACTACTCGCGCAACAACTGGGAGGACAGCCCCTACAACCCGAAGAACAACGTCAACTACACCTACGCCGAGTCCGGATTCGCCGAGCAGTACCCACACCATCCGGGGCGCAACGACCAGCCGTTCTTCTTCACGACGCCGAAGCAGCGCAACAACAAGCGGATCCTGAAGATCCAACAGCGGTTTGTCGACAAGATGCTCTCGATCTCGCTGGAGCATGGCAATGTCCTGTACTGCATGGACAACGAAACCTCCGGCGAACCGGCGTGGGGCGCCTACTGGGCCCGGTACATCCAGGGCAAGGCCAAGGCGGCCGGCGTGAAGGTCCACACCACCGAGATGTGGGACGCCTGGGACCTGGCGCATCCCGAGCACAACGCGACGTTCGATCATCCCGAACTCTACTCGTTTGTGGACATCTCGCAGAACAACCACCAGAAGAAGCAGGCCCATTGGGACAACGCCCAGAAGCAGCGGCGGCGCATCGCTGGCAAGCCACGTCCACTCAACAGCGTGAAGATTTACGGCGCCGACACGGGCCGCTTCGGCGGCGGTCGGGACGCTATGGAGCGGTTCTGGCGCAACATCTTCGGGGGATTGGCCTCGTCACGGTTTCACCGCCCCGATTCGGGACTGGGGCTCAGCGCTCCGGCGCAGGCGAATATCAAGAGCATGCGCATGCTCACAGACAAGATGGACGTCTTCACCTGCGAGCCGCACAACGATCTGCTCTCGCAACGCGAGTCCAACGAGGCGTACTGTCTCGCCCATCCGGGGCGCGAATACGCGGTCTACTTCCCTGATGGCGGAGAGGTTGTCCTTGATGCGAGTGCGAAGTCGGGGCAGGTTGAGGTGAGATGGCTCGATGTGATGGCATCCAAATGGGAAGCGCCCCAGCGAGTGAAGGCCGCGGGCGGCCTGAAACTGACGTGCCCGTCCAAGGGGTACTGGGCCGTCCTGGTGAAGTAGGGCACGGAGGGTCAGGGAAGACGCATGCAGACGAAGACGACCATGTACACTGTCACGCAGGTTAACTCCCTCATCAAGGAGGTCCTGGGGCACGGGCTGCCCGGACGGATCACCGTCAATGGGGAGATCTCCGGCTGGAAGCAGCACCATAGCGGGCACTGCTATTTCTCGCTCAAGGACGAAGGCTCCGCGCTGCCCTGCGCGATGTGGAAGCCGAGAGCGGCCCGACTGAAATTCCAACCCGAGAATGGGTTGGCCGTCTGCGCGACGGGATTCGTCGACGTGTATGTGCCGCAGGGACGCTACTCGCTGGTGGTCGAGGAGATGACGCCGGCTGGGTTGGGCGCCTTGCAGTTGGCTTACGAGCAAATGGTCAAGAAGCTGCGTTCCGAGGGGCTCTTCGACGACGAGCACAAGCAGCCGATCCCGGCCTATCCCCGGCGGATCGGCATCCTGACCAGCGAATCGGGCGCAGCCGTTCATGACATCGCCGACAGCGTCCACCATCGCTGGCCTCCGGCACGGCTGTACCTCTATCCCGTCTCCGTTCAGGGCGCCGGCGCGGCCGAACAGATCGCGGCCGCCATTGCCGATCTCAATCGGCGTAATGCGCGGCTTGGCCTTGATGTGCTGATCGTCGGGCGGGGCGGCGGATCGCTGGAGGACCTCTGGGCGTTCAACGAGGAGGTGCTCGCCCGCGCGATCTTCGCTTCGAAGATCCCGATCATCAGCGCCGTTGGGCACGAGGTCGATGTCACGGTCGCCGATTTCGTCGCCGATGCGCGGGCGTCGACTCCGACGAAGGCCGGCGTCACCGCGGTCCCTGATATGAAGGACGTGCTGGCCGATCTGCTCCATCAGGAACGGCGTCTGGCGAGTCGGGCCCGGTCCACGCTCGACCTGAGCGCTCAGCACTTGCAGACGGTGCTCGCCAGTTCGGCCTTCCGCAACCCGGTCTTGCCCGTTCGGCTCCGCGAACAGCATCTGGACGAACTGGCGGCCCGGTTGACCGATGCCGTCGAGACGCGACTGGCCGACGGGCGGACTCAGTTGCACGACTTCTACGAAGAGATCGTCAAAGTCGAGCCGCACCGCTTGCTGGGCCGCTGGACGGTCCTGTTGAGCGAATTGCAGAACCGCAGTCGCACGGCGTTGCAGACGCGCGTCAACGCGCATCGCATGGAGGTGGTGAGCAGCGAGGAGCGTCTGGCGCGGCGGGGTCCCGAGCGGACACTCGGCGCTCTGAGAGTTCAGTTGAGCGAGCTGCGCAGTCGCAGCCGGGCCGCGATGGCGGCGGCCCTGAATCGGGCGAGGATGGACCTGACGGCCCGCGACAGTCGCCTGGCCGCGCTGGACCCGCGCAGCGTGCTCAACCGGGGCTATAGCATCACGCGCAACAAGCAGACCGGTCGTGTCGTGCGGACCATCGACGACGTTCAGACCGGCGATCACATGGTGACGGAACTGGCCGCGGGCACCGCGGTCGAGAGCGAAGTCACTGGAAAAACCGAACGCGAGAAGCGTTCGGTATAGGTCTTATACGACCTAATGGTCCTATGGGACCTATAGGACGAATAGGACCGATAGGGCCCATTTGAAGAGGAAAGTACTCCATGGCTGAGAAGAAGACGAAGAAAGACGATATCGGCAAATTGAGCTTTGAAGACTCGATTAAACGACTGAAGGACATTGTTGACAGCATCGAGCAGGGCGAGATCCCGCTGGAGGACAGCCTCCAGCAGTACGAGCAGGGGATGGGGCTGATCAAGCATTGCCGGGGGATTCTCCAGCAGGCCGAGAAGCGCATCGAGAAGATCTCCAAGGCCGAGCAGGACGGTGCAGATTCCCCCGACGATCCAGCCGAGGACGAGGGCGAAGACGAGGTCCTTTTCTAGCGCCCCAGCTTTCGCATTGTGGATTGCGGATTTCGGACTGGCGATTCACTATGACCTCGTCATGCCGCGGACCGCTTCTGCTTGCCCCGACGTCCCGGGAGATGCTATAATCGTTCCAAGGGGGGCGGCGCGAAACTGATGCGGAAAGGAGAGGTTATGGGAAAGCCACGCGAGAGAAGCGGCGGACTTGTTGTGTTTCTGTTGGTCCTGGTCCTGGTCATGGGCGCCGGTGCGGCGGGCGCGATCGAAATCTTCCCGATCGCTCGTGAGAGCGGCCACCAGCAATACCCGGCAGTTGACAATACACTCGTGGCCTGGCAACACGATCAGGGCGGAGATTCGGACCTGGGCATCGTGGAGATCTCCAGTCTCAACAGCATCGCACCGATGACCTTCGAGGACAGCTTCAGCGATGCGCAGCGCCCAGCCGTCTCCGGGGGCGTCGTCGTCTGGCAGAGCAAGTCATTCATGCAGGACGACTGGGACGTGGTGGGGTTCGACTACACGACGGAGACGTTCTTCACTGTCATGAGCACCTATCAGGATGAGCGTCGCCCCGCGATCTGCGGCACCCTGGTGGTCGCCGAGGCGCGGACCACCGCGCAGGCCGACTGCGATGTCCTCGGGGCCGACATCTCGCGGCGTAGCGAGCCGCAACTGTTCTGGGTCGATGCGAGCGCCGCCGATCAGTGCCGGCCTGATATCTCCGATGGGTTTGTCGTCTACGAGGACGCCTACAGCGGCACCCAGCAACTCTACGGGGCGGACCTGACCGATCTGGACGATATCGCCTGGTTTCCGATCTTCACCGGTGCGGGGAGTCGGCGTCATCCGGCGATCGCCGGACGGTGGGTCGTCTGGGAGGACGACGCTTTCGGAAAGTGGGCGATTGCCGGCGACAATGTGTTTCATCCGAGGTTGCCCGACGTACTGCAGTCGAGCGACGCCCATGACTGCCTGCACGCCGACGTGTACAACAACGTCGTGGTCTGGCAGGACTATCGCAACGGCAACTGGGATATCTACGGCTACAACCCTACGACCAAGACCAGTTTCCAGATCACCAGCAACAACCGGGACCAGACGCATCCGGCCATCACCTTCAACCCTGATCTGAACGGCTACGTCGTCGTCTGGCAGGACTACCGCAAAGGCAATTGGGACATCTACGGCGCCTATCTCGACGGCCCCGAGGTCGCCGGCTGTGCATCGCCGCTGCCGAGCGACGTCAACGCCGATTCCGTCGTCGACGAGAAGGACCTGGACCAGGTCGAAGCCGACCAGGGCAAGCGCAACGGCATTCCGCCCACTGAGAATTGATTGCGAATTCGCGAGAGGTTGCGAAACCGGATTATTCGACGGGCCGGGGAAGACGAGTTGTATGTTTGCGATCGGGATGGCGAGCGAGGATTGGGTGAGGCTTCTGACAGTCCTCGCCGTGGGAGGGGGCATTTACGCAGGTCCACTGGCGTATCGGATCATCCGTGGGGAGAAGTTCACGTGGTTCGGCAATCCTTCGGGCCGGCCCAATAGACGGCAATGGCAAGCACTGCGTGAGAGGGCCAATCGCGTCATCTCCGGAGAGATGGAATTGGAGAGCGCGGAATTCCAGGATTTGATTGAGAGCATGACCGCCGGAATGACAATCCGGCGGTGTCGCGACAATCCCTCGGACCAGAGCGAAGATGCACGGAGGGTGCGGAGACTGACGGAGCTTTTCCAGGCGAAGGGATATACGTTTCGCCTGGAGCCGTTCGATTCGCTGGCTGACGGACTGCAAGGTGACGGTCTTTCCGGTGCAGCCCAGCAATGGCGGTCTCTGGTACACGGGAAGTCGCGGATGGATACGAAGGAGTTTCGCAAGGCGTCCGGCGAGGTACTCCGGGCGATCAAGGCCGAGCACTGGGCACAGATGAGCAGCGAGACGAGGAAACGGTGGAGGGAGTGCCGCGTACTCGTCACCAGGACCGCGCTGTTGCGGGCCGTTACACTGGTCACAATCTTCCTGGTGCTCGCTGGATTGATCATCTACGACGGGTGGGTGCGGCAAGGGCAGTACAAGTACTTCCAGGACAATCCAAGGTGGCTGTGGGGCTTTGCCGCCTTTGGTCTGCTCGTCTTGACGTTGTCGGTAGCGATAATTGTGTCTTACATCGTACAGCGGCGAAGACGCGGCGAAAGCTCGCGGCAGCGACCTGCGTTGTGACGTCAACGCCGATTCGGTCGTCGACGATCAAGACGCCGACGACGGCGAAGCCGACCAGGGCAAGCGCATCTGCTTCCGCTGGGAAGGGAACGATGCCTTCGATGTGGAAATGGTGGATTACCACAAGGGGTAGGATCATGAAGAAGAAACTGGCCCCTGTTCATCCTGGTGAAATCCTCCTCAAAGAGTTTCTCGAGCCTTTGGGATTGAGCCAGAACCGGTTGGCGATCGCGCTGCACGTTCCGGCGCGGCGCATCAACGAGATCGTCCTCGGCAAACGCGCCGTGACGGCCGATACGGCCCTGAGGTTGGCGCGATATTTCAAGATGTCGCCCCAGTTCTGGCTCGGGCTGCAAATGGACTACGAACTGGACGTCGCCGCCGATGCTTCTGAGGCGCGGATCGCCAAGCAGATTCGGCCCATGTCGGCCGCTGGTTAGTGTGAATCGGCGTGGGGGATTTCGGTTGATGGGAATCGCCCGGCGTGGTATTAATGGGCCCTGCTGCGGGTTCGGCGGTTTGCCGGCGAGGGCAGCGCCGCGAGCGTGGCGGAATTGGCAGA
>JANQFY010000222.1 GCA_028277585.1 Sedimentisphaerales bacterium
TCGCCACGGCGCGAGATTCGTCAGTGAACCGGGCCAGTTCACGACCGCACTGCTGAGCCAAGCCGACTGGCAAGCGAAGTGGATCGGGGCCAACCGAGCGTCGGAGCCTAAGCCAGACAAGGGGTTCTTCATGGACCAGGAAGAGGAAGAAGAACTGACAGAGCGTGTCGCCCATCAGGGGCGGTCAGTTCTTTTGCGGACGGAGTTCGCTCTGTCCAAGTCTGTCAAGACGGCGCGAGTGTATGTCACGGGGTTGGGATTCTACGAACTGATGTTCAATGGGCAACGGGTGGGAGACCACGTGCTGGAGCCGGCCAAGACCCCCTACCACAAGCACATTCTCTACGACACCTACGACGTGACCGAGCAACTGCGACGGGGACAGAACGCCATCGGCATTCATCTGGGCAACGGCTGGTACGATCCGTACAAGAAGTGGTGGAAAGAGTACCGCATGCAATGGTTCGGTTATAAGAAGGCCATCGTGCAGTTGCACGTCACCTACACCGACGGAACCGAACGCCTGGTGGTCTCCGACGGACGCTGGAAGACCGCGCGGGGACCGATTCTCTACAACTGTATCTACGATGGGGAACTCTACGACGCCAACGAAGAAGAACGCGGGTGGAGCACGCCGGGATACGATGATTCCGATTGGGATGAAGCGGCGGTGATGGATACGCCAAAGGCCCAACTGCTATCCCATATCATGCCCCCCATTCGGATCAATGCGGTGCGAGATCCGGTGAAGGTGACCGAGCCCAAACCCGGTATGAAGGTCTATGATCTGGGACAGAACTTCACAGGCTGGGTCCGCGTCGCCATGGAAGGCGCCAAGGGAACGAAGGTCGTCCTGAGATTCTCCGAAGAACTCCACGACGACGGCACGCTGGACTTCACGTGCAACGAGAAGGCCAAGGCGACCGTCGAGTACGTCATGCGCGGCGGGGAGACGGAGGTCTACGAGCCGAAGTTCACCTATTTCGGATTTCAGTACGTCGCAATCACCGGCGAGCCGGAACTGCCTGCGATCGATGACCTGCAGGGCTGCGTCGTCTTCTCCGCGAATCCCCACATCGGTCAGTTCGATTGCAGTCACCCCCTGGTCAACAAGATGCACCACGCCACGGTCTGGTCGCAGCGCAGCAACATGCTGAGCTATCCGATGGACTGCCCCCAGCGTGATGAACGGCTGGGCTGGTTCGGCGATGCTCAGGTGACGGCCGAAGAGGCAATGTTCAATTTCGACATGGCGCTGTTCTATAGGAACTGGCTGCACGGCATCCGGGCAAATCAGGACCCCGAGTCGGGCGATATCCCGATCATTTCCCCGCGCCCCTATATCAAGGACGAGGGCATCGAATGGAGCAGTTCGTTCCTCACGATCGTCTGGGATTGCTATCGCTACTACGGCGACCGGCAGTTCCTCACCGAGAACTACGACGCCATGAAGCGGTACGTGGACTTCCTGGGGAACATCGCGACCAATTGCATCGTGCCCAAGGGCTGGATCGGTGACTGGGGGAGTATGGTCAAGGGCTGGAAAGGAGGCGAGCCCGAATCGACCTCCACGGCGTTCTACTACTACAACGCGACGATTGTGGGTAAGGTCGCTGCGATCATCGGGCGACCAGAGGACGCGGCGACCTACGCGAAACTCGCCGGCAAGATCAAAGACGCATACAACAAGAAGTACTTCAATCCAGCGACCAACAACTACAACGATGGCAGCCAGATGGCCAACGCCTTTCCCCTGTTCCTGGGGATCGTTCCGGAAGACCGTCGCGACGCCGTCCTGCACAACATCAGTCACGACATCGTTCAGAAAAACGACACGCATCTGACCACCGGCGTGCTCGGCACCAAGTACCTGATCGACACGTTGTCCATGAACGGTCGATCCGATCTGTCCTGGGCCCTGGTGACCCAGACGACGTATCCGAGCTGGGCCGAGATGATGAAGCGATTCAACACGATGTGCGAATTCTGGACGCTCAAGCAATCCCACAACCACGTGATGATGGGCAGCGTCGACGCCTGGTTCTACAAGGAACTGGCGGGGATACAGCTGCTTGAACAAACACCGGCTTACAAGCGATTCCTTATCCGCCCCTACGTCGCCAAGGGATTGGACCACGCTAGAGCTTCTGTCGAGACCGTTCGCGGCACGGTAGCCTCCTACTGGACGAAGACCGATGACGCATTCAAGTTGAAGGTGCAGATTCCGTTCAATTGCAGTGCGCTGGTGCACGTCCCGGCCGGGCGGAACGCCGTCGTCAGGGAAGGACACGTAGAAGCAGACGACGCTAAAGGTGTGACGCCGACGGGCTACCGCGAGGGCTACCATACCTACGATGTCCAATCAGGAACCTATACCTTTGCCTATCGCCAGTAAGAGCACAGCCCAGCCCCCTTTCGAAGAGAAGAGCACAGAAATCCACGCAGATGGAGATTTTCTGCGCACATTTCTGCGCTGGGCGTGCACTTGCTTGTGAACGCTGATTGCAGCACACCGGTGTAGAGCGTTGGATTTGACAGGCGAATCGAGTGTTGAGAACCGTTTGAAACGTGAATCACGACAAGGAGAATCGGAATGAACAGCATACTGATCAAATTGGCCGCCGCAGCCGTGGTGGGAGTCGTCGGAATCGCGGGCATCTCGCAGACCTTGACCGTTGAGAAGGAAATGGACCAATGCATCGAGAAGTGCCAGGCCCCCTGCCCGGTGACCCAGAACGGGGATGTCCCGGCCCGTCTGCAGGAGCGAATGGACGCGATGGTGACAGCCATGAAGGTCGGCGACGCCCAAGCTTACGCGGCCAACTACAACGTCAACTACCTCTTCAAGCTCGCCAAGGGCCAGGTCGAATACGACCCCAAGCTGTTCGGGGGCAGTGCCGAAGACGCCAAGCGACTGCAGCAGAGCCTCAGCGACATCACCAGCCCTGAAGCCTTGGCCCAAGCCTTCGAGCAGGGCATCAATCTCAAGAACATCCAGGACGTGAAACTGGAGAGCGTCGAGGTCTCGGAAGACGGCACGCATGCGACCGCCAAGCTGGTCCGGACCAAGGGCGGCAACGGCAAGGTTATCAGCACCCCCCAGTGGCACTACTTCGACAACGACTGGTGGCAGATCGACGACTAACGCTGGAAGGATCGCGAACGAACAAGAAAAGCCGGGCCCTCTAGCCCGGCTTTTTTTCATGCTCTCGCAGAAGGCGCCTTGTCCGGGCCCGCTCCGAACGGGCCCGGATTCGGCGTCCGGTGGTTAAGATCAGGCTTTCGGTTCAAACGCCTTCAGATACAACTGCTTGATTTCATCAAACAGCGGGTACCGAGGGTTCGCACCGGTGCACTGATCGTCGAAGGCCATTTCACTCAGTTGATCGACCTGAGCCATGAAAGCTTCTCTCTCCACACCCGCGTGCTGGATGCAGGAGGGGATGTCCAGTTCGTACTTGAGCTTCTCGATCGCCTTGATCAGGCTTTCCACGAGGGCCTCGTCGCTATCGCCGGGCAGTTCCAGGTAGCGGGCGATGCGGGCATACCGCGCCTTGGCGTTGGGATACTCGTACTGCGGGAACGCCGTCTGCTTACGCGGCGCGTCGGTCGCGTTGTAGCGAATGACCTCGTTGATCAGCAAGGCATTGGCCAGGCCGTGAGAGACATGGAACATCGCGCCGAGCTTGTGGGCCATCGAGTGACACAGGCCCAGGAAGGCGTTGGCGAAGGCCATCCCCGCCATCGTCGCCGCGTTATGGACCTTCTCACGAGCGACCGCATCGCGATGGCCATTCTGATAGGCCCGGGGCAGATACTTCATCAAGATTCGGATCGCCTCCAGCGCCAGACTGTTCGTGTAGTCGGTCGCAGTGACCGCCACCATTGCCTCCAGCGCGTGCGTCAGCGCGTCGATACCGGAATGTGCCGTCAGCGTCTTGGGCATGGTCATCACCAGATCGGGATCACAGATCGCCATGTCCGGGGTCAATTCGTAGTCGGCGATCGGGTACTTCTTGTCCGTCTCCTGGTCGGTCACAACCGCGAAAGGCGTGACCTCACTACCGGTCCCCGAGGTCGTCGGAATAGCGACCATCATCGCCTTGGCGCCCAGGGTCGGGAACTTGTACACCCGCTTGCGAATGTCCATGAACCGCATCGCAACGTCGTGGAACGCCACATCCGGATGCTCGTACTTGAGCCACATGATCTTGGCCGCGTCCATGGGACTGCCCCCCCCGACGGCGATGATCACGTCGGGCTCGAACGCCTGCATACGGGCCAGACCCTTTTCAATCGTCTCCAGGTCGGGGTCGGGCTGCACCTGGTAGAAGACATCGCACTCGATGTCGAGCGGCTCGAGGATGTCCGTCACCCGATCGGCCATACCCAATTCGAACAGCGGCTTGTCGGTCACGATGAACGCCCGCTTCTTGCCGGCCAGCTCGCCCAAAGCCACGGGCAAACATCCACGTTTGAAGTACACCTTAGGCGGCACGCGGAACCAGAGCATGTTCTCGCGTCGCTCGGAGACCGTCTTGATGTTCAGCAAGTGCTTGACGCCCACGTTCTCCGAGACGCTGTTTCCGCCCCAACTGCCACAGCCCAGCGTCAGCGACGGTTCGAGCCGGAAGTTGTACAGATCACCGATCGCCCCGTGACTGGAGGGCTGGTTGATCAGCACGCGTCCGGTCTCCAGCCGCTGCCCGAAGTACTCGATCCGATCCGTGTTGGCGGTTGCGGTATACAGCACGGCCGTATGTCCCATACCGGCGAACTCGACCAAGCCGACCGCCCGGTCCGCCGCCTCCTGGAAGTCACGAACCCTGTACATCGCCAGGACCGGCGAGAGTTTCTCAAAGCTGAATGGTTCATCCACCCCTACTGTGTCAACCTCGGCGAGAAGGACCTTTGTTTCCTCCGGCACCTCGAATCCAGCCAGTCGCGCAATCGTCGCGGCCGTCTGGCCCACGATGCCGGCGTTGAGTTTGCCATTGCGGATGATGGTCTTGCCCAACTGCGTCTTCTCCTGACCCTCCACGAAATAGGCGCCGCGCCGGACGAATTCCTCACGCACCTGCTGATAGACCGTCTCGGTCACCACGACCGACTGCTCGGAGGCGCAGATCATGCCATTGTCGAAGGTCTTGCTCAACAGAATCGAGTTGACCGCCATCTGGATATCCGCCGTCTCGTCGATCACCGCCGGCGTGTTGCCCGCACCGACGCCCACGGCGGGCTTGCCCGAAGAATAGGCGGCCCTGACCATTCCCGGCCCGCCGGTAGCCAGGACCATGTTGATCGCCGGATGGCCCATCAACTGATTGCTCAAGGCAACCGTCGGCTCCGCGATCCAGGCGATGATGTCCTTGGGCGCTCCAGCCTCTACGGCAGCGTCCAGAACCACCTTGGCAGCCTCAATCGTGCAGCGTTTGGCCCGGGGGTGCGGCGAGAAGATGATCCCGTTGCGCGTCTTGAGAGCCAGGAGAGCCTTGAAAATGGCCGTCGAGGTCGGGTTCGTCGTCGGCACCACACCAGCCAACAATCCGACTGGTTCGGCGATCTTGCGAATCCCGAAGCTCGTGTCGGTCTCGATGACCCCACAGGTAGGGACGTCCTTGAACTTGTTGTACACAAACTCAGAGGCAAAGTGGTTCTTGATCACCTTGTCCTCGGCGACCCCCATACAAGTCTCTTCGGCCGCCAGCTTGGCCAATCGAATCCGCTGTGTATTGGCGGCCATCGCGGCCGTGTGGAAGATGTGATCCACCTGCTCCTGCGTGAAACGACTATAGCGCTTCTGGGCATCCTGGACCTGGGCGATCAAGGCGTTCAGCCGCTCCTCATCGCTCGGACCCTGCCGTTCCGGCTCCATTACTGCCGTTGTCTGACTCTTCGCTCTCTTCTCTGCCATGGTTCTGCTCCTATGCCAAAGGTGCTGCGATGACTTCAAAATAGAATACTCATGTATCGATACCTTGTTATCGATAATATACGAGCCAAACAAAATGAAGGCAACCCATTTTTGTGATTTTTTTCACATTTCTTCTGGTGGCATGGGCCCGACCCAAATCTCGGCTCGCTAAGCGTCCCTTCGAATGATCATACAACGTTTCACTGAAAGGACTTAGGAGTCATCTCCCTCTTGAGGTGCTCCACATGGGTGAGCGCAGAGAGTTTGCGCAGCTCGCGCGAGCCTCCAGGTCTGACAAATAGGGGAGGTCAAGCCGCCTGGGTCACCAGAGAACGGCTACTTGAAACCTCGGTACTCGAATCGGGTGAAGGTGGCCTTGCCCTCCCCGGAAGCGAAGAGGCCGGGGCGAACGGAGATGAAGCCGCCGTAGACATTCTGCTGGAAACCCGAAATGTCGTCAGAGCGTTCCAGCTTGACCCATCTGCCGTCAGCGTCCTGATAGTACGCTGAGGCATCCTGGCGATCATTACGCAGCCTGAGCCTGATTCGCTTCTGGCGCCAGGCCGTGACATCGTTGCGATTCGCACGGGACTGCGCCGGAGACCGTCTGATGTGCTTGATCAGCTTGCCTTCGGGGGACAAACCCAGACTCAGATACGCACTAGGTGAGTAGAAGAGAATCAGCCCGGCCGTGACATCTCCCTCTATGGTCACGTCCGCTTCAATCTCGTACGAAAGGTCCCGGGGATTCACCGTCAGCGGGAACGATTCGCCGGGCGTCTCGCCCAAGGCTTCGATCACCAACCGACCCTCTCCCACAGCGTAGCGATCACGCCGTAATTGCCCCAACGACTGCCACTGCCATCCCAACTGATCGCCTTCGAATGCATCGCTCAGCGGCCAGTTGACCGCGATGGGTCCATCCCAACCTGAGGGCCAGGACGAGGCGATCACGGGCCAGTTGTCATCCGTCCATCGCACAGGCGAGATCAACGTGCAGCGGCCGAACGAGCGCTGGCCGTGAGGATAGCCATGGTAGATCGCGTACCAGTCCCCGTCAGGTCCTTCGACGAGCGTCGCATGCCCTTTGGACCACCAGTCCTCCGACGCATCCTCGGTCCAGATCAGCGGATTGTGGGGCGACTCCTCCCACGGCCCCATGACATTCCTGGCCCGCGCGACGACAGCCATGTGACTCGTCGCCGGCCCAGCGGTCCCGCCCTGAGCACTGACCATGTAGTACCAGTCCCCGCGTTGGAGCAGCTTGGGACTCTCCAGACAGAAGCACTCGATCGCGAGGCTGTCGGGAATGGGCCAACCCTCATAGACCCGTTTTGGAGCCGTCACAGCCCTGAGCCCGTCGCGTGAGAGCTTCACGACCTTGCCCTGATTCATGTACAGATAGCGGTTGCCCTGCTCGTCGATGATGTGTCCGGCATCGATCCCGTGCCGCGCCTGCGGCTGCAAGTTGATCCGCTCGGACCACTGCGTATAGGGCGGCTCGGAGACCATCACCCACGCGTCGCGACCGCCCCCGCCGTAAATGCAGAGCTTGCCGTCGTGGGCGATGATATCCGTGGCCCAGGTCTGCCCTTCGTTCGGGCTGGCGTAGCCAATCGGATCCCAGCGACGCAGGTCACGGGAATGAAAGACCATCACCGAGGGAACATGATCGTCGTTGTTACTCGTCAGGTAGTAATCGGCGCCCACCTTGACGATCGTTGGGTCCGCCCAGTTGCCCGAGAAAAGCACCTTGGTGGGATAGTCCTCGGCCGGCGCCGGAGAGACAAGATACAGCAGAGCGAAAGCGATGGTCAGTGACAAGATGCCGATTCTCATGGGTCCTTCTCCTTGGGAGCTGACGATTCACGATCCTATCCTTCTTCACACGTCGAAGGCCGAAGGATCATAGCACAACCAGCCGTGCCGTCCAAGCGTTTGCGGAGCACTCAGGGCATCGCCGATTCGACAATGCAGTCGTCGTCGGGTCGATCGTCCATCTCGATACACCGTGTCACCAGAGACGTCCAACCCGTTTGGTGACTGGCGCCAAGCCCCTGGCCGGTCTCAGGATGGAAGAACTCATGGAACAGAATGAGGTCGCGCCAGTGCGCATCGGTTGTGAATCGCGTCTCCGGACCGTGCGCAGGACGATGGCCTGTCTCATCAGACAAGAACAGACGCGAAAGGCGACCGGCCAGCTCGTAGGCGATCTTCCCTAACGTCATCTTCCGACCCGAACCAGTGGGGAACTCGACCTGGAAGGTGGCGCCATAGTAGTGATGGTAGCGCTGCAGCGCTTCGATAAGAAGGTAGTTGATCGGAAACCAGATCGGGCCGCGCCAATTCGAGTTGCCGCCGAACAAGCCGGTCGTCGATTCTCCGGGCGTGTATCGCACCGAGTAGCGCTTGCCGTCGATCCGGAAAGAGACGGGGTCCTCCTCGTAGATCCGCGAGAGCGACCTGATCCCGAACGGAGAGAGGAACTCGCGTTCGTCGAGCATGCGTCCCAACACGCGCTCCAGTCGCTTGCGGGAAGGGATAGCGAGTAGGTAACGAGCGTGAGGATCGCGCTGGCAAGTGCATTCCATGTAGGAGATGAACCGCGACAGATCGCGTCGATTGTCGAGGAACCACTGCATCCGCTTCCGGAAGCCGGCTAGAGGCTCGATTGTCTTCTGATCGATAACCTCCCCGGTTATCAAGGGCAGAAGCCCAACGAGCGAACGAACCTTCAAGGGCATTGCGTTGCGGCCGGACTGAAGCTGATCGTAGTAGAAACCATCCTCCTCGTCCCATAGTCCCGTCCCACCGAGCGTGTTCATGGCGCTGGAGATGGCGACATAGTGCTCGAAAAACTTCGACGCCATGTCCTCATAGACACGGTCCTCCTGCGCCAGTTCGAGCGCGATCGAGAGCATAGTGCCGCAGTAGAAGGCCATCCAGGCGGTCCCGTCGGCTTGGGCCAATTCGCCTCCGCCGGGTAAGGGCTTGGAGCGATCGAACAGGCCGATGTTGTCGAGCCCGAGAAACCCTCCGGCAAAGACATTCCGGCCGCGCGGGTCCTTGCGATTGACCCACCACGTGAAGTTCAGAAGCAATTTCTGAAAGGCGCTGGCGAGGAAGGCGCGGTCCCGCCCACCGCGCGGCCCGGTCATCTTGTAGACGCGCCAGCAGGCCCAGGCATGCACCGGCGGATTCACATCGGACAGCGCAAACTCATAAGCCGGGATCTGGCCGTTCGGATGCATGTACCATTCGCGCAGAAAGAGAATCAACTGCTGCTTGGCAAATTCCGGATCAATCTTCGCGAACGGGATCATGTGGAAGGCGAGGTCCCACGACGCGTACCAGGGGTACTCCCATTTGTCCGGAACCGAGACGACGTCACGATTGAACAGGTGGGGCCATTCGACGTTTCGCGTTCCCTCTCGCTCGGCCGGAGGCGAGGGCATGCTCGGATCGCCCCGCAACCAGTCTTCGACAATGTAGTGATAGAACTGCTTGCTCCACAGCAGCCCCGCATATGCCTGGCGCTCCACGGACCGCGCCTCAGGAGGCCGGTCCGGCGAAATCGCACCGTGGTAGAACTCATCCGCCTCCGCGATGCGCTGGGCGAAGACCGCCTCAAAGTCCCCCCCTACTGGATTGCGCGGTTGCTCGTCTTCTGCGTGCAGGCGCAGTCTAACTTCAACAGATGCCCCGGCACCCAGCGACAGACGATAGTGCGGCGCGACTTTGGTGCCCGGCCCCTTATCACTGATCGCCGTCTCACGGCCCACGACCACGTACTCACCCAAGCCATCCTTGGTGTAAGGCGTGTACTGCTCGACACCATAGAGCTTCTGCGTATTCGTTTCGTTTTCGGTGAAGAGTAGTTTGGGTTGTCGCCCCGCCGGGTCGGGCCCAGCGCACAGAACGAACTTGCCCAGCGTTTCATGGTCGGCCAGTACGGTGGATTCATCAACCTTCTCCATGCGAGGCTTGAGCGTGCATCCCTCATGCCGACAGCCCCAAATCCACGTATTGCGAAACCACAGGGTGGGCAGTAGGTGCAGCACCGCTGGCTCAGGTCCTCGATTGTGAACCGTGATCCGGATCAACAGATCGTTGTCGGAGGCCTTGGCGTACTCGGCGAAGACGTCGAAGTAGCGGTCCCCATCAAAGACCCCCGTATCGAGGAGTTCAAACTCCGACTCGTCCCGACCGCGACGGCGATTCTCTTCCAGCAGTCGGTCGTACGGAAAGGCCCTCTGCGGATACTTGTACAAGCCCCGCATATACGAGTAGGTCGGGGTTGCATCGAGGTAGAAGTACTGCTCCTTGACGTCCTCTCCATGGTTGCCTTCGGTATTGGTCAAGCCGAACAGTCGTTCCTTCAGGATCGGGTCCGCTTCGTTCCACAGAGCCAGGGAAAAACACAATCGGCACTGACGGTCGGTAACCCCCAGAATGCCGTCCTCGCCCCATCGATAGGCACGAAGGCGGGCTTGGTCGTGAGGCAGATAGTCCCAGCATGTGCCATCAGGAGAGTAGTCCTCACGCACGGTGCCCCACTGGCGTTCGGAGAGATAGGGGCCCCACCGCTTCCAGTTCCTCAGGCGCTGGGCGTCCTCTTGCAGACGTCTTGTCTCAGCATTCCCGTTCATCGCAGGCCTCACGTCACCGTGTTACGGGAAACTCATGCACATCATCCTCCGACGCGACTCACCCGATCGTACCACCTCATCGCATGATCCGCAAGTCGCCCAGACCCGTGTTGACAATGCACCTCGGCACCGATACGCTCGACGACACAAGCGTGTTCGAACACGGGACGGTCGCGTCAGAACCACCGAATCGAGGAGTACCAGAATGTCCATAACATGGAACCGTAGAGAATTCCTCAGCGCCGCGGCCGGCGGCCTCCTCGGAACCTGCCTGGCAGAGCCGCGCCGCGCCGGGGCGATCCCTGCGCGCCAACCGAATCTGGTAATTGTCTTTCCCGACCAGATGCGGGGCCAGGCGTTGGGCTTCATGAACGAGGACCCGGTGATCACGCCGAACCTGGACCGATTCGCCCAGGAAAGCCTCGTATTGACCAGCGCGGTCAGCAACTACCCCGTCTGCAGCCCCTTCCGAGCGATGCTGATGACGGGCCGATACCCCCACGCCAATGGCGTCCTGAGCAATTGTAATAGCAACAGCGCCCCGTACGATTGCGAACTGCGACAGACCGATCGCTGTTGGTCCGATGTGCTGAAGGATCGGGGCTACAACCTGGGCTATATCGGCAAGTGGCACCTCGACGCCCCGTATAAGCCCTACGTCGATTGTGAGAACAATCGCGGCGCCACAGCCTGGAACGAATGGTGCCCCCCGGAGCGACGGCACGGATTCGATTTCTGGTACGCCTACGGAACGTACGACTACCATTTCACACCCATGTACTGGCCTACCGATGCCACGCGCCACAGCCCGCTCAAGATCGACCAGTGGGGCCCGGAACATGAGGCGGACCTGGCCATTGAGTACATTCGCAACACCAACGGACAGTATCGCGAAGCGGACAGGCCTTTCGCCCTGGTGGTATCAATGAATCCTCCGCACACGCCGTATCATCTGGTCCCCCAGAAGTATGTGGACATGTACGCGGGCCAGACGGCCACCGATCTGATCAACCGGCCGAACGTGAATCTGGCCGACGACACCTCCGGCGCGAAGCTGGCGAAGAAACACATCAAAAACTACTTCGCCATGGTCACCGGCGTGGACGATCAGTTCGGGCGCATCCTCACGGCCCTGCAGGAGAACGGACTGGAGAAGGACACGATCGTGCTGTTCACCTCCGATCACGGCAACTGCCTGGGATGTCATGATGTGCCGACCAAGAACGTACACTACGAGGAATCCATGCGCGTGCCTTTCCTGATCCGTTGGCCCGAGCGGATCAAGCCGCGTCACGACGACCTGCTCATCTCCACGCCGGACATCTACCCGACCCTGCTCGACCTGATGGGACTATCCGATGACATCCCGTCCGACGTGCAGGGGGCCAGCCGCGCGTCGATCATCACAGTCAACCGAGGAGACCGACCCACATCACAATTGTACATGTGGGCCCCGGTCGGGCAACCGGCCTGGGGACGACGCGGCATCCGAACGGCGCGCTATACGTTCGTCGTCAGCAAACGCCAGGGCAAACCCGTCGAGCGCATCCTGTACGACAACCTTGACGATCCGTACCAACTGAGGAACATCGCAGCACGTCACCCGGACATCGTCAGGCAATTGACCGAAGAGCTCGAACAACGACTCGCAGCCCACGACGATCCCTGGCTGCAATCCTGACGGCACAGGTGTAGCGATCGCCACCATCTGCTTGGGGCTGCCTGTCAGGATCGACTGCGACCCTGTTGCTTGTATTCCTCCAACAGGCGTGAGAGTCGCCGGACGACATCCGGTCGCTGATCCCATAGATCGTTCTTCTCATGCGGGTCATCGACAAGGTCATACAACTGTCCCGGCGTTCCCGGCACGGGCTTCTCGCCGCTCGGTTCGACCCATCCGCCGGACGTTTTCGTATCCAGAATCAGCTTCCATTTGCCCTGACGAACGGCGAAGACGCCAAAACATGAGTGGAGCACAAGGGCCGGACGAATCGGCTTGCTCGATTCACGGCCGAGTAGAGCCGGCAGGATATTGAAGCTATCTGGTCCCTCATCATCCGAGAGGTCCGCATCCACAATCGCCGCACAGGTCGCCATCAAATCGGTCAGGCAGACCAACTCGTCGCTGACTGTCCCGGCCTTGACCCGTCCGGGCCAGCGGGCGATGAAGGGTACACGGTGCCCTCCTTCCCATATGTGCGACTTGTGTCCGCGCAGCGGTCCGGCCGACCGGTGACCGTTGGCGCCATGACGCGGACCGTTGTCACTGGTGAAGATGACCAACGTGCTGTCCGCAAGTTTCAGCCGCTCCAGGGTCGTAACCACCTGGCCCACACACCAGTCCGCCCAGACGACGAGGTCGCCGCGCGGCCCCTCCTCGCTGTCACCCTCGGTGAATTCCGGGGGCAACCAGGGTGCATGGGGCGACGAAAGCGCCAGGTAGAGGAAGAACGGCTTCTCCGGCGCATTCTTGTGGGACTCCTCGATGAACTCCGTCGCCTTGCGAGTGAAGATAGTGTCCACTTCCCGAACATCGAAACCATCCGCCATCAGGCCCGGGCGGGGGCGATAGTCGGGATGCACACTCTTGTCGATCGGCATCTTCTGATCCGGCAGACCGACCGTGTGACGATTCTCGATGTAGCAGAAGGGACCGTCGATAGTCGGGCAGGCCGCAGTGTAATAGGCGTAGTCGAATCCAAGATCCGCCGGGCCGCCGGCGACCGGTTTGGTGAAGTCCACATTCTCGCCCTTCTCAGGATCGCCGTCCTGCCAGGAGAAGAAACGCGGCTTGTCACTGTGCTCGCCCACGTAGCCGTTCTGTCGGGTCCATCCCAGCCCCAGGTGCCACTTGCCGATACAGGCGGTTCGATAGCCATGCCTCTGCAGCAGAGACCCGACCGTTGCTCGATCCGGATCCATCAGCGGATCGGTGTAGCCCCCGACGACGTTCCTCTTGAGCCAGGTGCGCCAACAGTAGCGCCCTGTCAGAACGCCGTAGCGGGTCGGCGTACACACAGCCGAAGGGGAATGGGCGTCGGTAAAACGCAAGCCCTGCTCAGCCAGCGTATCAATATGGGGTGTCGGGATCTTCGAGTCGGGATTGTAGCAACCGGTATCGCCGTATCCGAGGTCATCAGCCATGATGAAAACGATATTGGGCTTGTCCGCCCGGTGAGAACCGAGGCGGTTTCGAGCAACTGCTCGCGACAGCGAACCGAGACAACCGGCCGCAGCGCAATGCCTTAAGAAGGTTCGTCGCGTAACTGTAGGATTCGTTGCCACGTCACATCTCCTTGTCAAACCAGGACATTGATCTTCGAGGTACCCCGTTACCTATCTATACCACAAATGCCTTTCCGTCATCCATCGGGAATACTAGAATAGCGGCTTTGATTCTCGATCTTGGTGACAGGAGTCAACCGGACAGATGCAACCACAACTCAGTGAATGGGACCAGCGGCTTCTCGCCGGAAACGAAGGGCAGGCGGCTCAGACCGCCATGCGAATCATCGTGCGTATGGCCGAAGTCTGTGGAACAGCCGAACTGATGGATGTGACACAGGCCCATATCGACGGGTGCGGCCTGCTCAGCGACAGCGGGCTGGAATTCGCCGAGGCCCTGGCGGCAGGCGGCGGGCGGGTGCGCGTCCCCACCACGCTCAACATGGGGCCGCTCGATCTGCAGAACTGGACACGGTTTGGGATCGATGAGGATTTCGCCTCTAAAGCGATCCGACAGGGCAAGGCCTATACCGATATGGGGTGCGTACCGACCTGGAGCTGCGCCCCCTACCAGGGCTATTTGACGCCACGGTTCGGCCAGCAGGTCGCCTGGGGAGAGTCCAACGCGATCTGCTACGCCAACTCGGTGCTCGGGGCGCGAACGAATCGCTACGCGGATTTCCTGGATATCTGCGCCGCCATCACCGGACGCGTCCCGAAGTGCGGCCTGCACCTGCGCGAGAACCGCAAAGGACAAATCCTCTATCGTCTTGCCGGTGTAGACCCCAGCGCCGTCGAGAGTGACGCCTTCTATCCTGTGCTGGGCCATTTCCTGGGCTTGGCGGCCGGTGAGAAGATACCGGTGATCGAGGGCTTGCCGGCGGGCGTATCGAGCGACCGGCTGAAGGCCCTCTGCGCCGCGGCCGCCTCGTCCGGCGCCGTGGCGCTGTTCCATGCGATCGGCCTGACGCCCGAAGCGGCCACGCTGGAGGAAGCCTTTCAGGGCGATGAACCAGAACGAATCGAAGAAATCGGTCCGACTGAACTTGGAGAAGCATGGGACCATCTCTCGACCGCACAGGAAGGTGACAATCTCGATTTGGTCGTCCTGGGGTGTCCCCATTTTTCGTTCGATGAGTTCAGGACGCTGGCCGACCTGCTGCGAGCCCGGCTGGAGAAAAGACAGAAGCTCTCCGACGACGTTCGCTTCGTTGTCATCTCGTGCCAGAGTTCGCACGCGTTGGCGCAGCGAAGCGACTGCCTCAAAATCCTGGAGCAAGCGGGCGTCGAGATCACCCTCGATACATGTGTTTTCCACACCCCCATGGTCGGCAAGGAAACGAAGGTTCTGATGACGAATTCCGGCAAGTGCGCCTACTACGCGCCGGGCGAACTGAGTGTAAAGGTCGCGTTTGGCGAAATCGCCGATTGTGTCGCCTCGGCCTTTGAGGGTCGGGTGCACCGGGAGAAACCATCATGGTTAGAGTAGTGAAGGGAAGGCCTCTCGTCGCAGGTCAGGCGTCCGGCCGGGCCCTGGTCACCCGGGAGCCCATCAGTTTCTGGGGAGGATGGTGCCCCCGAACGGGCGAGATCATCGACCGACGTCACGAGTTGTCGGGCGTCATGGCGGCCGGCCGGGTCTTCGTGTTCCCCCGCGGACGCGGCTCCAGCACGGCCAGCGCCATCCTGCTGGAGAGCATCAAGAACGGCGTCGCCCCGGCGGCGATCATCAATCTCGACGTCGAACCGATTCTGGCGCTGGGCAGCATCGTTTCCGACGAACTGTACCAGCGCCCTATACCGATAGTCGTGCTCGATGAGCCGGACTTCTTCAGCCTCGAACAGGATGACGACATTCACATCGCCCCGGACGGAACCGTGACAGTCCGATCCAATTGCTCTGATCCAACAAGCGCGTAGAGGAAATCGACGATGCACAGATCATTCGCCACATCGGCACTACTGACCGCCCTTCTCTGTCTTGGTGTCTTCGCCCAGGAAGCCACCGATCCTTCGCTTCTAACTCTGGAACGTATCTTCGATTCGAACGAGTTCCGCCCCGAATCCGTGGGTCGGACCCGATGGCTCGACGATGGTTCGGCCTACACGATGGTCGAGGACTCCGAAGAGACGGAGAAGGGCAAAGACATCGTCGCCTACGATCCGCTGACGGGGGAGCAGGAGATCCTCGTCCCCGCCAAGCGGCTGATCCCGGAAGGTGAATCGAAGCCGCTGAAGATCGAGGGCTATTCCTGGTCGGAAACGCGCGAAAAGCTGTTGATCTTCACCAACACCAAGCGCGTATGGCGCATCAACACGCGAGGCGACTACTGGGTGCTCGACCTGCAAACGTGGAGGCTTCAGAAGCTCGGGGGCGACGCAGAGCCCTCGACTCTGATGTTCGCCAAGTTCTGCCCTAAGGAGCGTCGCGTCGCCTACGTCTGCGAGCGCAACCTCTACGTCCAGGATCTTGAGACCCTGGCGATCACGTCACTGACCGACGATGGATCGGAGACCATCATCAACGGCACAAGCGACTGGGTCTACGAGGAGGAATTCCGTCTGCGGGACGGCTTCCGCTGGAGCCCCAACGGCCGGTGGATCGCGTATTGGCGATTCGACACCTCGGGCGTGCGGGAGTTCCAGATGATCAACAACACCGACGCGCTCTATCCCACACTCACCACCTTCACGTACCCGAAAGTAGGAGAGCAGAACTCCGATTGCCGCGTCGCGGTCGTTCGCATCTCGGACGGCAAGACGCGCCGGTTCGACCTGTCCGACGATCCGCGCAATCATTACATCCCCAAGATGGACTGGGCCGACGACTCCCGTACGTTGGTCGTTCAACAACTCAATCGCCTCCAGAACACCAACGAGGTCATGCTGATCAACATCCGCAAGAACAAGGCGCGAACCATCCTGACCGAACGGGACGACGCCTGGCTCGATGTCACCGACTGCCTCAAGTGGCTGGATGACGGGAAGCGCTTCACCTGGCTGAGCGAGCGGGACGGCTGGCGGCATCTGTACACCGTCTCACGTTCGGGAAGGCAGACGAAGAAGCTGACGGAAGACGACTTCGACGTGATCAGCCTCCTCCGCGTGGACACTGAAGGCCAATGGGCCTACTTCCTCGCCTCGCCGGAGAATCCAACGCAACGATATCTGTACCGTGTCGCTTTGGATGGCAGCGCCGCAGCCACACGAATCACTCCGGCGAACGTCCCGGGCACCCACTCGTACGACATCTCTCCCAACGGGCAGTGGGCGTTTCACACCTACTCCTCGTTCGGCCTTCCGCCAGTAACTGAATTGATCTCGCTACCGGACCACAAGACAATCCGAGTCGTTGAGGACAATTCCGATTTGCGCGATACACTCACCGCCTTGAAGACTGGTCCAGCCGAATTCTTCCGGATCGACATCGAGGACGGCCTTTCGTTGGACGCCTGGTGCATCAAGCCGCCAGACTTCGATCCGGATCGCCGCTACCCGTTGTTCTTCCATGTGTACGGTGAACCGGCGGGCCAGACGGTGCTCGATCGCTGGGGAGGGAATAACTACCTCTGGCACCTAATGCTGGCCCAGCAGGGCTACCTCGTAGTGAGCATAGACAATCGGGGCACACCGAGCCCACGAGGCCGCGCGTGGCGCAAATGCGTCTATCGCCAAATCGGAATCCTCGCCTCGGCCGACCAGGCCGCCGCGACACGCAAGATCATCGAGACCCGCCCGTACGTGGATCCCAGCCGGATCGGAATCTGGGGTTGGAGCGGGGGCGGCTCCATGAGCCTCAACGCCATCTTCCGCTATCCCGACCTCTATCGGATGGCGATGGCGATCGCGTTCATCAGCAACCAGCGGTTCTACGACACCATCTACCAGGAGCGCTATATGGGCCTTCCCGACGACAACGAGGAGGGATTCACACAGGGCTCGCCTATTACGTTCGCCCATCAACTCGAAGGAGACCTGCTCCTCATCCATGGCACAGGCGACGACAACTGTCACTACCAGAGTTGTGAGGCCCTCGTCAACGAATTAATCGAGCACAACAAACCATTCGATATGATGTCGTATCCCAACCGCAGTCACAGCATTCGGGAGGGTGAGAACACCAGGCTGCATCTCTACAGTTTGCTGACTCGCTATCTGAATGAGCACCTGCCTGCAAGACCGGCCTCTTGTGACCGCGAAGCGAAGTGAAAGGTGATCGTCAGGTCTTGATCTTCTGACCCAATCCCTTTGCGACCGCTTTGTCGTAGACGAACTTGGCGGCGCAGACGTCGAACAGAGCCATGCCAACGGATTTGAATAGCGTGGTCGCCGCCTGGGGAGGGCGCTCGCCGCCCAGGAATCGGCTGATCGTCATCACCTGATCCGCTTCGATCCATCCGTTGCGCAGCGGCACAATAAGGTCGCCCGACTCGGCCAGCGCATGCTCGGTGTCGATCAAGACGGTATCGAGAAGTCCAAACAGGGTCTCGGGGAGTTCCCGCACGTGGGGCTGATACGACCCGATCGCTACGAAGTGCCGGCCTTGCAGAAGTTCGCGACTCTCGGGCAGGACGGGCTCAGAGGCGGTCGTAGCCGTGATGACCACCTCACTGTCGGTGAGCAGATCCTCGACGCTCCGGGCCTGGTGGATCTGGGTCTGAGGCAATACGCGAGACAGACGCTCCACCAGCGTCCGCGCCTGCTCGGCGCTTCGATCGAAGACATGAAGACGGGTGAATCCCTTCGAGACACAGGCCAGCCAGGCTTGATAGTAGCCTTGCGCCCCGGCGCCGATGAGCCCCAGCGACCGGACGCCCTCCGGGGCGAGGTGGCGGATCCCCACGGAAGCCACGGCGGCCGTTCGCATGGCGGTGAGCGTGGCGCCATCCAGCAGCGCGACAGGCACCCCCGTCTCGATGTCGTTGAGGACCACCAAGCCGGTCAGAACAGGTACGCCTCGTTCGGCGTTGCCCGGAAAGAGCGTCACGAGCTTGGTCGCGAAGGCCTCTTTGGTGAAACAGGGCATCAGGAGCAGGACGTTGTCCTCCTTCTCGACGTGTAGCCGCTCGGGCATCTGGAAGTCGCCGGCCTCGTAGAGGCGCAGTGCCGCTTCGATCGCGTCCAACCACTCAGTAATCCCACCGGCCTGATGGATATCGTCCTGCCCCAGATAGATCATGTCTTCACCCCTCCAGATCGAGTTCCTTGGCGACCTCGGCGAACTTCTCCACGGCGAAGTCCAGATCCTCGCGCGTGTGGGCGGCGGAAATCTGCGTTCGAATGCGAGCCTGCCCGTTGGGGACCACGGGGTAAGAGAACCCAATTACATAGATACCCTTCTCGAGCAGGCGCTGAGCCATCTTCTGAGCCAGCACCGCGTCACCCAGCATGACCGGCGTAATCGGGTGCGTCCCTGGAAGGACCGTGAGTCCCGTCTCGCCGATGCGCTGGCGGAAATAGGCGGTGTTGTCGTGAAGCCGGTCCACAAGCTCTGTCGAACCATTGAGCAACTCAATCGCCTTGAGCGAACCGGCCGCGATGGCGGGGGCAAGTGTGTTGGAGAACAGATAGGGGCGACTGCGCTGGCGAAGCATGTCGATGATCTCCTTGCGACCCGACGTGAATCCGCCGCTGGCGCCGCCCAGGGCCTTGCCGAAAGTGCCTGTGATGATATCCACCCGACCGATCACGCCCCGATGCTCCGGCGTGCCCCGTCCGGTCCGGCCGATCGCTCCGGTGGCGTGGCAATCGTCGATCATGACCAGTGCATCGTACTGGTCCGCCAAGTCGCAAATCTCGTCCAGCTTCGCGACGTAACCATCCATGGAGAAGACGCCGTCGGTGGCAATCAGGCGGAACCGCGCGTCCTTGGCGGCCTTCAGCTTCTCCTCCAGGTCCTTCATATCGCTGTTGTTGAAACGGAACCGCTGCGCCTTGCACAGCCGAACCCCATCGATGATGCTCGCGTGGTTCAACTGGTCGCTGATGATCGCATCCTCGGGAGTCAAGAGTGTCTCGAACAGACCTCCATTGGCGTCGAAACAGGAACCATAGCTGATCGTATCCTCGGTCCCCAGGAAGGCGGTCACGGCCTTCTCCAAATCCTTGTGAATCTGCTGCGTGCCGCAAATGAAACGGACCGACGCCATGCCGAATCCCCAGCGATCGTAGCTCTCACGGGCTGCCTGGACCACTGCCGGGTGATTGGCCAGCCCCAGATAATTGTTGGCGCACATGTTGAGGACGGACTTCCCGGCCGTGGTCTCAATACGATTGCTCTGCGGCGTCGTGATGACCCGCTCGGGCTTGGCAAGTCCGGCCGTCTCGATCTCGACAAGTTGCTGCGACAAGTGGGTCTTCATACTGCCAAACATATCTCTTTCCTCCCAGAGGCAAGTCGCCTTCTAAGCGTCACTCCACGTCAGGACAACCTTTCCGGAATTGCCGGACCGCATGGCTTCAAAGCCCTTCTCGAAGTCGGTGTAGTGGAGCCGATGGGTAATCAGCGGCGTCACATCGAGCCCGCCCTGGATCAACATGGTCATCTTATACCAAGTCTCGTACATCTCGCGACCGTAGATGCCCTTGATCGTTAGTCCATTGAAGACCACCGCGTCCCAGTCGATTTCGGTGGGCGGCAAGATGCCTAGCAGCGCGATCTTGCCCCCGTGCGCCATGTTGGCGATCATCCCTCGTAGCGCCTGAGGACTGCCCGACATCTCCATACCGACATCAAACCCCTCCTTCATCCCGAGATGTTCCTGGGCCTCCTCGATACTGCTCGACCGTACATCGACCGTCAGGGTAGCGCCCATTTTCTGGGCCAGTTCCAGACGATGAGGATTCAGATCGGAGACCACGATATGCCGGGCGCCGACCTGGCGGGCAATCCCGACCGCCATGCAACCGATGGGGCCGGCGCCGGTGATCAACACGTCCTCTCCGACCACACCGAAGCTTAGCGCCGTGTGGGCCGCGTTTCCCAGCGGATCGAAGCAACTGAGCACATCGGTGGGGATCGACGCGTCACAATACCAGATGTTAGTTACGGGGACCGAGATGTACTCGGCGTAAGCGCCCTCGCGATTGACCCCGATCCCGCTTGGCGCGTTACAGAGATGCCTGCGGCCGGCCAGGCAGTTGCGGCAATGGCCGCAGACCACGTGCCCCTCCGCACTGACCAAGTCGCCCACCTTGAAGTCGTGCACGTTGCTCCCGATCTCAACGATACGGCCAACGAACTCGTGCCCGACCGTCATGGGAACCGGGATCGTCTTCTGGGCCCAGGCGTCCCAATTGTAAATATGGACGTCCGTCCCGCAGATCGAGGTCTTCACCACCTGAATCAGGACATCATTGATGCCGATCTTCGGGACCGGAACATCCTCCAACCAGAGCCCGACCTCCGCCTTACTCTTGACCAGCGCCTTCATTGCAGCTCTCCCCGTGTGCCAGGAATAGGATTCGTATCTTCAGATGCCGACCCGCCACAAGCGGGACAGCACACCGTTGTCGCACAAAGGTAGGCTATGATAGCGATCGACCTATCGGCGGGCAAGCCCTTGCATCCGGCGTTCGGCTGAAGTATTGTGACGATCGAGGCAAAATCTCGTCCAAGGTACGCTGGACGGGCCGTACGGCGTGCATCAGCACAGTTCATGGGAAAGGAGAACCGATCATGCGCATCCAAAGCACCCTGCTCGTTCTGGTCTTGACGACGCTTGTCGCACTCAGTTCCGCCTGGGCCGCACCGAAGGTTCCCGACGACGGCAAATTGCGAATCATCGTCTTCGGCGCCCATCCCGACGACTGCGAACTCGACGCCGGCGGATGCGCCGTACTCTGGGCCGCCCAGGGGCACCATGTCAAGTTCGTCTCGACCACGAACGGAGATATCGGCCACGCCACCATGGCGGGCGGCCCCCTGGCGAAACGTCGGACGGCCGAGGTCAAGGAAGCCGCCAAGGTGCTGGGCGTCGAAGAATCTCAGGTGCTGGATATCCATGACGGGGAGTTGATGCCCACCCTGGAGAACCGCAAGCAGATCGTCCGGCTGATTCGCCAGTGGAAGGCTGACATCGTAATCTCGCATAGACCCTACGACTATCACCCGGACCATCGCTACACAGCCATCCTGGTGCAGGACGCCGCGTTCATGGTCACGGTGAAGCACTACTGTCCCGATGTGGAGGCCCTGACCAAGAACCCGCTGTTCCTCTACTCGGCCGATCGATTCCAGAAGCCCAACCCGTTTGAGGCTGACATCGTGGTCGGCATTGATGAAGTGCTTGAGACCAAGGGCAATGCGTTGTGGAAGCTGGAATCTCAGATCGAGAGCCTCTGGGCCACGGGCGGATTCGAGCGTGTCGTGCCCGTCCCCAAGGCGGGCCCTGCGCGGGAAGAGCGTCGCAAGGCCTTCCTGGCTCGCCGCCTGGGACGAGACAAGAAGACCGGGCGTCATCACGCGAAGCTGCAAGAATTCTACGGCCGTGAGAAGGCCAGCAAGATCAAGTACGTCGAAGCCTTTGAGATCTGCGAATACGGTCGGCGACCATCGAAGGAGGACATCCGAGAGCTGTTTCCGTTCTTCGACTAGAGCCTCATCGCCCTACCGAAAGGCGCCGACAGCCAAGCCCAGCGGCTCGAAACTGGGCAGGTCCTTGAAGGCGACAGCGCCCCAGGTCGTGTTGAGGTGCCCCAGCATCTTCTCGTCGTCGAAGGTCCTCGAGTAATCGATCAGGGCTTTCGCGGCGTCCGTCTTGCGCCAACTGGCCGGCCAAACGCGGAAGCCCTTCTTGAGGAACATCGGGATCGACTCATAGGCCTGGCGCGGCTCGTAGTGCCAATCGCAGATGATGATGTCCTTGGGGATAAGATCGATCGCGCCGGCGGTCCCGTTGGCGCTGGCCTCCCATTTCCCGTACGTGATCTCGTTGGCGTCGATCAATCGGTCGCCCCACATGAGCATCTGAAGCTTGTGCTTGCCGACGATATGCTGGTGGTAGTCGTTGACCGCTTTGGCGAAGAGCTTCGCTGTGCTCTTGCCCTTACAGCGGGAGCACGCGTCGCTACCGATCAGAAACGTCTCATCGAGCCCTACGTGCAATGCATCGGCCTCGAAGACCTCGATCAGTTCATCGATCAGATCGAACACGATCGGATTGACCTCCGGATGCAGCGGACACCAACTGCGACAGTAGATCCCCTCGTTGTCCGGGTACTTCCCCGGCGTCTCGTCGAGCTGGGGGTACTTGGTCAGCAGAGGAAACGTGGTCTTGCTCCAGGATTGATGCCCCAGACACTGGAACTGAGGGATCAGCCGAACGCCGTGGGCCCGACACGCCGCCAGCAGCTTGCCGATCTGTTCAGGACTGCTGGGATTGCCCGCCCGCAATTCGGGATGGGACTGATAGGCGTACCCATAGTTGATCTCGGCGATGATCGCGTTGATGCCCTTCTCCGCTAAGGGCTCGACGACTTCGGTCAACTGCGTCGTCTTATCGCTGCTGGTCATGAGAACGTGCACGCCCAACCAGGGCTTCGCTTCTCCGGCGCCGAGCGCCACCGATGACAGGAAGAGGTAGACAAGAACGAGCAGCGTCTTCTTCATGGCACAACCTCCTGGGCCAGATCGCCGCACTGGCGGATGTCAGCCCGATCAAGCCGCGTGGTCTTCGCCCTCGACACGCCCCACCATGCAGCAGATAGTCTCGAGATTCACGCGGTCGATTTCATCAAACGAGTCGGGTTCATCGGAATCGACATCGAGCACAGCAATCAGATTCCCTGCTGGTGAAAGCACGGGAACCACGATCTCCGAACGGGTTGAAGAGGAACAGGCAATGTGGCCCGGAAAGGCATGAACGTCGGGCACGAGTTGGGTCTGACAGGAGCGAGCAACCGCCCCACAGACACCCCGCTCAAATGCAATCTGCAAGCAGCCGTGTCCCCCTTGGTAGGGTCCGACCTTGAGCAGACCCGGCTCAACTACCCGATAGAAGCCGGTCCAGTCGAAGTGAGACATCCCGTGGTGGAGTTCGCAGACCACCGTCGCCATTACGGCGATTGGATCGGTTTCATCCGCAATCAGGGCGCAGATGTTGCGCAGGACAGCGTCGTAGGATTCTTGCTTATCTTCCTCGCCCATCACCAAAGACTCCACGAGCCGGTTTCGGCCGCCCTAACCCTCTCTGGCGACCTTCAGAATCTTCTCAATGACCTCCTCGGTCAGCTCGTATCCCTTCTGATAGGGGAAGCCTTCCCAGACGACGTATCCGCCCGGCTCGAGGATGATGATGTGGGGAATGCCGGAGACGCCCAGGGCGTCTTTCATCCGACGCTGGGTATCGACCGCGACGAAATACTCGGTCTGAGGCTCCTTGAGCTTACGCACGTCCTCCTCAGTCTCCTCAGAGATCCCGATGACGACCAACTCATCGCCGAACTTCTTATGGAACTGGTTGAGGAGGCCGATGGACTTCCGACACGGCGGGCACCACGTGGCCCAGAACTCGATCAGAACGCACTTGCCTTCCGTCTCGGGCTTCTCGGTCAGCCATTTCTCAACGACCAACTCGGGGCCTTCCTCCCAGAGGATGGACTTGGCATAGATGTACTTGCCTTCCACGACCTCGGTCGGCTGCGGATCGTTCGTATCAAATGGTGAGTTCGCCGCGAAGACGGGGATGTCATTCGTCTCGGTATCCCCTCCGGTCTCCGGTGTCGATGATACCGACTCGGTCGAAGAATCCACCGAGTTTGGCGCCGAGGGGTCGTCCCCGTCGGCGCCAGGTGTGGCTTCTTGATCACAGCCGGAGCCGATCAGCATCACGACGAGCAGCAACAACACAAGATGTCCGGCAGAGCGGAACATCCGCTGAAAGCGAGCATCAACCATAATCACTCCTCTGTCTTTGGAGCCCACAGCAGACGACATAGCGTCGCTCTGCGGTGCTAGAACTGAACATCCGGATGGCTGAAGCGCAATCCGGCCCCATCGTGGTACGTCGCATACTCGGTGACGATCGCCCCTTCCGGCCCGGCGATCATCCAGTGCTTGGCTTCGGCCTTCTCCAGCATGCCGACCTCACCGACGGTCAACTTCTTCTGCGTACGGGCGACGGCACACTGTTGATGGCTGGGGGGAATCCGGCCCTCGACGCCGGCCGTGGGTCCGCCCTCGCCATAGATATACACCCAACCGTGCCGAGGCTGCCAGGCCTCCATCTTCGGGCCGGCCTCGTCGGTGCGCAGGTGACAGTGCTCGGGAATCATCTGCCCGGGAAGGAGGTAGATCTCGTGTCCGAAGTAGTTGTCACGTTGGTTGTTGACCCAGAAGATGCCGGCCATGCCCACCTCGGTGAACCGGCCCAGGCCAAAATCGATCGCCCAAAACTCTTCGCCTTTGAGTCGAGGGCAGATGGGATAGCCGTGCCGTTCCATCATCTCGTAGTAGGCCTGCTTGGCGCGGTCCGTGTCAAAGCTGCCGTCCGCCTGGTAGAAGTCTTCGTTTCGATACTGCATGCGTCGTTACACTCTCATCTTAACATGAGTAAGAAAGGAGACAGGAGGAAATCCGTATTCCTACTGACTCCTGTCTCCTTTCTCCCTGAAATCCCCGAGACTTCAGTTACATACTGTCCAAGGACCCGCCTTATGAACCGTTCTTCAGCGTTTCAAACAGATCATAGGCCTGGGCCGGTGTCTGGCCGTCATGGACCACGCTGGCGATGGCCTGGAGCATGGCTGCCGGATAGTCCGACTGGAAAACATTGCGCCCCATATCCACCCCGGCGGCACCGGCTTGAATGGCATTGTACGCCAGTTCCAGGGCCTCGAGTTCCGGGAGCTTTTTGCCGCCGGCAATGACGATGGGAACCGGGCAGGCGGCCACGACCTTCTCGAAGCCCTCACAGTAGTAGGTCTTCACGATATTGGCGCCGTTCTCAACGCACATACGCGATGCCAAACCAAAGTAGCGTGCATCGCGGGCCATGTCCTTGCCAACAGCCGTCACACCCATCACGGGAATGCCGTACTTCTGTCCGGCATCGACCAGGTTGTAGAGATTGGCAAAGGTCTTGGCCTCGGTCGCGGGATCGCCTGCCGTCACCATGATGGCCATGGCCGAGGCGTTCATGCGGATGGCATCCTCGACATCGATGATCACGTTGTGGTTCAGTTCCGTGAGGATGGAGGTGCCGGCATCGGAACGGAGACAGATCGGCTTGCCCAGTTGTGCCGGAATGGAGGTGCGGATCATTCCGCGGGTCGCCATGAGGCAGTCCGCGTACTGGGCGATCGGTACGATGGACAGGTCGATGCGCTCCAGTCCCGAGGTCGGCCCCATGATGAAACCATGATCAAAGGCCAGCATCACGGTCCTGCCTGAACCCGGTCGGAAGATGCGTGCCATTCGCTCCTTCATGCCCCATCCCATGTTATCACAGCCCTTGAGATAGAAGCCCTGGCTTTCGATGTCCTGGCCCAGGCCAAAGTTCTTACCGTCTCTGATGTCATCAAGATCAGCCATGCTGTTGCACTCCTTCCAGAAAACCTTTAAAGAGCAGGGACGCGGATACCGCTCCCGGGTCTTCATGCCCCAGGCTCTTGTCACCGGCGTTTTTGGCCCGACCAAAGCGGGCTTCGATGTCTTTAGTTGATTCGGCGCCCGTGGCCGCCGCTTCGGCGCCGCGCTGCAGGACGGCGGCGATATCACCGCCAGCAGCCGCAGCCTGTCCCATCGCGGTCACAGCGGGTACCAGGGCGTCTACGATGGTCTTGTCTCCGACCTGGGCCTTGGTCTGCTTGCACAGGGTGTCCAGGCCGGCCTGGAACATCGCCGCCAGCGTCGCGGCGTCGCAACTGGCCTTGTCGCCGGCCCCTTCCTGCATGCCCATGAAGAACGAGCCGAACAGAGGTCCGGTCGCGCCGCCGTCGGTGCCCATCACGGCCCAGGCGATCTCGCCCAACAGGCCGCCGGGCGCGTCGCACTTAGAAGCGCTCACGGCGCTCTGGAGATTCTCCATGGCACGCAGCATCGTCGTACCGTGGTCACCGTCACCGCCGTGGGAATCCAGCTCGGAGAGCCGTGCGTGGTTCGCACGAATCTGCTCGACGGCGCCCAGCAGCATCTTCGCCAGACCCTGGCAATCCAATGTATCAGTCATTGTCACTATCCTCGTCTTACAACACACGCCCTGCCGGCGCGACCTTACATCGCCATACTCGGGCACTTACACGGGGCATCCCACAACTCGGTGAGCTCGGAATCCAGGCGGGCCAGGAACATCTGGAAGCCGCCCATCTCCTGGACCGTGAGGAACTCGCCGGCGATGCAGCGCGCCAGGTTGATGTTCTTGCCGCCCAGGATCTCCTTGCAGCTATTCAGCACGACGTACTGTTCCATCAACGTGGTCGAGCCGACGCCGTTGATCATCATGAGCACGTCCTCGCCCGCCTTGATGGAGAGGTCCTCGATCAGGGCGTCGAGCATAATCTCGGCGGTCTCGCGGGCGGTCTTGATCTTCATCTGCCCACTGCCGCTCTCACCGTGCTGGCCCATACCGATGATCATATCGCCTTCCGGAATCTCGGAGATGGCGTCGCCGGTGGAAGGATGGGTGGCCGGGGCAACGGCAACCGCCAGGGTGGCCATGTTGCGTTCCAGGCGATGCGCGATTTCCCAACACTCCTCCAGGCTCTTGCCCTGTTCGGCAGCGGCGCCGGCGGCCTTGATCACAGCCAGACATCCGATCAGGCCACGCCGCTCTTCCGGTTTGTCCCGTGGGCCGGTGGAGATGTCTTCGCTCGTCAGGATCTGCTTGACATTGAGCCCTTCCTTCTCAGCCATCTGCATCGCCATGTTGGCCGACATGATATCCCCAGCGTGGTTGAGCACGACCAGCAGAACGCCGGCAGGCCGATTGGCCATCCGCAGGGCTTCCAGCACGCGAGGCGGGCCCGGCGCCGCGAAGATCTCGCCCGGGACGCTGATGTCGAGCATGCCCTCGCCGACATAACCACTCAGGGCCGGTTCGTGACCGCTACCGCCCAGCGTCACGATGGCGACCTTGTCTTCCGGCTTGGGATTGGCCCGCACGACCAGATTGTTGCCCGCCAGCTTCACCTTGTCCGCGTTGGCCAGGGCGAAACCGTTGAGCAGTTCGTTGACCAGGTTGTCGGGATCGTTAATGAACTTCTTCATCATCATTGCTTCGGTCCTTTCCACACTGTTCGGGCCAGATTACTTCTCTTCCATCAGTTCGATAACGGCGCCGTTGTCGTTGATGAACGCGACGCGCAGAGTCTCAGTGGCATCGAACGGCTCGATGATCACATTGCGTCCCTTCAACGTCTCTTCCAGGCTGTCGACCATAAAGGCGGCGTGGGGCTTGGTCTGCACGTCCGGATGCATCGGGCTGCCCGGCTCAAAGCGAAGGTACTCCACCCGAAACGGATGGGCTTCGGCGTCCGTGATGTACACCTTGGCGCCCTCAATGTAGATCTCATTGTCCTGCGTCGCGTCCACGGGGACGCCAAAATGGTGAAACGTGCCTGCTGCCATGATACTCCCCTTTATGTCACGTGTCGGAAAACACACTTCCCGCGGCCTCAGTGCTCAGGCAACGGACTATCTACCTGCTACTGGACGCTCCAGTCGTTTCTCTCGCGCATGTCGCGCCGGAACTGCTCGACGATATGATGGACCGAATCCCTCTGGCCGGTCGGATCGGCCTGCGTACAAGCGACGCGGACGACTTTGGTGAGCCGCTGAATCCGGCGGCTCATCAGATCCTTCTCCTGCTCAGTGCCCCAGAAGCCGACGAGCACCTCCGGCTTCCACCCGGCCTCCTCATCGGCGGCAAAACCCACAACCGTATCGACGTTGATACTGCTGTTGCTGAAGGCCGAAGCCACGCTCGTCAGCGCCCCGGCGCGGTCGACCACCTGGACCCTGAACGCCCAGTATGTCCTCTGACTCTCATCCATCTTGAAGCCCTCCACAGAGTCGTTCTTCCTGTGGCAGTTTGTAATGTTGTGCTTTGACGCGCCCGGAAAGGGCCTCCATCGCCCCGTTGGCGAGTGCTCCCATTTCGAGCGATTCTCTGTAAATCAGAACCGGCGCCAATCGTCCCACCTGCTTGCGGAGCGTCTTGCGAACCAACTCGCTTCGCACGAGTCCGCCGGTCAGGATGATCGCCTCGACATCACATCCGGCCGCGACATAGGCGGCGCCAATCCCCTTGGCAATCTGGTACACCATGGCCGTCACCACGCGTTCGGCCAACGAATCCCCTTCCGCAATACTCTTTTCGATCCGTTCCATGCGGTGCTCGCCCAAATAGGAGCGAAGCCCGCCGTTATTGGTGAGTTCGCGAACCAACTCATCTCGTGTGAAACGGCCAGAATAGCAGAGATCGATCAATTCCCCAAGAGGAAGTTGCCCCGCCCGGCACGGCGTGAAGGGGCCCTCCCCCAGCAATCCAATGTTGTTGTCTACAATCTTGCCCTGGCGAACCGTCGCGATCGTGATACCGCCCCCCAGATGGGCGACCACCAGATTGATCTGATCCATGGGCCGACCAACGTCTTTGGCAGCCCGTTTCGTAGCCATGCGAACACTGAGTATATGGGCCGTGCTGCGACGCTCGATGCCCTTGAAACCAGAAATCTCCGCCTGCGAATCGAACTCATCGACCACGACGGGATCGACGATAAACGCCGGCACGTGGAAGTGCTGGGCCAACTCGGCCGCCAGCGGTGCTCCCAGGTTGCTGGCGTGCGACCGCTCAGGGTACTTCAGCACGCCATCCACGATGTCTTGATCCACGACGACGCGATCCCCCTCGACCTGGGCGACCCAATAGGTGCCGCTTTGCAGTTTTTGCTCGGGGCGAGGCAGGAATCCCCCACGGCCGGAGATGGCGTCGAGATCCTCGATACCCTGCTCCTGCAGATGCTCACAAATGGTCTGCCGGAGTTGCCGCACACTCTCAAGCTGCTCGGCCGGCGGTTTGTTCGTATAGGCCGCGGTCGGCGCCTCGAAGTCCCAAACGCACTGGTCGTTCTCGTAAACCGCCATCTTGAGCGAGGTCGAGCCGGGATTGACCGCCAGCACGCGATGGCGCAGCTCCGGCGCCGCAACCGAGGTAGCTTTCTCTTCCCGCTGACGCAATAAGGCGCGACGCTGTGCGTAAATACCGCAAAGAGCCACGGAATCCAGCCTGGTCTCCAGGGTATCGGCTCGAGAGAGGATCACGTACGGAATGGGGAACCCGACGGTGATACCCGCGATCGAGGCCTGGCCGTAACGCGTCATCGCCGAGATGGCTTTGTAGAAGACGTTGGCCGCGTCGATGCCCGGGCAGACGAGAATGTCAGCCTGGCCCGCGACTTCCTCGGCCCCGGGCAGATCGGGCATCCCTTTGATTGCGACGGACTCCGGTGCGGTGGCCAAATCAAACGAGAGAGGTCCGCAGACTACCGCGTCCGGCCACTGACGCCGCGCGAGTTCCAGTCCCATCCAGGTCGACGGCAACGAGGGAATCTGCTTCTCGTTGGCTGAGAGGATCGCCACGCGGGGGCGCTTGATA
>JANQFY010000226.1 GCA_028277585.1 Sedimentisphaerales bacterium
TCCACTTCTGACCTGGCAGGCGGGGGCCCCCGGTGCCCCCGACGCCTCCGACGCCTCCGACGCGGCCGTTGAGGATTTCGAAACGGGCGACTTCTCTGCGTTTGACTGGCAGCGGTGGGGTGGAGACGTGCCTTGGAGCATCACGAGTTCGCAGGTTCATGGCGGCAGCTACAGCGCCCAGGCCGGCGATGTCGGTGACGACGAAACGTCGACGCTCCGTCTGACCTATGATTGCGCCGCCGGTCAGGTCAGCTTTTTCGTGAAGACATCGTCGGAACGCGGGTTCGACTACTTGATCTTCCATGTGGACGGCCAGGAGCGGGATCGTTGGTCGGGCGAGCAGGAGTGGGTGCAGGTCTCTTATACCGTTAGCGCCGGAACCCACACTTTCGAGTGGAGTTACGAGAAGGATGGCTCCGTAGCCAATGGCAGTGACACCGCCTGGCTCGATGACATCACATTGCCCTGATTCATCGGGAGCAGAGAAACTCCGTCCGAAACTGTTCGGCGCGTGACAGCGGCAGGTTGCTGTTGGGGGTCGCACCGGGCTCGGTCTACCCTGAGCTGTATTCTTGAGTTATGATAAGGGCGCGGGCACAGGTGTGGTGGTGGCGTGAATCGGCACGAGTGGTAGGCACCCGGGTTGGAGCAGCATTGATGATGAACAGGCGAACGTTTTTGACCGGTGCGGGGTGGACGATAGCCTCTGTGGTGATGAGAGGAAACGCGGTGCGGGCCGCTGGGGCAACGGATCGCGCCAAGCCTAACATTCTCTTCATCATGTCCGACGACCACTGCGCGCGGGCGATGGGGATCTACAACTCACGGCTGGCGCCGCTTAACCCAACGCCCAATCTCGATGCGCTGGCGCGCCAGGGCATGGTATTCGACAATGTGTTCTGTGCGAACTCGATCTGCACGCCCAGCCGGGCCAGCATCATGACCGGTCAGTACTCCCATCGCAACGGCGTGTACGATCTCTACGACACGCTGCCCGGCGAGAAGTGCCACCTGCCTAGGGAGATGAAACGGGCCGGGTACACCACCGCCGTCGTCGGGAAGTGGCATTTGAAGGATTCGCCCAAGTACTTCGACTATTTCTCCGTGATCGCGGGCCAGGGACGCTACATGAATCCGACCATGCACGTCAGCGAGGGCGGCGTGCAGCGGCGGGTCCGTTTCGACAGCACGTTGGTGCGCGACATCGACGTCAAGGACTACCAGGGCCATTCCTCAGACGTACTGACTGACATCACGCTGGACTGGCTACAGAATCGACGCGACAAGGACAAGCCGTTCTTCCTCATGCACCACTTCAAGGCGCCTCATGACATGTTCGTGTATGCCGATCGGTATGAGGACTACCTCAAGGACGCCGACATTCCCGAGCCTGGCAACCTCTATGACCAGCCGAGCCCTGAGTTCGGCTCGGTGGCGACACGCGGGGAGAACGACTCTCTGGTCGGCGTGATCGGCTCGACGATTTCGCCCCAGCGCACCAAGCGCAACCTCACCCGATACTACCGCAAGAAGATCGAGAAGCTGACGGGCCGGGAGGACCTCACGGATCGCGAGCTTACGCATCATGCGTATCAATTGTATGTCAAGGAGTACCTGCGCTGCGTCAAAGGGATCGACGACAACCTGCAGCGTATCATCGATTGTCTGAAGAAGAACGATCTGCTGAACAACACTGTCATCGTCTATACCAGCGATCAGGGCATGCTGCTCGGCGAACACGACTATATCGACAAGCGTTGGATGTATGAGGAGTCCATTCGCATGCCCTTGATTGTTCACTACCCGCCGATGGTGGCGGCGGGCGGTCGCAACGAGTGGCTGATCAACAACACGGATTTCGCGCCGACACTGCTGAGCTTGGCCGGCATGCGCAAACCTGAGTATATGCAGGGCCACAGCTTTGTCGCGGCGCTTAAGGGTGCGTCAGAGCCACAAGAGTGGCGCCAGGGAACGTACTACCGCTATTGGATGCACATGGCCCATGGGCATAACAATCCAGCCCACTTCGGTATTCGCACGAAGCAACACAAGCTCATCTTCTTCTACGGGATGGACTATACCGATACGCACAACGAGAGGCTCGTGACCAAGCACGGCGGCAACCGGTTCTGGAAGAACACCCCCGTGGCCTGGGAGTTCTACGATCTGAGCAAGGATCCTCACGAGATGAACAATCGGTACGGTGATCCGGATTACCAGGCGATTGTCAGCTCCCTCAAGCTCCAATTGAAGAGACTGCGCGAAGAGATCGGCGATACGGATCAGGATTATCCCAGAATCCAAGAGGCCATCAAGGCCCACTGGGACGAGTGACTCGAAAGGCCAACCGGCGGCGCGGGGCGGGGTCAGGCGGTGCTTGGCGATGCGTGTGCAGCGGCCGAGGAGTGGGGTGGGCATTGGGCAGAGAAGAAAGACCCTCCTCCGAGGGTCGGACCTTGAAAGGAATACTCCTCTATCGGCCGGACAGAAGGGGGGCTTCACGAGGTCGCGAAGAATACGTAGTCTCCACAATCGTCGGAGGTGTCTTAGTCGAAGGGTATCCTGTGCCCTGACGGTGGTGGTCCCGCGCGGGGACGCCCCAGGCGGGGGAAGAGAAATCGCGGTTCGCGCTTGTTCCGGGGGGGCTGGATACCTACAATGAGACGGACTGAACGTTTCGTCTCGACGGGGCATGCCTGTTGCCCCTGAGCGACCGGGTGGAGGATTGTATGGGCCGAAGGAGGGCAAATCTCAGCGTCTGTGGCCATTCTGGATCGCACTTCACTTCTTAAGGAGGACCCTCATGTGGAAGAAAGCAAGTCTCGTATCCTGTGTTCTGGTGTGCTTGTCGATGATGATCGCACACGCTGACATGGTGGCTTACTGGCCCCTGGACGAGGGCGCCGGCACTTCGGTCGGTGACCAAATGGGTGCCTGGGATGGAGAAATCACGGGTGACCTTGCCTGGGTGGAGGGCGTCGCGGGGACGGCTTTGGAGTTTCCCGGCGGCGAGAACTACGTGAATTTCGGTAACGTGAGGATAGGCTCCTCCATGACCCTGGTCTACTGGTGCTTCAATCCCGACAAAGGGTTCGAGCGGCCTATCGGACAGCACAGCGGTGACTATACGGATGATCCGGGCTGGGTTGTCCTTTCCCGGAATGAGGGAGAGGGTGGGGCCTGGTTCCGAGTCCACGGGGCCAACAATGCCTGGAACGGGGGCGATATTGTCATCACGGACAATCTGCCCAAGACGGAATGGTACCATATGACGTTCACGTTCGACGGCGCCTCGCGCGAACTCAAGGGATATGTCAATAGTGAACTGAAGGCGTCGGCCATTTGCGAAGAAGGCCGGACCATCGCGGGCAACAGCAATGATCTCCGCCTGAGCAACGTGGGAACGGCAGAGGTCTTCACGGGAAGGTTGGACGAGATTGCCATCTGGGATACCGCGCTGACCGACGAGGAGATCCTCGATATCTTCCTCCTGGGGCCGGAGGTCATCGATCCGAAACAGGCCGCCAATCCCAGTCCGGAAGACGAGGCGACGGACGTGTCGCGCGATGCGATTCTCAGTTGGACACCGGGCATGTACGCCGGGACACACGATGTCTATTTCGGCATTGACTTCGACGACGTGAACGACGCCAGTCGGGCGGATGGAATGGGCGTCCTGGTCAGCCAGGGGCAGACAGCGACGAGCTACGATCCTGGCGATTCGCTCGATTTCGACCAGACCTACTACTGGCGCGTGGATGAAGTCAATGGTACGGCCGACAACACCATTTTCAAGGGAAGGGTGTGGGGTTTCACCGTTGAACCGCTGGCGTACCCGATCGAGAACGTTATCGCCACGAGCAATGGACTCGCGCAAGCCGATGCCGGCCCGGAGAACGTGGTCAATGGAGTCGGGCTCAACGCGGACGATCAGCACTCGACCACCAGCTCCGATATGTGGGTGGCCAGCCCGGCCGGCGACGAACCCATATACATCCAGTTCGAGTTCGACCGTGTCTATAAGCTGCATGAACTGTTGGTCTGGAATTACAATGTGCAGTTCGAACTGCTGCTGGGCTTTGGTGTCAAGGACGCCTCGATCGAATACTCTGAGGACGGCGCCGACTGGTCGGTCCTTGATGATGTAGAGTTGGCCCAGGGAACGGCGCAGGCCGATTACACGGCCAACACCACGGTTGATCTGCAGGGCGTTCCGGCCCGATTCGTCCGGCTCACGGTTAACAGCGGCTTCGGCGCGACGGGCCAGTTTGGTCTGAGCGAGGTCCGCTTCCTGTACACCCCGGCCCACGCCCGCAAGCCACAGCCGATCGACGGAGCAACAGGTGTGAGCGTGGAAGCCCCCCTTGTCTGGAGAGAAGGCCGCGATGCCATCTCTCACGAGGTTTACTTCGGGACCGATGCCGAGGTCCTGGAGATGGTCGGCACGCCCGATGCGACCACCTACGATCCCGGTACGTTGGACCTCGGCGTGGTCTATTACTGGAAGGTCGATGAGACCAGTGACATGACCTGGGAAGGTGACATCTGGAGCTTCACCGCCCAGGAGTCTCTCGTCGTCGAAGACTTCGAGGGCTATGACGACGAGGATAATCGCATCTACCAGAGTTGGGTCGACGGCTATAACATCGATGACAACGGCTCGACCGTCGGCCATCTCGAATCGCCGTTCGCTGAGCAGACCATTGTCAGGAGCGGCAGGCAATCCATGCCGCTGTTCTATGACAATACGGGGGCCGGGCTGTCCGAGGCCACATTGGCCTTGAGCCAGGACTGGACCACGAGCGGCGTCAGGAGCCTCTCGCTCTCCTTCCAGGGCGCGGCGGGCAACAGTGGGCAACTGTACATCAAGATCAACGGTGTCAAGGTGCCCTACACAGGCGATGCCGGTGACATCACCAGTTCGGCTTGGTTGCTGTGGACCATCGATCTATCCGACGTTGGTGCGGACCTGAGCAGCGTCGTCTCGCTGGCGATCGGCGTCGAAGGCGCCGGGGCGACCGGCGTGGTATACGTCGACGACATCGAGTTGCGCCCATAACGGCCAGGATGCTTGAGCCAAAGGGGCTGTGGGCATAGCTCGCAGCCCCATTCTCTTTGTTGACGGGATGGCTCGGACAGCGGTATCATTTGCTCTGATCTCGTGACGGACGCGAATTTCGATCTGGTGCGCTACCGGGAGGGCAGGCTATGGCACGTAGAGAGGCCTTTACGCTGATTGAACTGCTCGTGGTCATTGCGGTGATCGCGGTCCTGATGGGCATCCTGATGCCGGCTCTGAAGATCGCCCGGAATCAGGCGCGGCGGGTGGCGTGCAGTTCCAACCTGAGGCAATGGGGCATTGCCATTGCGACGTACGTCAGCGAGAACGATGGGCAGTTGCTGAAGACGGTCGATACGTGGGGAAGTGGTCCCGAGGGCATCATCGCGTGGGCCACCGAGGAACGAGCCCGGGCCCACCCGGGGGAGTTCAGCCTGCCGGCGTTTGGCCCGTACATGCCCGGCTTCAACTATGCCGAGCGCGATCTTGGGGACGTGTGGCTCTGCCCGGCCAACAAGATGGACTACTCCTGGATGACCCACGAGCATTGGGATGCGGCGCAATTCATTGTGATGGAATACGCCTACTGGGCCCGCATGGACATCTACTCGGACCACGTTACCCACCCGCGGCACTTGGTGGACAAGCAACTCACCGGCGATCGGATTGTCGTGGCCGATGCGTGTTTCCGATTGGGCGGCACCGAGGGCTATCTCTACAACCACGGGCAGGCCGGGGCGTCGGTGCATCGAGATCCTCAGCTCTTCAATTGGAGCTTGATGGATACCGGCCCGCCGGCGATCACCGGGATGAACCGTTGCTTCGGTGACGGGCACGTCGAGTGGAAGAAGCGCTCCGAGTACGATGTCGAGCTGATGAACGATTGGAGCGACAGAACCGAGCCGCGCGTTCTCAGCGGTAACCAGAGCTTCTACTGAGCAGAGAAGGGCGAGCGGCAAGAAACCGCGTGGGTCGAGGACCCACCCTACCTTGCGGTGTGGTTGGAGGAACGACATGAGATTGCGGATTGCGATTGGTGCTTTGGCTTGGGCTCTGACAGCGCCGGTTGTCTGGGCGGGACCGGACACGCTGGAGTTGACGATTGCTTCCGTTCCGGCGGCCTCTCGGGCGGCGCTGGTCGATGGGCGCAGTCGAGGACACGTCACGATCTACCCGGATGGATATGCCTGGTGTCCAAGTGTGTTGCGAGCCGAAGATGGGACGTATCACATGTTTCATTCCCGCTGGCCCAAGTCATTGGGCTTCCTGTCGTGGTTGACGCATTCGGAGGTGGTTCATGCGGTCTCGGATCGGCCGGAAGGACCTTATCGTGAGATCGGCGTCGCATTGCCTCCGACGGGCGACGGGCGGGGCGACTGGTTCACGGCCCACAATCCCAAGATCAAACGGTTCGGCGATTGCTACTATCTCTACTTCTGTCAGACGCGGGGCGATAGCTTTGCTGTGAACGGTGAGGCCAAGCGGGTCGAGATGGCGCGGACGGGATACCGGCATCCGCTCTGGAAGAACGAGGCCCGACCCAACCAGCGGACCTTCGTCGCGGTCTCCGATTCGCTCGACGGACCCTGGGGAGTCTCAGCCGAGCCGATCATCCAGCCGGCCAAAACCATCACGACCCTGACGGTTAACCCGGCTGTCTGCCAGGGCCCGGACGGGACCTACTTCATGATCATCAAAGGCGACAAACCCCAGGCGACCGGCTTCGTGCGCAACCAGGCGCTCGCGACGGCCCCGGCGCCCGCAGGGCCCTGGGCGATTCAGGACAAGCCTGTGATCGACGATCTGGACACCGAAGACGCGTCGATGTGGTACGACCAGACGCGCAAGCGATTCTACGCCGTTTTCCACGCCCATACCTTCATCGGCCTGATGACGTCCGTCGATGGACTGAATTGGGAGAGGGCAAAGCAATACCGTCTGTCACCCAAAGAGATCCGGTTCGATGACGGTGGGGTCTGGAAGCCGGAGCGGATGGAGCGGCCGTTCGTACTCACCGACGAGAAGGGACGTCCTGAAGTCCTGTTCGTCGGCTGCAAGAAGGGGGATCTGGCCGCCAACTTTGCGCTGACCCTGACGGCTCAGGACGGGGCGAACTGATAGGAGGGCGGTGGGGCGCGCCCCACCCCAAAGACGGGTCGGCGTGCATTGAGAGAGACAACGGTGACAGTCGCCTGTCGGAGAGCCGCAATCAGGGGCTCGATAGACGACTGTCACCGTCTCTGAGATTCGGTCCTGTTCCCTTGCGCAGGAAAGGGCGGTGCGAGATTACGGGATATCCGATTTGGTGATCTCCACCACCTCGAAATTGCGCGTGCCGGCGGGGATATCAACGGACACCTTCTCGCCCACGGAGAGTCCCCAGATCGCGTCGCCCACGGGCGAGAAGACGGAGATGCTCCCTTCGTCGATATCTGCGTCGGCCGGGCCCAGCAACTGATAGACCACCTTCTGGTTGCTGTCGAGATCCAGCAGGTGCACGACCGTGCCGAACTCGGCGCGTTCGCATTCGACTTTCGTGCAATCGACGATATCCGACTGATTGATCTGTGTCTTCAGTTCGCCGATCTGCCCTTCGATGAAGCCCTGTCGCTGACGCCCGTAGATGTAGGCGCCGTTCTCTTTGAGGTCGCCCAGTTCGCGGGCTTCCGCGACCGTCTGTCGGACTTCTGTCAGTTCTTCCTCAAGCTTGCCCAATTCTTCTTTGAGTTTGTTGAAACCGGTTGTTGAGATCGGTACAGGGTCAAGCATGCTGATTTGCCTCCACGTGCCAGGGTATTTGTTTCCTCGTATGACTGCCTATCAAACAGCAAATGCCATTTGGCTTACCTAGATACTCGAAAAGACCAAGCTTTTCAAGTCGTTTTCCCCTCAATGACCGACGATGCAGATGCCCAGTTCGTCGGCGCGCTGGAGGGTTTGGGCTTTGTCGATAATGATGGTCTTGCCCGCCTCAATGACGAGGCATCGGGCGCCGCCGGCGGAGAGGTCCTCGATGGTCTCGGGCCCGACGCAGGGAACGTCGAAGCGCATGTCCTGCTTGGGCTTGGAGGTCTTGATCAGGGTCCAGCCGCCGGACTTGCAGTACTGGCCCGCCCGCTTGACCATCTGGGCGGTTCCTTCGATCGCCTCGACGGCGATCACCTCCTGCTCCTTGACCGCGATGGCTTGGCCGATGTCGAGGTCGCCCAGCTTCTTGGCCAGCGGCCAGCCGAACTCGACATCGTGCTGGACCTGGGCGCCCGGCTGTTTCTTCGTCATGACGCCCGAGGTGGCGAGGTCGTCCTGGCAATACATGGTGGAGTTCTCCAATAGGATGCCGCCGGTGGCCAGTTCGTCGGCGATGGCGGTCAAGAGCACGTCGGTGTGCAGGGGCTTGCGGCGCAGACGCCAGTAGTAGATGCGAAACGCGCGCCAGTCCGGGATATACCTGAAGATGCGCCACGGCGTGAAGAAATGGGCCTTGGTCACGTGCCCGACCATGATGGTTCGGGTGACGCCGTGCTTTCTCAGCCGGCGAATCCAGCCGCCGGGCCGTGCGACCGCCGCCTCGTAGAAGACGTCGACTTCGTTCGCCAGGGGCCGATCCACATAGTCGGCCAGCCCGACGCACACGACGCGGCAACCGGCCTTCCGAGCCCCGGCGGCGACCATGAAGGGCAGACGTCCTCCTCCGGCGATCAATCCGACTGTTTGTGGTTCCATCATGGTTGGCTTGGCCCGCACCTTTCAAGCATTCGGGTATACAACGAGCCTCCGCGCAGAGGCCGGAAGCTGAAAGCGGTAATTATATGAACAAATCGGGGTCGAGCAACCCCGCAGACGCGAAACTTCCCTGGTTGGGGGATTCCAGCGGGCGTACGGCGGGGCGGTTCTCAGGAGGCGGTCCGTTTGATCTGGGAGAGAAGGTGCTCGAGCACTGCCTGTTGCATGGGCTCGGACGGCTTCCCCGCGAACCCGTCTTCCGAATCGCGGAGCACGGTCAGGGCCGGCCCGATCGGATGGTACACGTCCGGGTTCGTTGGGCCGAACAGGGCGATGGTGCGCAGGCCCATGCCGGCCGCCAGATGGGTCACCCCGCTGTCGTTGCCGACGAACGCGTCGGCGCAACTGAGGACCCCGACGACCTGGCCCAACGCCAAATCGCTCAGGCAGCGGGCGGCGCTGCGCAGTTGCAGCTTCTCCCGACTGCCAAACCGTTCAGACTCGACCGGGCCCAGCAGGAAGACCGCTTCGATCTCCGCCGCGCGGAGTTCACGGGCGACATTGATGAAGTTCTCGATGTGCCAGCACTTACTTCGCCCACCGCTGCCGGGGTGAATCACGACGAGGGGCTTCGACACGTCGACGCCCGCCTGATCGAGCAGGTCCAAGCCGTGCTCGCGATCGCCAGGCGCGACCTTGATCAGGATATCCTTGGAGGAGATCTCGACCCCTTCCGAGGTCAGCCCGCTCTCGTGGATGAACTGGCGCAAATAGTAATCGGCGATGTGTGGCGTCTCGCCTTCCGGCGGCTTCAGCGACAGCGTGATCACCTCGGCGCTATGACTGCAGTTGGCGGTGAAGATCAGGTTCTCTTCGAAATCACTGTCCGGCTCGCCCAGGAAGGTAACGATCCAGGCGTAATCGGAAAAGGTGTTGATCAGCGGGTCAGGGTCCGCCAGGTCGAACTGCGCCGGTTCGGCGAACAGCCGGTGCAACCCCGTCGAATCGATCGAACGGATACTGCTGACACAGCTTCGCTCGGGCAATATCCCGATGTACTCGGTGTGCCCGACGAGATCGACTCCGCCGAGGTTGAGTGTCTCCTGCATGAGTTGAGCCAGAGGCAAGGTGAGAATGCAGTCGCCCAGAGCTCCCGGCTGCAGGATCACCGCCCGCTGCGCTTCCTTGGCCATTTGCGCGCCTTTCTCTTCGAGCAAACTCAATATGTCATTACTGGCCTGCATCGGCGCTCATTGTAGCAAATGTCTTGTGGGTCTCAAGTTTCGTTGCGATTGTCTCAAGAAAAGATGCCTTTCCGCACTCAGTCGTTCACCCGTTCGATCCAGCCGGCGCCGGCCACGCGGCGCCCGGCTTTGGAGTCGATGTAGAAGACGGCGAGCTGACCCGGCGTGATCGCCAGGTTTGGCGCTCCAAAGACCACCCGGGCGCTGTTTGCGTCCGGAAATATCCGGGCCGGCTTGCCGCGATCGTTGTATCGGATCTTGACAGTGGCGCTGAACGGCTCGGTGGGCGGATCGATCAGCCAATTGACCGGGCCGGTCGAAAGCTCTTCGTGCATCACCTCCTCCTTAGGGCCCAACACGACGGTATTGGCGGCTGCGTCAAGACGCGTAACATAATAGGGCTTGCCCATGGCGACGCGGAGACCGCGCCGCTGACCAATCGTGTAGCGGTGGATCCCCTGATGGGCGCCGAGTGTCTTGCCTGCGCTGTCGACGATTGGCCCCTCGCGCACGAGTTCCGGATGATGCGCTTCGAGCAGGGCGACGTAGTCGTCGTCGGGGATGAAACAGATCTCCTGAGATTCCTCTTTCGTTTCGGTCCCCAGCCCCATCTTACGGGCGATCTGTCGCGCCTGGTCCTTGGAGTATTCGCCCAGGGGCAACAGAACATGATTGAATACCTGGCGATCGACCATTGAGAGGACATAGGACTGGTCCTTAGCCAGTGAAGCGCCCTGGTACAGGCCGGTCTGCCCATCTTTGCCGCCGAGAATCCGGGCATAGTGGCCCGTTGCCAGATGGGTTGCTCCCTCTTCTTGCGCGAAATCCCAGAGCCTGCCGAACTTGACTTTGCGGTTGCATACGACGCATGGGTTCGGCGTACATCCCTGGCGGTACGTCTCAAAGAAGTAGGCGAGGATCTCTTGGAACTGTTCGCGAAGGTCCAGGACTGTCAACTCGATGCCCAGCCGTCGTGCGACCTGCACGGCGTCATCCTGAGCGCAGCGATGCTGCTCGCAGGTGATCATGAAGACACCCTGGCAATCGTATCCGTCCTCGAGCAGCAGGGCGGTTGCTGCCGAACTGTCGACGCCGCCGCTCAAAGCGACGACCACTTTGTCCTTCTCTCGATCCATCATACTCCAGAGGGCCCGGGCGACCTATTGTTCGGTCATCGGTACGTGGTTCGGCTCTGCCCAGTTCAAGCCTTTCGTGCGGCCCGGGCGTTCCTAGCGGCCCGGCGCCACATCGTCGTAGCCGGCCTCGTCGCCGCCCATGCGGAATTCGTCATGATAGAGAAGACGCTTGCTCACCGGGTCGCTGGGCCGGTTCGGATCGCGCCAGCCCTTGTACAGGCCCATCTTGAAGAAGGGGCCGTGCTCGTCGTTGAAGGCGTTCGGACCCTTCTGGTCGATGACGAGATCGCCGTCCTTCCAGACCTGCAGCAGGCCGTTCGATTCGTAGGACCATAGGATGTGGATGACCCAATCCGTCCAGACGCCTTTGCTGTAGGGACCCAGATCGTAGTGCTGCGTGCCGCCGTATTGCCTCTTGCCGGATGCAAACGTGTTGCGTTTGGCGTCCCAGCGACTGACCCAGCCCCACTTGCCCTTCGTCGTCGACAGCGCCATGATCGGGTTGCGCCAGTTCTCGCCCGCGTCGAAGTCGGGGACGCCGTGCCATTGGGCGACGATCTCCCAGATGCCATCGGGTCGATAGTCTTCGGGAAGCAGGATACTGAAACCGTACCAGTATTCCTTGCCGATCTTCGCTTTCGGGCCGCTCACCTCCGTGCGATAGGCGACGCGGTCGTGATGGCGATCCAGCGAGGTCTTCATGGCACGTTTGCCTGCCCGCGCCGGGCCGCTGGCGATCGTCGGGGCGTTGCCCGAGACCTTCCACCCCTCCAGGTCCCCTCCTTCAAAGTCGCTTTCGAACAGCAGGCCGCGCCGTTTCTTACCGGTCCGGAGAATACGCAGGGCGATATCATCCTCGTAGGCGGGCGGCGCCAGATCACGCGGGCCACCATCGTGGTTGAAGGTGTCCGTCCTGTCGATCTTGCCCGTCTTGGTGTTGACCCATTCGGCTTTGTAAGGGCCGCCGGGCAGATCAACAGACAGCCGAGCCAGGCCGTTGCCATTGACATAGATCGCGTAGGCCTTTCCACGCTGGATGAGGGCTCTGGCGGTTGTGCCTTCCGACGCCGTGATCTTGAGGACCGTGTTATCCGGCTTCATATGAATGAAGTCGAAGCCTGTGATGAAGTCTTCGAGGATGCGCAGTTGCTTCCAGAGCTCCGGCCCGCCGCCGCCCGGTGCATCAATGACGGCGCTGCCGTCCTCATGGCCGACCGTGAACGAGTAGTCGAGGTTGTTGTACACGGCGCCGCCGGCGATGATGAAGTCCCATCCCTCGAGTCGATAAGGGCGGACGCGCTCGTCGCCGGCGAACCCGGTCTCATCATCTCCGAGAACTCGGTCCCAATGGTAGTTCTCCGCCACAGTCGTCGGCGGCTTGGCATAGTGAAAGTTGAAGATCGAGACGTGAGGATTCGGCTTCTCAATCTTCTTGGCTTTGTTGGCGATGTTCTGTGCGATCAGGTGCTTGTGTTCGAAGCGCGATTCGGCGCGGGCGATGGTTTCAGCGATGTGGTTTTGCCATGCCATTGTCACGCCGCCGAAGTAGGGTTCGTTGCAGATCTCATAGTAGACGTTGTCGAAGTCCCTCAGGGTTGTGACCATCTTGCGGACCATCGCCTCCTGTACGGCCAACAGATCACGGTGCTTGAGTGTGTAGGCCTCCGTACGCTCCATGGTCCCGATCCCGTTGATGTTGTTGGCCGCATTCATGGGACTCAACTCCCACATGCTGTCCTTGTAGAAGGGGCAGAACAGGACTACCTCGACCACGATGTCACGCTGGCCCGCTTGAGTGACGAACTCGGTAAGGCGTTCGAAGTAGGCACGGTCCCAGCGTGTCAAGTCGAACTTGTTGCCCCCGCCGGCGTAGCCGGGCGTGTTACTCCGTGCCCACGGGCAGATCAGATGTCCCCGGGCCGGGGCGAGGGTGTTGTTAGCGATCTTGAACGCGCCGGGCGGTTCGCAATAGGCGCCGCCAAAGGTTCGCGTCAGATTGAACCCGTTGGCTTGCAGGGTATCGAGATACTTCGTGAAGTCGAAAGCGCGGTTGAGCACAGCGCCGTAGTGTTCGGCCGAAGTGATCAGCACCGTCGGTTGCCCGCGCCAGAGGAAGTAGTGGGGGTTCTCTGGATGCAGGGCGATGGGGGCCGCGCCCTGGGCTGCGACGGTGATTCCTAGAATCACTACAATCGCTATAGTCGTTGGGGCTTCGTGCCGTGGGGCTCGCTCGCCTGGGGCACGGCGGCCGAGGGTGTGACGTCCAGGCTCGACCGTCTGCTCAGTGTTCCTTCGCATAGCTGATGACTCCTCAACAATGGGTTGCTCCAATCAGGTGCGGATGCTGCGATATCGGAAACCTCTGAAAGACCTGGCGTTAGGTTTATATTGTCGATCAGGCCTGTCTTGGCCAAACACCATAGAATGCAGGGCATTATACCGGGCCGGTCCCGCTCTGGCTACCGAAGGAAATTCGCGTGATAGGGGCGCTTTTGTTGTAACAAAGCACCCGGTGCTGCGTCCTAATACATAGCCGGACGCGGTTGAGTGAGGTACCGGCGAAAGCCGGAGCAGATGGAAACAGCGAGAGTCCCTCAACTTCAGGGAACAGGATAGGAGTACGGCTATGTGCAAGGCGAGCTATTGGATACTGGCGGCATGTGTCTTTGTCCTGGCGGCGGGGGGACAGGCGGAATCTCAGGTCAATACGTACGTGGAGCATCACCAGACTGACCCGGCCGTAGCGATGAATGACAACGGCGATTACGTTGTTGTCTGGCGCAGTCATGTGGCTGATGGTCGCGGCGGCGGTGTGTATGCTCGTTGCTTCGACAGCGAGGCGGTCCCGCTGAGCGACGAGGTGCAGATCAATATCTCGGATGTGGGCGTCGGCAACTGGAGCCCGGCCGTGGAGATCGATCCATCGGGCGGATTCGTTGTTGCCTGGGTCTCGGCCGGCGAGGGCGATACGGACTTGGTGGCTCGGCTGTTCGACGCCGATGGTTCGGCGAAGACCGAGGAACTGCCGGTGGCGGTGTCGTGGGAGGCGGCGGCGTCGAATCCGAATATCGACATGAATTCGAGCGGCTCCTTTGTGGTCGTCTGGACGAACTGGTACGGCGACGCCTACATCGGGCGCAGCTACGCGGCGGCTCGCGTCTATGACGCCGATGGTGTGGCTCTCAGCGATGAGATCGCGGTCAGCGATCGACCTCAGCAGAACTGGCCCGACGTTGCAATGGACGAGTCCGGCCGGTTCGTCGTCAGTTGGATTCGCATGGGCGACACCTACAATCGTCCTTACGGTGAGTACATCATGATCCGGCAGTTCGAAGCGGACGGCGCCCCGTCGGGCCGGGAAGTGCCCTTGACCGACGATCTCAACAGCCGTTGGTATGGCCCCGCGGTGGAGGCCAGCAAGGACAGCGGATTCGTAGTCACCTGGGCGGCCGGGCCGTTCCCCTATGACATCATCGCGCAGCCGTTCGATTCGGCGGCCGTTCCGATCACACCGCCTTATCTGGTCAACACGACCATCATCGGCAATCAAGGTCATCCCTGCATCGCTTCAAATGGCGCCGAGGATTACCTGATCGTATGGGATTGCCACAACGCGGACGGAACCGGTTGCCGGGTAAAGGGCCAGTTCTGCACAGCTGACGGTGAGATCAGCGGTGATGAGTTGGTCTTGAACAGCAGCAGCGATGGGCGGCACTGGTACCCCGACGCCGCGATGGCGGCCGATGGCCGCTATGTCGTGGTGTGGATCAGCGAGAACCTCGATGGTTCGGGGTATGGCATCTTCTCCGAGATCGGAGCGAAGTAGGGCGGGCGCTGAGCGCCCGACCCGCTGTGTTGGTCATGCCTTCGAGTAGATTCCCCGCGCCGCGGGGCGCTCGAAGGCGCCGGCCAAATCGGCGAGCAGGTACTTGCGAACGACCACGTCCCAGCTCATGTCCCGGGCCAGGCGGTAGCCCTCCTTGATCAGGTTGCCCAGGTCCGTCTGATCGGTTGGCAGTCGACGCATGATCTCGGCCGCGATTCGTTCGCTCTCGTGCACTTCCTTTTCGTTCCGCACGCAGCGGTCGATACGCAAGAGATCCTCGAGGCCATCTTCAGAGGTGTCGTCGAGATCCGTATAGTCGGCAACGAGCACGTTGCGGACCGCCTGCCCGGCCGTTACGTCCCGCACGAATCCGGCGCAGCCGCAGACACCCGTGAAGACGCAGATCCCGCCGAAGGTCAATGGCTCGAGTTGGGCGATGCCGAACGGCTCGTAGATGCTCTGACCGAACTCCACATCCGTACCCTTCCGGATATCGACGAACTCCATGTCGCCCGGCATTCGGGTGCCGCAGGATCTCGGATCGAAGCCGAACTGATTGATGAAGACGGCCTTGATATTCCGAGCGCGGGCGTTGAATTGTTGAATCGCCGTGTGAAACTCGGCCTCTCCGCCGGACAGGTCGGGCCATCCCTCGCGGTGGGCGACGGGCCAGCCGTAGGTCGCTTCCATATGATGGATGTCGCACGTGCGGCGTCGCGAGACTTCGGTGCTTAGTAGAACGAACACGCCCGTGCGGTTCTGCTCACCCAGCATTCTGTCGAGATGCTCCAGGACCCGCAAATCGCGCCAGAGTCCTTTGCTACGCACCAGCCGCGTCACGTGGGTGAAGACGCAGTCCGGGGTGTAGCCAAGCAGCGTTTGGCAGTAGCGTTGAATCTTCTCCTTGGAGGCGAGTTTTTCGGGCACGCTGATCTCGTAGGCGCCGATGCCGTTGTAGACGATGTCGATGTCCGCCGTTTCGAACTCCGGCGCCAGAAAGCGCAGTTCATCGGCGACGTAATCGCCCACGGCATAGAGGTGGTCGCAGTGTTTGGAGGCTTCGACCAGAGCGTGCTTGAAGTAGGAGCCCTGATCCCCGAATACCTCATTGACGTATAGCCCGTCGCGATGCGCCTGCTGCATCACGTTGTAGAACATCGTATCATGGCCCGGCTGCTCCTCAACGATGCGACGCATGGTCGCCACCTCATGGGCGTAGAAGACGGTCCGGAAGTTGAAGTAGGATTCCAGGATGGCGGCCAGCGCCGTCGGCATGCCCATGAACTCATGAGAGATGACTGTCGTGTGCGCCTCGACGGCCCCCAGCGCCTTGAGTACCGCAATCGCGGGCGCCGCCAGACGAACGTATTGCTCATACTCCCACAGATGCTCATGGAGATGGCTCTGGATGCCAAACTCTTCGAAGAGACGTTGCTTGAATCCGTTGAGCTGATACATGTCCATGTACCGGACATCAATCAGCAACACCTCGGGCGAACTATGGACGCCGGTCTGATCGTCAATGAAGGTGCGTCGCCCGTAGACGAGTCCCACATTGTAGAGGTTTTCGATTTGCTCGAAGGCGCGGGCGTAGCTGGGGTTGATCAGTCCGTCGATCGAGGAGTAGAGCACTTCCCCGTCCTCGCCCAGGCGGCTGTCGGCCGGCCCGTCCGTGGTGAACAGGGGGCTGACGAGGATCGAGCGGTGGATGGTCTCCAGATAGGATGGGCACGTGAAGAAGCCTTGCAGGACAGCGCCGATCCCGCCAATTTTGCCGGCCGCTTCATGGGTGACGTGAACCGCGATGTTCTCTTCGGCCATGCGAGATCTCCCCAGTTGTCTGCCCGTCGATTCGACTTAATGTGGACGTTACCCCCTTAAAATGTACGCAATGATTCGGGGGCGGCCAAATCGGCGCAGACAACAAGTGGGATATCTCAGAAGAGCCCGAAAATGCTGGATCGGGGCGGCAGGAAGAGTGTGTGTTTTCGGACGCCGGTTGCGGTGTCTCAGATTTCTTCTAGGCGATCCGCGTGCGGAGGTTTCGAATGAGCCCCGAAAGCACCTGGGCCGGCACGTCGGGTAGTTCGGGAACCAGCGGATCGCTGGCGACCATTTCCTCCAGGACAGCCTTCGCCTGCTTGCGGTGGGCCGCGATGGCCTGGGCCGTACCCTGGGCCGCATCGAGATCGCCGTCCGCCATTTGCCGGAGGTAGCGGATGATGATCTGAGCCACTTCGGCTTCGGCGCCATCGGTCTCGGTGGCTGCCGGAGCCGAGCCTTCCGGTACTTCCTTTTCCTGAAGAATGTTCTGCGTCAGCAGGGACGTCTCGGCCATGAGCCGTTTCTTGCGCTCCGCTTCAGACTCATCAATCGGCGCCAACGTCAGTTCGTCCTCCGTATCCATCTGGGGGACATAGACGATGTTGTGGCAGGACGGGCATTTGCCGCGCTTGCCGCCGGCCGTGTCAGGGGCATCAATCTTCTTACCGCAGTGCTCGCAGTGAAACTTGATCGACATCTTGACACCTCATCTGAAGCGGTTAGCCTTCCGCGTGGTATTGGGCCGTTACGTCGGTCGTAATGCCGCCACGCGGGGAGAATCGGGCCGTTATCTTCATCCAGCGCGGTTCGCATGCGCCGGTCAGATCGTCCAGTATGTCATTCGTCAGGGACTCGTAGAAGATGCCCTTGTTTCGGTAGCTCTGCATGTAGAACTTGAGGCTCTTCAATTCGATACAATGGGACCCGGGGCAGTACTCGATGACGATCTCCCCAAAATCCGGCTGCCCTGTTTTCGGGCAGACACTGGTGAACTCCGGGCAACGAATTGTAATGCAGTACTCGCGTTCCGGCCTCGGGTTGTCGAATAGCTCGATTGTTTCTGGTGTGTCCATACGTCTGTTCCTGTTTCTTCTCGTCCCATACTATAGCCGCTAAAGTCCCCGGAGACAAGGAATAATCGCGTCTATGAGCCAGAAAACAGGGCTTCCCATAAGCCGCCCATGGCTTTTGACAGGAGGGCGGTCAGGCGATAGCATGGGGCGCGTGGGGACGTGTAGGTGTTTCGTTCCGTGTTTGACGATCGTTTCAAGGAGTGACGTCTGTGGATGAGAAACGGGCGGTGGTCTTGCTCAGCGGGGGATTGGATTCCTCCACGACTCTGGCGCTGGCGCGGCGTGAGGGATTCGGCTGCTATGCGCTGACGTTCCTGTACGGCCAGCGCCATCAGTGCGAGATTCAGGCCGCCCGCCATGTCGCGCAGTCTCTGGGAGCTCTCGAACACCGAGTGATCGAGATCGACCTGGGCGCCCTGGGCGGCTCCTCACTGACGGATGCGACCCTGGCGGTGCCGAAGGATCGAGATGAACTCGGCACTGCGACAGATATCCCCACGACGTATGTTCCGGCCCGTAATACGGTGTTCCTCAGTTACGCGCTGGCGTGGGCCGAGGTGCTCGGGGTGTTCGACCTGTTCATCGGCGTTAATTCGACCGATTACAGCGGCTACCCTGATTGTCGAGCCGAGTTCATCGCCGCCTATGAGGCCATGGCGAATCTCGCGACAGCCGCGGCGGTCGAGGGCAAAGGACGATACCGGGTTCATACGCCGATCATCGAGATGAGCAAGGCCGAGATCATTCGCGCGGGGACCGAACTCGGTTTCGACTATGCGCTGACGCACAGTTGCTACGACCCCGATCCCCAGGGGCGCAGTTGCGGCCGATGCGATTCGTGCCGATTGCGTCTGAAGGGTTTCGCCGAGGCGGGCTTGGAGGACCCCTTGCCCTATGCGAGTCGAGGTCTCTAGATGATGATGGATGGCGAAACGACTTCGGGCGAGACGCAACTGCATGTCACCGAGGTGTTCCACTCCCTGCAAGGAGAGGGGATTCGCAGTGGTGAGCCCAGTGTCTTCATCCGTTTGGCGGGCTGCCCCTTGCGCTGCCGATGGTGTGACACGAAGTACGCCTGGGATTTTGGCGGGGGGACGCCATACCGCGTCACCGAGCTTGCCAGACAGGTGGAGCGATGGTCCTGTCGATCCGTCGTGATCACCGGGGGCGAGCCGCTCGTCGGCGCCGATGGAGCGCCGCGGCTCGGGCTGGTTGATCTGACGCGTGAACTCGCAGCCGCGGGTCGACAAGTGACCATTGAGACTTCCGGGTTGCACTTTGTTCCCGATCTGGCCTGCGATCTGATGAGCATAAGCCCAAAGATGAGCAACTCCACGCCGTCGCAGGGGGATGTCGCCGTCCGGCATGAAAAGGCGAGGGGCGATCGGAAGGCGCTGGCCCGTTTGATTGAGTCCTATCGGTGCCAGCTCAAATTCGTAATCGATTCTCCGGATGATCTCCCCGAGATACGGAAATTGCTGGGCGAACTGCCTCCGGTCGACGACGATCGCATTCTGCTGATGCCCCAGGCGACGACGCGGGAGGAACTCCTGGCCAGGGCTCCCATCGTGACGGACCTGTGCCTTGAGACGGGGTACCGGTTCGGTCATCGACTGCATGTGCTGCTCTGGAGCGATCGGCGGGGCGTGTAGTCTGGTGCTCTGACCCCGGCGGGGCGACGTTCGAATAATCTCAAGAATCACGATTGACAACCGCCGCCGAATCGGGCATAATCCCCGCTTTGAGAAAATGCCCGGGTGGCGGAATTGGCAGACGCGCTAGCTTGAGGGGCTAGTGAGCTTCGGCTCGTGCTGGTTCGAATCCAGTTCCGGGCATTTTTTATGCGCCCGACGTGTGGTGATTTCCGCAGCGATGACTATTCAGAACCCGGGGGGCCTCGACGCGCCTCGGATCCCCAGGCATTCCATTCCGCTTGACGGGATGTGATAGGGCAGGCACAATGTGAGGGCATTGTTGTCTAGCCCCTGCTTCTTCCTCCCACCACCTCCTCAGAAGCAGGGGTTCCCATCGTCTGTCGCGGTCTTGTCGATCTTCCCTGCTTTCGACAGCGTCCTAATCCAGCGAGGCCGATTGATACCGCTCCAAAGTGGCCTCCATTGTTTCTCGCATCTGATCGTTTTCGGTCAGGTCGATCGCCCGCTGCTGGTATGTGACGGCCTCCGAGACATACTTCTTGCCCATCAGGTATAGAGCCAGGGCGTAGGTGTCCAGGATGGCTCCATCTTCGGCGCCGGACAACTCCACGGCCCGGGCGGCCGCTCGCTGGGCCAGCTCCAAATCCTGGTTCTCTCCGTGCACGCCGGTAAGAATCCTCCAGGCGAAGAGGTTGAGTATCCGGGCGCTGACGTGTACATCAGTGACAATCTGCTGGCCGAGCTGTTTGACCCGGTGGCTGTCCTTTCCGAGCAGGGCGAAGTACTTGTTGACTTGTTCTTCCAAGCGGGCCCACTCTCGTGCTTCGCTGGTCCTGGCTCGAACGTAGGCGGCCGCGTCGAAGTCGGTCGCGAGGATCTCTTCGAGGACCGCCTCCATTTTCTCGGCCGGATGTCCATGCCAAAGGACTGTTCCGTCTTTTCCCACGATGAAGGCGTGGGGGATGACGGCGACATTGAAGGCGTCCATGTACCCGGCCGAAACAGCTCGATTGGGATCGGCTGCGACGATGTAGTCCATTGCGTCTGCCTTGGCTTCAACGAACGGGCGGATGTCATCGCTCAGTTCGGGGGCGATGCCGATGACCGTTACGCCCTGGTCACGATAATCGTGCTGCAACTCGGTCAGACGCGGAATGGATGCCCAGGAGGGGCTGACCCAAGTGGACCAGAACGCGATGATGTAGACGGATCCCTCCTCGAACTGGACCGGCCCTCCTTGGACCCATTGCAGGTTGTCTAGAGACGCGGCCGGCTTGCCGAAGTTGTCCCAGGGGCCTGCTTCCTTCGCCGCCTCGATGGCTCTGTCCGAGCCCGGCTGTTTCGGCGACATTCCGGTGCGGTTCCCCGTGCCGGAGGGCGCCGTGTAGCGATAATCCATGTTGAGCACGCGATCGAGCACACGATGGTTGTTCGGCAGGTTGAGCCCTTCCAGGGCAAACTCCGAGTCAGGGATGTCAACGTCCAGCGCCAGGTCGTGGATGTTCACGCGAATCGACCACTGGGCTGCGCCCGTGACGTTCGGGGGTTCGCCTTCGATGTAGGGCCCGACTTCGAGCGATTCGCACTTGGCGTCGGTGATATACCAGGACGACCCACGCTGGGCCCAGGACAGACGCGTCTCAGTTCCCCAGCCGAGTCTGTCCCACTTGTAGTAGCTCCAGGCGTGCAGGAACAGCAGAGGGCGATACCCGGTCGCCTTGTCTAGCACGAGCACCTGACGCAGAACGTGGTCATCGTCTCTTCCCTGGATTTCGTGTTGCTCGAATCTGATCTCAACGAGGCCGTTATCGTCGAAGTCGACCGTCAAGGCAGCTTCTCCATCGACCCAGGACTGGAGGGTGTCCGCCAGAGGTTCGTATCTGACGTTCAGAAACGTGGCCGGATGGAAGTCGTAGCCGATCGCATGATGGAAGGTCTTGGCCGGTTCCTTCTGGATGAGTGCCTCAAACTCGTCGGACGCGACGTACACCTCTCGGCCCATCGACCAACTGAGGCGACGGTTCGCGCAACTGACGTCCTGGATATCAAAGAAGTCCGTACGCGAGAGGTGCTCATCTTTGAAGCGAAAGGCGAACCGGTGTTCGCGATGTTGTTCCTTCTCGCGGATCTTCACGATGCCAGCACCGCGTCCGCTGTGCGGCTGTTCAATGGTCTGGAGGGCCTCAATCACTGGGCGAAGCAGGTCTCGTGCGTTCGCCGGGCCGTCCTCCCCCCGAGTGATGGGGCAATTCCCTGTCAGTGACGCGACCAGAATGAGGAGCACGAGTCGCTGAACGCGCAGAGGTCTGCGATCTTCCGTGCGATTTCCGTCGGGTTCGATTTCTGAGGATCTGGATGCTCCGCTCGCCATTGAGTTCTCCCTTGCGATTCATTTTCGGATGATATGTCACCACCAAAGATATCGGCCGCTTATGGGGCACAGTTGAACGCGGCCCTCCTTTTTCGCGGCGGCGGCGGAGTCTTGTGAAATCGGCGTCCGCGCCGTAGACTGGACCCGATCCGGCAGCGGATTCGGACCGTTTTCGGATGCGGCAGTGGTTGTTCCTGAGATCGCTAGAGGAGATGAAGATGAAGCGGATCACAACTCTTGTTTCCATCAGCCTGTGTTGGTTGTCGACGGCCGCCTTCGGGGCGAGTGAAGTCGTGGTGACGAGCCCTCAGGGGAGTGTCTCGGCAACTGTCAGTAGCAGTCCTGCAGGGCAACTGACGTATCGTGTCGTGCGCGGGGATGGCGCCATTATCGAGAACTCACCGTTGGGCGTCACGGTCAACGACGTGGCTCTCGGTCGCGGTGTCACGCTCGGCCATGCGACGCGGCGATCCCTGGACGAGTCCTATCGGTCCTTCGGAGGCGTCCATGCGATGGCCCGCAACCACTTCAACAGCGCGGCGATTCCGGTAACACACAAGAAGAGTGGGATGAGCTACGTCCTGGAACTGCGGGCCTTCGATGACGGGATCGGGTTTCGATATATTGTCGAAGGGCAGGGCAAGCGACGGGTGTCCGGCGAAGATACCGGCTTCCAGTTGCCGGCCGGCTGCGCCATCTGGTTCCAGACGAATACCGCCAACTATGAAGGTCTCTATAATCGTCTCACCTTGGACGACGTGGAGCAGGACACGCATATGGGACCTCCCGTGGTAGTCGAATTGCCTCGAGACCAAGGCTACGCCGTCCTGACCGAGGCGGCGCTGTTCCATTACTCCGGTATGACCCTGAAGGCTCCGGGCAACGTGTCGGGGCCATTGGCGGCGGCCTTCCAGGACGACGCATCGTGGGAGCTGGAGGGGACGATCAGGAGTCCCTGGCGCGTCGTACTGATCTCGCCGGACCTCGATGGTCTGGTGAACTCGGACATCATTCACAACCTCAACGAGCCCCCGGCGCCGGCCTTGGCGAATGCGGATTGGATTCGACCTGCTCGGGGATTCTGGCACTGGTGGTCGGGCAAGATGGGCAACTGGGATAGCGTCGCATTCGATCGTCAGCATGCTTGGGTGGACTACGCCGCTCAGTTCGGTTTCGAGTGCTATTTGGTGGATGCCGGGTGGGAGCACACGTGGGCGAAGCCGGGCAAGGACAAGTGGGCCCTGCTGAAGGAACTGACGGCCTACGGTGCCGAGCGCGGTGTCGGAATCGTCGTCTGGAAGCGCTGGAAGACGGGTCGGACCGAAGGAATCGACATGGAAGGGTTGGATGACGCGGCGAGCCGTCGCGACTTCTTCCGACGTTGCCGGGAAGCCGGCGCGATCGCCATCAAGATAGACTATATGGATTCGGAGTCGAAGGAGATGATCGATTTCTATACGGATGTTCTGAAGGATGCGGCGCGATATCAGCTCATGATCGACTTCCACGGCGCCAACAAGCCCACGGGAGAGCCCCGTACGTATCCGCACGAGGTGACACGCGAGGGGATCAAGGGATTGGAGTACAACAAGTGGTCCGCCTTGCCGGCCCATCACTACGCGTCATTGCCCTTCACACGCCTCGTCGCGGGTCATGGCGATTTCACGCCCTGCACCTTCAATCCGGACATGCTCAAGGGGACGACGTTTGCCCTGCAACTGGCGACGGCAATCTGCTACACCTCGCCCGTTATGTTCTATGCGGATAAGCCGGAACTGTATCTCAAGATGCCGGCGCTAGACGTCTTCAAGGCGATTCCCTCCGTCTGGGACGAGACGCGCGTGCTGGCGGGCAGCGCCATTGCTGATCTGGCCGTGCTGGCGCGACGCAAGGATGACAGATGGTTCGTCGGTGTCATCAATGGCCGCTCGGAACGATCCTATGAGCTGGATCTATCCTTCCTCGGTAGTGGACGATATGCGGCGGTCCAACTGGCGGACGATCCTGCGCGCCCCGACAATCTGATTCGCAGAGAGACGACAGTCCAGGTCGGGGCGCGCGTGCCCGTAGAGCTGAATGCCGGGGGCGGTTTCGTGATGGTACTTACGCCGCTGAAGTGACAAGGCGGGGACTGCTGGGGGCTCATGGTTTGGGCTCGTCCCGTTTTCGGCGGGACGAGAGAGGGGCAAGCTGTTGCAAGGCGCCGTCCGGCTCAGTGAACGGCGAACTCCTTCTTGCGGGTGTTCATCTGGGCCTTGAGTCGGGCGACGATGGACGAGTGCATCTGGGAGACGCGCGACTCGGACAGATCGAGTGTCGCCCCGATCTCCTTCATCGTCATCTCCTCGTAGTAGTAGAGGACGATGATCAGACGCTCGGCGCGGGTCAATCCCTTGGTCAGGAGGTTTTTCAGATCGCGCTTCTGCGCTTCGAGCAGCGGGTCTTCGCTACGCTGATCCTTGATGACATCGATTTCGTAGACGTCCTTCTCCCCGTCGCCGTCACCGCACTTGGTGTTCAGTGACACCAGGCTGGCGGCGTTTGCGTCGCGCTGCAGGCGAGTGAATTCCTCCTTGTTCATCTGCAATTCTTCGGCCAGTTCGCGCTCGTCGGGCTTACGGCCCAGGTGCATCTCCAACGCGTGCGTGGCCTTCGAGAGCTGGTGGGCCCGCGCCCGAACCAGGCGGGGGACCCAGTCCATGCTGCGCAGTTCGTCCAGGATCGAACCCTTGATCCGCGGGGCGCAATAAGTTTCGAACTTGACGCCGCGTTCAGGGTCATAAGCATCGATCGCGTCCATCAGACCGAAGATGCCGGCGCTGATCAGGTCATCGACTTCCACCTTGTCGGGCAGTTTGGTGTGGAGACGTTCGGCAGCATATCGGACCAAGTCCCGATAGTGCTCCATGAGCAGGTTGCGGTAGGTATCGTTGCGTTCGGCGTGAAAGTGCTGCCAGATCTCCTCAATGGTGAGCTTCTCATCCGTCTTCGCTACTGCTTGCGTTTTCACAGGTCGTCTCCGTTACGTACCGCGGCTCCAAATCGGTCGCGCCTGCCAGGCCACAACCATCCTCTTCCTGTTCATCATCACCCACCGTTCAAGAAATAGAACTGCACATACCTCATTATCGGCCTCGGTGGACAAGACTTTAGCTCAACCACCGAATCACTCGTCGGAAAAACGTGTTCTGGTTGTTTCTTTCACATGCGATGCCTCCCAGACGCGCCGCCAGAGCGCTGAATGACGAGGCGATCTGCGACTGGGGATAGGCCAGGACGACGGGCGTACGCGCTCGTACGGCCCGGCAAAGCCGATCATCCTTGAGCAGGGTGCCGGCGTAATAGAGCTTGGCTTGGAGGAATCGGCCGGTGACATCCGCCAGACGCTGATAGGTTCGCTTGCCTTCGGCAACGCTGTGCGCCATGTTGACGACAATACTTATCGGTCCCGGATTGCCTTTTCGGACCAAGACCTTGATCATCCCGTAGGCGTCGGTCATGGCCGACGCCTCGGGGGTGGTGACCACGAGCACGTGATCAGCCGCCAGGCAGAAGCTCACCACCGGATTGGCGATCCCGGCTGCGGTGTCAACGAGAATCACGTCCGTGTCGTTCTGTAGACCGGAAAGATGCTGAATCAGACGTTGTTGATCGTACTCGTTGATGTCGGCCAGTTCGTGCAGGCCTGAGGCGCCACAGATCACACGCATATCGCGCGGCCCCGCCTGGATGATATCCTCGATGCGCTTGTATCCGTTGAGAACGTGCGAGATGTTGTACTTGCTTCGGATGTTCAGGATCAGGTCCAGGTTGCCCAGAGACATGTCGGCATCGAGGAGCAGGATACGTTGCGTCGCGGCCATGGACAGCGCGAGATTGGCGGCGATGTTCGTCTTGCCGACGCCTCCTTTGCCGCTGGTGATGGCAACGACCCGGGCGGACGGCTGAGGGTCGCCGGATACTTGCTGCAAGTTGGCTGCGTGATTTCCCATAGGTTTCAGTTGTGCCTCGTAGGCTAGTCGGGATCTTCCCGATGGGCGGCGGCATCCTTCAGGGGACCTTTGGCAATGGTTTCATTGACCGGCAGGCCCGCCATCGGTGCGTCAATGCCGCATTTGAGTCGCAACAGTTCTCTGGCGACTTTCCGGTTCAAGGAATTCTCAAGAAGCTTGGCGACCTGAAGCTCGGTATACTCGTCCCGGCTGTTCTCCAGGAGCGTCTTGGCGTTCTCGTCGAGTAGGGGGGTCACCTCCATGCGCCCGTTCTTACCGAAGCGGATGTTTTCCGTATCGGCGAAGAGCAGCCGCTGGTGTTGCAGATGCTCAGCGATGGCCGCATTGAGGATCTCGACGAACTCCAGCATGGGCATATCGCGTGGGGCAAAGCCCGGCGTCCGCGTGTTATGAATGTTCTCATACAGAACGTCGCGGCGCAATTCGGTGAAGCGAACGATCTTCACCAGCAGCTCACTCAAGTTGTCCGGAATCAGCGACAGCAACTCCATGAGTACTCCTTCAGCGCCGGACGCCCGTGAGACAGGCGAGATCGACGGATGAACACCTATTCTGTTTGGTGAGAGGCTGGGGGGATTCTGTAGCAGTGCCGGAGAAGAGCAGGGAAAGCGATCCGGGGATGAGACCTGTCTGGCAAATGAACTGACTGACTCGTAACGAAGCCCTATGTATCATCCTTGATCCTTTCGGCCTTCCTTCGAATTCCAAAGCGCGACATCCAATGGCTTGGGTTATGCCGTGGCGTCGCCAAAGCGGCTTGACATATATCCTGGCTACGTTGCTCCAGACAGCATAGACGCCACTCCTAGGTCTGATTGACTGCCTATTCGGGCGAAGGGGACGAACCAAGCTCGTCGTGCGGTTGTCCGCCCTGCGCCACTTCTTCAGCGTTGAGGACCCGACGGATCTCCGTCAGACTCATGCTTTCTCTGAGTTCCATGATTCGGGAGAGTCGGTCGAACACCTTCTCGTCGTAGAGGCGATGGCCGCCTTCGGTCCATTCGGCCTCGCGGATGAGGCCCATGATGGTATAGTTGTGAATTGTCTGCCGAGAGAAGGGGGTGTAACGCACCAGCTCGCCAATGCGATAGCGCTTGGCGGGGACCTGCAGTCGTTGTCCAGAGACACCCCAACTCATACGGCTAATCCACCCATCCATTGGTTTCCAGTTTCCGCGAGGAGGCCGTCGATGTCACGACGCCCACGGGGACAGCCGTCCCAGTGACGTCGTACACAGAAACAAAACCACCCCTGTCGTAACTGAAGCCCATTTCGAAACACCCGACCAAGAGACCTGTTCCGGACCGTCTGATGCGGCGCCTCAACTCGTTCTCCCGCTCCAAAACGGCCCAACAGACATCATCGCTCATCCACCGTAATTCCCGTTTCCGGTCCACCGAGGCAACGCCAACCGACCAACGAGCCAACGACTCACGCAGACAAGCTAATGTCTTTTACGTTTTGCAAAATATAAAGTCCGTTTATCGGCCTGTCAATTGGTTTCGGTCTTTTTCGCGAAAAATCTTCCCAGGCGATCTCCAGTCGGCCTCTCGCGCTCCCTGGGGCCGGTTCGGCCGCTGCCGGGAGGGCCTATAATCTTTTCGGTTTGGGTGGTCCAGGCCCAGCGGGCGGGCGGGCGGGCCGAATGGGGCCGCTTGGCCGCGGCCGGGCCGGTTTTTTCAGAACGGGGTATGCCGAATGGACGATAAGGCCTTCATCGAAGAACGTCCGTCGAATCCGGAGAACTGAGGTGATGCGGGAACCAATGACAAACGACAGCCATCAACCAGACAATGCCGCGGCGTCGAGCCCGACGAAGATCTCGCTCCTGGAGCGGGTGACGCCACTGGCGCGTCGGATCAACAGTCTCGATCTCGGTCGAATCGCCGAGGTGTGTGTAAGCGAGATACCGGCGATTGTCGGATCGACCTTCGCTTCGCTTTACGCTCTGGATGAGGCCAACAGCATCCTGCACTTGGTCAAACACAACCATCCTTTTCCGATCAACAAGATTGTGTCCCTGAACCAGGTTCCGCCGTCACCGATGGTGCTCGCCGTCAAGAGTCAGGGGCTCATATTGACCGGTGACATCAACACGCACAAGACCCCTGTGATCAAGCGGTCGCAGCGCGCCTTTGCGGAGAACTACAACACCGCCAATTGCGCGATTGTGCCGCTCGTTTGTCACAGCAGGGTGGTGGGAGTCCTCAATCTGGCCGACAAGACCGCTCCCTGCGGGTTCACCAGTGAGGATATTGCCCTGATCGAACTGTTTGGGCAACTCGTGGGGGCCTCGATCGGCAACATCAAGCTTTTCGAGAAGATGCAGCGGCAGGCCACGCGGGACGGGTTGACCGGTCTGATGAACCATAAGACCTTCTATGAGGCGCTCGAGCGGGAACTCTGGCGCTCGCGTCGCTATGGCGGCACGATCTCCATGATCATGGCGGATATCGACAATCTCAAGACGATCAACGACACGCATGGCCATCGCGCCGGTGACCGGGCGATTCGCGAGATCAGTCGAAGAATCAAGGAGTGTACGCGCCAGATCGACCTGGCCGCGCGCTACGGGGGAGACGAATTCGCAGTGATTCTGCCCAATACCGGCATTGATGAGGCCAGTCTGGTCGCGCAACGGATCGTCGAAGCGGTGGGCCATCCTCCAGTCATCTGGCAGGGGCATGAGATCCAGCTGTCGATCAGCATCGGGGTCGGGCAATATGGCGCCGACAGCGATCCGGAAGACATCACCAGCCGCTCCGACCAGGCGTTGTACCGGGCCAAGCAGTCCGGCAAGAATACCGTTTCGATCTTCCAGCCGCCCCGGCCAGATGAGCGATAGCGCTTGCTGAGGGGGGATTGGTCCCGAGGAACTCCGACGGCGTGAATTCTTGACAAGCCCGTGTGCGGCTGTTACAAGACGGTCGGAATAGAGTCGCTCGCATCGGATGCGAGCGCCGAATCCAGCGTGTCTGGCATAATGGGAAGGCCGCGATGATTGCTACGCTTGGAGCCAGAGGTGTCCAGGACATGATCGATGCGGGCCGTTTTGGACGATTCGCCTGGCGGGCGTTCATCACATCGGCTCGATGTTGTTTCCAGCGGCAGACCTACCCGCTGGTCTGGACCCAGATGAACATCATTGGGGTCCGCAGTGTTCCCGTTGTCATGATCACGGGGGCTTTCGTGGGCATGTTGATGGCCGTGCAGGCCTACGATCAACTGGCCGGGATGGGACTGGAGGAGCATCTGGGCGTCCTGATCAATCTCTCGGTCGTCAAGGAGTTGGGCCCCGTCCTGGCAGCCGTCATGCTGGCCGGGCGCGTTGGAGGGGCGCTGACCGCCGAGTTGGGCACCATGAACGTGACCGAGCAGATTGATGCGGTCCGAAGCATGGGCACCGACCCGATTCGCTATCTCGTGGCGCCTCGACTGCTGGCGTGTCTGTTCCTGACACCGGTTCTGATCATTTATGCCGATCTGATGGGTGTGGTCGGTGGGGCACTCGTGAGTTTCCTGCAACTGGGGATCAACAGCCGCGCGTACTGGACGTTCAGCGCCCACGGCGTCGAGATGTGGGATGTCGGCATCGGGGTCGCCAAGGGTTTCTTCTTTGGCGCGGCGATCGCCATCATAAGCTGCTACAAAGGGTTTAGCTGCAAGGAAGGCGCCCACGGCGTTGGCCAGGCTTGCACCGATGCGTTCGTCTCCAGTTTCATTTCGATCCTGGCGCTGGATTTTGCCCTGGCGGTCATATTCAAGAATATCTACCTGACGTTCTGGCCCCTCAAGAGTATTGTGGGATAGCGCCGGAACCGCCCGTGGGATTCAGGCGGTCTTTGGGTATGCGGAGTCGTTGCCTTGGAAGAATGGGAAGAGCAAACCGAACAGACGCTTGAGGATGACTCGTCTGAGGTGGTGATTGAGGTCCGCAATCTTACCAAGAGGTTTGGTAAGAAGCTGGTCGTGGACAACATGTCTCTGTCCATCGAGAAGGGCAAGACGACTGTGATCATTGGCCCCAGCGGTTGTGGCAAAACCGTTCTGATCAAGCATTTCATCGCTCTGCAAAGGCCCAGCGAGGGGCAAGTGTTCTTCCAGGGCCGACGCATCGACGACCTTAGCGAGCACGATCTGAACGACATTCGCACGCGTTTCGGCTATCTGTTCCAGGAAGGCGCTCTCTTCGATAGTCTCAGTGTCGCCGAGAACATCATGTTCCCGATTCGGCAGCACTATAGGGACGTCAAGTGGAGCGAGGTCGAAGAGGTCATCAAGGCCAAGCTGGCAATGGTTGGCCTGGACGGCTTCCAGCACTACTACCCGTCCAATCTCTCCGGCGGCCAACGCAAGCGCGTCGCGCTGGCGCGGGCCATCGCGCTGAACCCCGAGGTGATCCTCTACGATGAACCGACCACCGGACTGGACCCCATTCGCTCCGACATCATCAACGAACTGGTCCTCAAGTTGGAGAGGGACCTGAACGTCACCAGCGTCGTGGTCACGCACGACGCTGGTGACGTTCAGGTCCCTCTCCAACT
>JANQFY010000229.1 GCA_028277585.1 Sedimentisphaerales bacterium
AAAGACTACTTCGGCTTGTACGATCCGACATCGCCGGGCCATATGGGATACAACTGGAGGCAGACCGTCTGGTGTCCGAAGACTAAGGCGGTCTACGGCGTACACGGCAACTCCGGCTATCTCTTCCGCTTCGACCCCAGCACGTCCCGCGTCGACGTCCTGGATCGCATCACGTCAATGCCGTCCAAGCGCTGCGGGATGTTCGATCAGTTTAGCTACGGCTACCTCGGATTCACCCTCGGGCCGGATGGGCACACCTTGCATTACCTGACCGGCGGACCCGTCTATGTCGACGGCAAGCGTCTCCGCGGCAAGGCCTCAACGGCGATGGGCGAATCCAAAGGAACCGAGAACCTCCACCTGATCACGTACGATATCCGAACGGGCGAGTACGTCGATCACGGGCCGGTCTTCTACGAGAACGGCGATCGCCCCGCTTACGTCAACGCCATCGCGATCGGCAAGGACGGCACGGTCTACACGCAGGCGCGTATCAAGAGAAAAGGCAAGGTCCAAACAGACCTGATCAGCATCCCCGCACCCAAGCTCAAGTAGATGCAAACGGGATGTCGGCCCCAATGTAACTCCGTTCCTAATATGGCATTAACGAGACGTTAGCACGGCTCACAATGCGCCGGATGGACACGGAAAAAGACCTCCAGAATCGAGTGATTCTGTGATATTCCTTCCCCTTTCGGTGACGTGAGTTGGTAAAATGGGAGGTAATTGGGCGGATGTCCTGCGCCTCGCGCAGCGCAGCCGCCCTCGGCTTGCCGTGCGCAGGGTGCGTACGAGAGCCCCGACGGAGAAGGGTCCCTGGAGTCCCTCGAATGAATGGGATGCGCCAATGAGTTGGGTCCACGTGTTCAAGAGAAGCTGCATCGCGTTTGTATTGCTCCTCATGCTGGCGTCCGGCGCCCTTGCCCGCTACAACCCCGACCAGGCGGTGTTTGCTCAGTTCGAGAGCAACAAGCCCTACACGGGCGCCGGTCACAACCGCATTGACGTCCTGATAACTGAAACGCTGCGCGAGCAGAGTATCGCGCCAGCGAACACCTGCTCGGATGGGGTCTTCATCCGGCGCGTCTTCCTGGATGTGATCGGCCGATTGCCCGAGCCCGACGAGGTGCGCCGCTTCTTGCAGAGCCGCATGCCGCGCAAGCGAGCCGTCCTGATCGACGACCTTCTGAAGCGCGATGCGTTCGCCGACTACTGGTCGCTGAAATGGTGCGACATCCTCCGCGTCAAGGCGGAGTTCCCCATCAATCTCTGGCCCAATGCCGTGCAGGCCTATCACCGCTGGATCTACGACGCGCTGCGCGACAACATGCCCTACGATCAATTCGCCCAGGAGCTGTTGACCTCGAGCGGGAGCAATTTTCGCGTGCCCCAGGTCAATTTCTACCGGGCGATCCAGGGCCAGGAGCCGGCGGCGATCGCCAGCGCAGCGGCCCTGACGTTCATGGGCGCACGCTTCGAACAATGGCCCGAACCCAAGCGACGCGAGATGGAGGTCTTCTTCTCGCGCGTTGCGTTCAAGAAGACCGCCGAGTGGAAAGAGGAGATCGTTTACCTGGACCCAACGCCGGCTGATTCGCTGATCGCGACTCTGCCCGACGGATCGCGCGTCCAGATCAAGTCGGATCAGGATCCGCGCGTCGTCTTTGCCGACTGGCTGATCGCGGAGGAGAATCCGTGGTTCGCGCGCAACATCGTCAACCGTGTCTGGGCATGGTTGCTCGGCCGGGGGTTCATCTATGAAACCGACGACATTCGCCCGGACAACCCGCCCGTCCATCCCAAGGTCTTGACTTACCTGGAAAAGGAACTGGTCAAGGCCGATTACGATCTGCGTCACATCTATCGACTCATTCTCAATTCCCGCACGTATCAGCAATCGTCAATTCCGCGCAGCAATCACCCCAAGGCCGAGATGCTGTTTGCCCAATATCCCGTGCGAAGGCTCGAAGCCGAGGTGCTGATTGACGCGCTGTGCTGGATCTCGGGGACGCGTGAGACCTATTCCAGTATGATCCCGGAACCCTTCACCTTCGTGCCGGAGGAGCACAGTTCCATCGGACTGGCGGACGGCAGTATCACAAGCCAGTTCCTCGAGATGTTCGGGCGACCGGCACGGGATACGGGTCTGGAATCCGAGCGCAACAACCAGCCGAACGACGCCCAGCGCCTACACCTGCTGAATTCGACCCATGTGCAGAAGAAGATCGAGCGTAGCAAGCGCATCAGCAACCTGATCAGGGCCGCCAAGGGCAACCGCCGCATCGTGATCGGGACCATCTATCTGAACGTCCTGTCACGGTATCCCACGCAGGCCGAGCGCATCGCCGCCGAGGCCTATTTCAAAACCAAGGGGATCGGCAGCCGAAACGGCGCAATCGACCTGGTCTGGGCGCTGATCAACTCAAAGGAGTTTCTCTACCGGCACTGAGCCGATCGGGTGTGAGGAGACAATCCTATGGACGAATCACGAAAGACCATCACTCGGCGTAACGCTTTGAAGCAAGGGCTGCTCGGAGCGACCGGTCTGGCGCTGGCTAACCCCCTTCTTCAGAGGGCGCTATCGGCGCCTCTGAAGCCCAAAGCCAAGTCGGTCATTCAGATCTGGATGTGGGGCGGGCCGTGCCATCTGGATACGTTCGATCCCAAGCCGGAGGCGGGCTACAACTACTGTGGTCCTCTCAAGAAGCCAATCGGCACGAACGTTGACGGCATCCAGATCAGCGAACTGCTTCCCTTACTGGCCAAGCAGGCGGATAAGTACGCCATCCTTCGCAGCATGACGCACGGGATCAACGGACACGAGACCGCATCCTACCGCGTGCAGACCGGGCGCGACCCGGGCCGACTGGTCTATCCCTCCATCGGCGCCGTCGTCGGGATGCTCAAAGGCTATGAGCATGGCTACAAGGGGCTCGTCCCGCCGTATATCGTAATGACTCAGCCTCAGGGTCGCTTCTCCGAAGCCGGTTTCCTCGGGCCGCGATACAAACCGTTCGCCACCGGCGGAGATCCGAACCGCAGGCCCTTCATCGTCGAAGGGATCGTCGCTCAAGGCATCTCCGACGAGCGCCAGCATCAACGCCGCGAGTTGCTTCATACACTAGACGCGCTGGGCCAGGCGATGCCGGGTAATCCCCACTTCCAGAAACTCAACCTATGCGAGGATAACGCATACGACATGATGTTCGGCGACGCCCGGAAGCTGTTCGACCTGTCAGAAGAGAAGGACGAAGTTCGCCAGCGATATGGGCGCAACACATTCGGCCAGTCGTGCCTGATGGCGCGGCGACTGGTCGAGCATGGAGTTCCCTACATCACGATCAACTACAAGGGCTGGGACACACACAAGCAACACTTCGAGATCATGCGCCGCAAGCTCCCTGAGATGGACGCCGCCATGGCGTCGCTGCTGCAGGATCTGTCCAGTCGCGGCCTGCTCGAGAGCACGATCATCTGGTGGGGCGGCGAATTCGGACGCGGCCCGAAAGTCCAGTGGGACCCGCCCTGGAACGGAGGCCGCTCGCACTACGGCAACTGTTTCTGCTCGCTCGTCGCCGGCGGTGGATTCAAGGGAGGTCAGATTGTCGGCGCCTCAAACGAGAACGGCACGGAGGTCGCGGAGCGGCCCGTCTATCCGGAGGACCTGCTCGCGAGCATGTACCAATTGCTGGGCATCGACCCCGAGGGCGTTATGCCCAACCCGAGGGCCTTGCAGGTCAAGGTCATGCCCGCGACCAAGACCAGCGCCGGACGCCTCACGGAGATCATGTAGAACCAGGAGTTGGATGATGTCACTCAGGCACAGCCCGATCGTTGCTGCATTGATCTTGTGCGCGACAGCCGCATGGGGGCAATCTACCCGAGAGCCGCACATCGGTTATCTCTATCCCGGCGGCGGACAACAGGGCAAGACCGTCCAAATCATTGTCGGCGGGCAGTATCTCGGAGGCGCCCGTCTCGTGGATGTCTCGGGCGAGGGCGTGAGCGCCACGATCGTCAAATACCTCCGGCCGCCCCGGAATCTGCAGAGCGACCAGCGTAAGGCGATCAACAAGCGATTAGAGGAGGTGCGCGACAAGCGGCTGGAGGAGTTACCCAAGAGGAGACAGCCTCGATCGCGTTCGTCCAAGAGGAAGGGCCGAGGCAGATCGACCAGGCCCCAGCCGAGTAAGAAGAAGGAACCCGCGAAGGAGAAGGAGAAAGAAGAAGAGGTCGAGTTGCCCAAGCACCCCTTGCTGCGCGATCTGGACTCCAAGAGCCTGCGCGAGTTGGGGCACGTCGAGAATATCCTCTTCTTTCCGCGTAACAAACTGCAATCGAATCGTCAGTTGGCCGAGATGGTTCTGATCGAGGTGACCATCGACGAGGACGCCCCGCTCGGAGGCCGGGAACTGCGTTTGAAGACATCGACGGGCGTGACGAACCCCGTCGTCTTTCAGGTGGGTCACCTGCCCGAGATCCGCGAACTGGAGCCTAACGACCGGCAAGCGTATCCCCCACTGCCCGACTTGCCCGACGAGGTCATCGCGCCGAAAGACAAGCCGCTCACTCTGCCCATCCTTCTGAACGGGCAAATCATGCCCGGCGACATCGATCGCTTTCGCTTCCGCGCCCGCAAGGGACAGCAACTGGTCATGGAGGCCCACGCCCGCAGCCTGATCCCGTATCTGGCCGACGCCGTCCCCGGGTGGTTCCAGGCGACGCTAGCGCTCTACGACGCCAAGGGCAATGAGGTGGCGTTCGCCGACGACTATCGCTTCAATCCCGACCCGGTCCTCTTCTATCGGATTCCCGCCGACGGGGAGTATGAACTGGAGATTCGTGACTCAATCTACCGAGGCCGAGATGATTTTGTGTATCGCATCGCCGTGAGCGAGCGCCCCTTCATCACACAGATGTTCCCTCTGGGCGCTCAGGAGGGCCAAACAAGAACCGCCCAGATCAGCGGTTGGAACCTGACCGAGACGCAAGTGTCCCTGGACACCAAGCCAGGCGAGACCCGTATCCGCCACCTCGCATACCACAAGGCGAATCGGTTCTCCAACTCCGTGCCCTACGCCGTCGATACGCTCCCCGAGAGCGATGAAGTGGAAGGTAACGATGCCAGGAAGCATTCCCAATTGATCAGGTTGCCCAGAATCATCAATGGGCGGATCGACAAGGGGGGCGACGCCGACGTCTTCCACTTCCAGGGTCGCGTCAACGAAACGATAGTGGCTGAGGTGATGGCGCGCCGACTGAATTCACCGCTGGATTCGCTCGTGCGACTGACCGACGCCTCGGGCAAGGTGATTGCCTGGAACGACGATCACATTCTCAAGGAGAGCCACCTCCACAAAGACCGCCTGGGGCTGGTCACCCACCACGCCGATTCCTATCTCATGGCCAAACTGCCCCGCACCGGAATCTACTATGTGCATCTGACAGACATCCAGAATCAGGGGGGACAAGCCTACGCCTATCGCCTGCGCCTGTCGCATCCACAGCCGGATTTCGCCCTGCGCGTGACACCGTCGGGCCTCTACGTGCCGTTCAACGGGACCATCCCACTTGACGTTCACGCTCTGCGGAAGGACGGATTCGACGGTGCGATCGACATCACACCGGGAAAGGTGTCGAAGGGCTTCGCTCTCGCCGGCGCTCGCATCGCGGCCGGAAGCGATCACGTCCGTATGACCTTGAAAGCGCCGTTCAAAGGCAATGGCAAGACACGCACGCTGGAACTCGAAGGTCACGCCGTGATCGACGGGAAAACCGTCAGACATCGGGTCAGACCCGCTGACGACGTGATGCAGGCCTTTCTTTATCGCCACCTGGTGCCCGCCGAGGAATCGCGCATCTACGTCCGCCGGACCAGGTCGGGTATGCCGCCAATCGAATTCGCTGCAAAGGCGCCTGTACGCGTCCCGGCCGGTGGCGCCGCCCGCGTGCTCGTGGGAACCCCAAAACGCCCGCTTCTTGAGGAAATGCGCCTGGTCCTCAAGGAACCGCCCGCGGGGCTGACGCTGCACGACGTCAGCGTGGTCCCGAAAGGGCTGGCCTTCTCGCTCAAGGCCGACAAAGACGCAGCGCCCACCGCGTTCGCGAAGAATCTCATCATCGAGGCCTTTCGAGAGTACAGGCCCAAACCCAAGAACGGCAAACCTTCCTCGCTGAGACGCTACTCACTGGGAGTCTTCCCGGCATTGCCCGTCAAGATTGTGGCGCAGTAGCTGGGGGCGAACCTCACTTGGCCATTAGGTTGACGCGGCCCAGCTTGACGCCCTTCATGCTCAGGATGCGTTCGCCCACGCGGTTGATCTCACCGACCTGACCGCGCAGGATGATGACTTCCAGACAATCGTGGGCGTCGAGGTGAACGTGCAGCGACGAAATCGCGTGGATGAGATGGGAGTGCTGCACCTCGATGAGTTTCTCGGTCAGTCCGGTCGCGTGATGGTCGTAGACCAGCAGGACCGCCGCGACCGCTTCGGCCTTCGGATCGCTAAGACGTTCCTGACTCAACTGTTGGCGCACCAGATCGCGCAGCGCCTCGGAGCGACTCTGATAGCCTTGCCGCGCGATCAGCGCGTCAAACTCCTCCAACAAGTCCTTGTCGAGTGAGACACCTATCCGTTCGAGATCCGCCATGAATCGGTTTCCTTCTCTGTGTTGTCAATCCTTGCTGATGACATAGACCGCTTGCTCGGCGAACCAATTGGACTTGAATCGAACGGGACTCGCACTGGTCTTGACCAGCGGAATACGCCGCTCGATCGTCGCGCCGAGTTTGCCGCAGAACTCGTCGAAATCACGCAAGGACAGACAATGGATATTCGGTGAATTGTACCAGCGGAAAGGCAACTGCGGCGTGCGCGGCGCCTTGCCCGAGAGTAGCAGTAGGAGCCGACAGCGCCAATGGCCAAAGTTCGGAAAGCTGACAATGACTCTGCGCCCAACACGCAGCAGTTCGCGCAGCACTTGCTCCGGATCCTTGATCGTTTGCACCGTTTGCGAAAGGATGACGTAATCGAAGATCTTGTCAGCGCAGCTGCGCAAGCCGCGTTCGATGTCGTATTGGACGATGGGCAGCTTGCGGCAGACGCATCCGAGCACGTGCTCCTGCTGCAGTTCGAGTCCTCGTCCTTCGACGCGCTTGTCCCGTCGCAGGCGAGAGAGCAACTCGCCGTCACCGCAACCAACATCGAGCACCGTGCTGTCGGGCTCAATGAGCGACTCGACAAGCTGATAGTCAACGCGCACACGCTGGGCCCGCTCGTAGCGATCCAGGGCAGGCGCGCCGGCGCTGTCGCAGATCGGCTGCCGGCTCGGGGCGTTCGGATTGGCCGTGGCGGCGAGGAAACAGCGTAGAAACGAGCCCAACACCTCGTGTTCCAGCAGGAACGCGTCGTGTCCATACGATGACGCGACATTGCAGAAACTCACGTCCTTGTCGTTGGCGGCCAGCGCCTCGACGATCGCCTCGGACTGAGCGGGCGTGAATAGCCAGTCGCTGCTGAAACTGACCACGAGGAACCGGGCCCGGGCGCGGGAAAAGGCATCCTTCAGAGACCCGTAGTCCCTGCCCAGATCGAAGTAGTCGGACGCCTTGGTGATGTAGAGGTAGCTGTTGGCGTCGAACCGATCGACAAACGTCTGGCCCTGATAGTCGAGGTACGTCTCGACGGCGAATTCGGAGTTGAAGTCATAGCGATAGGTCTCGGCGCTGCGCAACTCCCGTCCGAACTTCTCGCGCATCCCCTTCTCGGAAAGGTAGGTAATGTGCCCGATCATCCGCGCGATGCCCAGCCCCTGGGCGGGCAGTTCCTTGCCGTGATACTGGCCGTTCTCGAAATGGGCGTCGGCCAGGATGGCGTTTCGCCCCACGGCGTCGAACGCAATGGACTGAGCGCCCAGGTGCGTGGTCGTGGCGATGGGAATCGCGGCGTCCATCATGTCCGGATAGGCGATCGACCATTGGAGGACCTGCATGCCGCCGATGGAGCCGCCGATGACGGCCAGCAGGTGGTCGATCCGGAGCTTCTCCAGCAGAAGTTTCTGGACCCGAACCATGTCCGCGATTGTGATGATGGGGAAGTCCAGACCATAGGGCTTGCCCGTCTCGGGATTGACCGAGGACGGGCCCGTGGTGCCCCCGCAGCCACCCAGGAAGTTCGAACAGATCACGAAGTACTTGTCGGTATCGATCCCTTTGCCCGGCCCAACCATCTCCTCCCACCAGCCGGGTTTCGGATCGTCTTGGCTGTGGTAACCCGCCACGTGCGCATTGCCGCTCAGGGCGTGACAGACCAGGATGGCGTTGTCCCGAGCGTCGCTGAGTCGCCCGTAGGTTTCGTACGTCACGTCGATCGGGGCCAGCGTCTTGCCGCACTCCAACTGCAGAGGCTCGCCCGGCTCAACCACGCGGATCAGCTTCGTTTCCACTAGTCCAACAGAATTCTCAGCAAACTCGGTCATAGGCACCCAAGTATAGTCAAGAAGCCTCTTCTGTAAACCTCGACACTCGCTGTACGTAGCGTCTGGGCCCGGGTTTGGCCGTCTGGACCCACAGCGCGGTCCCAAATGATTACGATATAGGGAAAGAGACAGCCTTAGAGGATGAGGGACACCCCTCCGCGGGCGCAGAGGCCCTGCTCAGACAGCCGCGAAGGACTCCACGTAGCGGCCTGACTGCTGAATCAGATGATCTCCAACCGACGCAGGATCGCCTTGGTCCAGCGGGCGCTACGCGTCTGAGACATGATCAGCAACAGAACGACGACCGCCCAGTAGCCGGCAAAGCGCATGTAATAGAGAATTGTCGTCAGGATGTTCTGGGTCTTGTAAGCCGACCAGGTGATCAGGTCCTCAGACATGTAGACAGCCCCGACCACGCTGGATTCGATCAGCTTCTGCCAGGGGAGAATCAGCACGAGCATGATCAACGAGAGGAAGAACGCCCGCGAGATGTGGTTGATCCCTCCCAACCGCCCGATCAGAGATACCATCAGACTGAAGAACATCGCCATGCAGTACAGAGCGGCGGTAACAACCAGCACGCCGTTCACGAGATCGATGGTCCGCGCCAGATGGCTGTAGTTCAGCTTCTTGAGGAAATCGAACCCGAACTTGCTGCCGGCCGGTTCGACCTCGGCCGGAGCGTTGGGGTCCGTGGGAAGCAGACCCGCCGTCGGTGTTTCGGCCGTCACTGTCTCACTCGGCGATGCCGGGAGTTCAACGTATTTGACATCCACGAGCCAGAAGGAAATCTGCGTCACCAGAAGAGAAAGCAACACCATGAGAAAGAAGAAGTTCTTCCAGCCTCGAAAGACCCCAACCGCCTCCAAACAGTCGGTTGTCTCAATCATGTGGTTCTGGTTGATCGGGCCTTCGCTCATTTCCGATTTCTCCACTCTACATCGTATCGATTGATCCTTCGAGGACAAAAACCCAAACGCACTCTCGCGACGCGAATCGAGACGCAGCATCGCGCGCCGCTCCGTTCACTCACCTGTCCGTGCAAACTGATTTTTATTATGCCGAAACGCGAAGAGAAAGGCAAGCAAATTCGTTAGGGACAAGTGGTTAGACGTGCTGGAGGGAGAGCGGATCGAACGTCGCAGAGGGGCCTGTGCGCCCGGCCGAGACCGTGGAGCTCCCCCCACAGTCCCAACGCACACGAGTGATCTAGACGCTACAATGCTGCGGAAGACGACACCCGGCGATAGCGCGCGAGAGGCCGCATATTATCAGACCTACCTTGTCCAGGTCCTCGCGCTTCAGCGGGCGTGACACGGGTCGAGACAAAAGCATGAACCCCAATGGGCGACCAAGATCCCTCAGGGGAAGCGCCGCCGCAGATATCTCCCCGAACTCGTCTTGAGTTCCCTCAAGCCCCATGGCGCACAGTTCCACAAGCGTACAGAGTTGTTTGGCCTTGCAGACCTCGTCGATCAACTCGGAGTTGAAGCACTCGTCCAGGGCGCGACCATCAATCCGATGGTCCCCATGACGGTTGGGCACGCGAAACCGATATCTCTCGGGCTGACGCAAGAAGAACGTGATCTGAACATCGAGCAGTTCACTCTGTAGCGCGCGGCCAGCCGCGGTGAGAAGACGCTCAAGGTCACTCTCGCCGATCAGACTCTTATAGAAGGACGCGGCGAAGGTGACCCCGCTCAAGCGTTTGACAAACCCCCGCTGAGCCGTGATGAGATCGTTGCAGAGAATGTCGACCTGGCTCGCCTGCCGCTTTCTTGCCCGATTCAGCTTCTTAACGAGCAGACGCAGTCGTTCTTGTCGTTGGTCCTGGTTCATATTTCTCCATGTTGCCAAAAAGGGTCCTGTCGTTTGGAGAGCCCCATACGCGTACCATTCGACCCGAGCGACAGAGGGCTTTAGTGGCAAAAGGCTTGTCAGCGGTGCAATCATCGGTCGCCCCATAAACAATCGCTTAACACGTGTGACGCACTTTGGGGACCCAAACCGATGAGGATTCAGCGGTTGTGATGCCGCTTGATGAGAGCAGAAAGGGGGAGTTTTCGGACGTTCCCGCAAGCATGGGCTCACCACGAAGGGCAACGTGGCCGAGGTCGTAACCTCGCCCACGCGCCACCTCTCATGGTGACTCACAGTGGATACCGCCAGAGAGCCAGCGACGTATCCCGCCGCCTATCCCTCACTAACCGCAGATCGTAATATACGAAAATTCGCACACTCACCACAATTGTGGAAACTACGTATTTTTTCAGGAAATTCCAGCAGATGGGCGATTCATCCTACGTGGCTTCCCCATCAGCATGACACGAGACGGGGGCTGCGATGAGGCGGTCGTACTACTCGTAGGGAAGGGTGACTGTGACAGTCGTACCGTGTTCGGGCTTGCTCTGAAGGGTCAGGGTGCCGCCATTGAGGTGGACCAGCCGGGTGGCGTTGGCCAGCCCCATGCCCCGCTGACGGCCGGCCGGCTTGGCGGAGAAGAAGGGATACATGGCTCGGCGCTGCGTCTGTTCATCCATGCCACTGCCCAGATCGCTGATTTCCATGTGCATCGTGTCGCGGCCGGCATCGATGAGCACCTTGATGGGGCCCTGTGCCTCGGGGTAGGCTTCGACGGCGTTCGTGATGACGTTAGCCAGGGCCGAGACCACTTGCCCCGAATCGACGAACACGTCGCGAACCGGTCCCGTTGTCTGGACCTGGGCATTGATATGCTCGCTCCCACTCTTCTGGCCCGCCAATTGTATCGCCTCTTCCACGATCTGCCTGACGTCGATCGCCGCGGGCCTGGGCGTGGAAGGCTCCGCGAAGTTCATCAGGTCATCAATGACCTCAGAAACCGCCTGGGCGTTCTCCTGGATCTTCTTCAGATCGCGTTGTTTGATCTGTTCCTCTTCCCCTTCGGCCAGCAACTGGGCGCGACCGGAGATGACCGATAGCGGATTGTTCAGTTCGTGGGCCACCCCGGCGGCCATCTCAGCGAGAATCGCCATGGGATCTTCGACACGTTTTGAGTCGGTCCGACCGGCCGCGTCGCGGCCCATCGCTCGGATCAGCCGCTCGGAGAAACCGACCTGCCGCTCTTTCGCCAGCGCCAGGCCCAGTACGGCCCCGGCCATCGCCGCGGCGGTCTCGAATTTCTCGGCAAACAGAGCCGCGTCGCCCGGATAGTTCAGTTCGAAGGCCATGACAGCGATGGCCCGCCCTTGCGACAGCAAGGGCACAAGCTTCGTACGGGTCAGGTCGAAATCGACGTCGACCTGCTCGATCAGCCAATCGAGATCCCGTTCCGCATCCAGCACAGCAAAGCGTTCTGCGACGCCGCGTGGGATCACCGGTATAACCTCAGGGCGCTGAAGAACCAGCGTGTGGCTGTGGCCCAGCGCCTCAACGATAACCGTTTCGATCATGCCACTGGTTTCAATATCATCCAGGTATAGGCATACCGTACCTGTCTGGAAGAATCGCTGCCAGCGGCGCGCCAGGTCCTCAGCCGTGCCGATCGCACTGACGCCCGGCCCGATCTCCTTCAGAAAGCCCTGCGCGAAATCGAGATAGGTGGAACTCGCCTTGAGCGTGCGGTTCTCTTCGGACAACTCGGTCTGGGTGCCCGACAACCGCGCCGCCAGGTCCTGAACCAGGTCACAGTAGCGGGCCGCAGGATTCGGGGTGTCGAGCCCCAGCACGGCGGCCTTGCCCGCGACCTCTTCCGGTAATACCTCTCGGATTTCCTGCAACGTCGCAGTCTCAGCGCCGATCACCTCAGCCAGGACGCTGAGCGGTTCCGGCACATCGAAGCTGCCCGAGCAGCCAACGCCCAGGTGCCGGACGATGTGATCGGCCGCCCAGACCAGCCGCGCCACCTGCGCTTCGGGCAACCCTCCCAGATGCGTCACGGCGTCGCTGTGATGCAGCCAGATCGCCATGACGATCGAATCGGGTAAGCCCCAGCGCTGGGCCAGTTGACGGCCAAGCACGGCGTGATTGGTGCCCAGATGCATCTGTTCGACGGAATACAAGCTCTCCTCAGCCGCTTCGGCCTCCATCGCGATGGCGGCCAGGCTCTTGGGCATGATGTCCTGCAGCGCCAGCTTGCCAATGTCGTGAAGCAGACCGGCCGAATACGCCAAGTGAGGATCAGCGCCTTCGACCGCATCCCGAGCAATGCGTTCGGCCGCGCAGGCGACCGCGAGACTGTGGAGGATCAAATCAGTGCGAGCCGGACGAGCGGGCTGCTCGGCGGCGAACTCGATCTCGAAGCCGGCCGAGACGCGAATACCCAGCAAGCCATCGCGAACGGCATCGGCCTCCAGGCGATCGAGCACCAACGGAACGGCGTGACGCTGCTCCGTCGGCCCGGCGCCCGTGCGTTGCGCCAGGGAGAGAACCATGGCCGTCAAAGCCGGTTCACAAGCGATGATCTCGCCGGCCAACCGTGGCGCGAAACGACCATCGGAGATCTTCGAGAGGTATTGCACGGCAACGCACGGAGGAACCGACAGCGCATCGAGCCCCCCGATAGCCAGCTCCACTTTGCGGGAAGCGGCTGCATTCGCAGTTCGTTCCGCCATGCGATTATCCTCGTTGTATTCCTTCGATGCTGTTCACCCACCCCGATGAAACAACATGCCCTTCCGTTTCATCCCGGTCCAATAGTATATCCGCCGCGGACGCCCCGCACCCCGATCAGGCGATTTGCAGGGCAACGTCGACCTTTTCGGTCAACTCCGTAATGCTGAACGGTTTCTTCAGGAAATCCTGAGCGCCGGACTTGAGAAGCTGATCGATCTCCTCCTGCTTGATCACGCCGCTGACAATGATGATGCGCGTGTTCTCAAACTCCGGATTGCTCCGGATCGTTTGACAGACGACGTTGCCGTTGACATCAGGCAGCATGTAGTCGAGCAGAATCAAATCAGGGCGAAACTGCTCGGTCGCCATGCCGGCTTCGTATCCACTCGAAGCGGTCCTGATCTCAAAGCGGCCATCCCGCGTCAGAATGTCGCTGATCAGCTCCACGATCTCGACGTCGTCGTCGACGACGAGCACCTTCTTCTTCCCCGAATCCAGATTGTCCAACGGGATGCTGTTGTCCCTCATGAACTTGACCAGATTCTGGCGGGGAATGCGGCGGAACTTGGACCCCGGTACTCGGAAGCCGCGCAGTCGACCCGAATCAAAGCAGCGTATGATGGTTTGCTGACTGACCCGACAGATCTCTGCGGCTTCGCCGGTGGTGAATAGATCCTTCATCCTTACCCCTTCCTTTTTCGCCAACTCCATTTGACAGAAGGCCCATCCAGGTTGCCTTACCGACCCACATTAACTGGCGATCACCAACTTGTCAAGTCCAAAAAAAAGGGAAAGCCCCGCTTTTTACCATGATACCCAAATTCTTATCGGAAACCCACAAATGGGCGTGTGGAGTTTTGGACGAGAGCGGGCGAAATCGGCGCTCGCGCAGGTGGACGCATGCGCGCTTTGGAAGCCGCCCGACTCGGCATTGAGAAATGGGGATTCACCTGGAGCGATTAGGCGTTACTTGGCCCTGATGTCATAGACCATCAGATACGCACCATGGCGAACATAGAGCCTCCCATCAGCGATCGAGGGATGCGCCCAGAAGGGACCTTTGCCCTTGGTTATCTTGAAACTGCTCACCACCTCGAAGGATTCCGGCTTGGCCGGGACGAGTCCAACCTCGCCGCTCTTCTCATCATAGCAATAGAACATCCCATCGGCGTAGATCATCGAGCCCTTGTTGCCGTTCCACTTGGTTTCGTACATCTTGCGCCCATCGTCCCAACGCAGAGAAGCCCAATCGCCCCGGCTGTTGCTGGTCCAGTTGGAGCCATAGAGATAGCCGTCATGCAAGATGACTCCGCCATGATGGACGTCGAGCACAGTGTCCGTCCAGATCCGATTCGCCTGACTCCCGTCGGTGCTGAGTTGGAGCATCGCGCCGCCGTTATCATAACCGCTGGTGGTGTAAACACGTCGGTCATAATAGATCGGCGTGTTGGCGTTGACCGAGCGCCTCAGGTCCGTGTGGTACTGATCGAATTCGTCGCGCCAGAGCAGTTTGCCCGTCGCGGCATCGAGGCCAACGACGGAATGCCGCAGCATTGTCACGATGATGCGGCGGTCTCCGACATCGACCGCGATGGGATTGCAGTAAGACGAGTACTGATCCAACTCCTCGCACTCCCAGACGACCTTGCCCGTTGTCTTGTTCAAGGCGATCACACTGGCGCGCTTCCCTCCGGGCGTACAGATGACATTGTTTCCGTCGATCAAGAGATTCTCGGACATGCCCCAGATCGGGAACTTGCCCTGGTAACGCTCGACGGCATCGAAGGACCAGAGGATGTCACCCGAGCGCGTATCGTGGCAAGTGACAACGCCGAGCCCGCTGAAGACATAACATCGATCCCCGTCCACTGTCGGCGTGCAACGTGCGGCCCGGTACGAGCGCATCCACTCAGACCCATAACAACTCTTCCAGCGAGGCTGGCCGGCCAGATCGAAGGCGAAGACATAGCCCTTGCCATCGATCATTCCAGTGGTGTAAACCGCCCCGCGCGAGATGGCAGCCGAAGAGTAACCATCCCCCAGGCCATCCACTTCCCAGAGCAGTGTGGGGCCGTCTTCGGGCCACAGCTTGAGCAGTCCTGTCTCTGGGGATTTGCCGTCCCGATTGAGCCCGCGAAACTGGGGCCAGTCCGCCCCGCTGCACAGCGCCCCAAGAAACAGAACAGCGAGAACAAGGAAGCCGATCATCGTTCGATTCGCCACGGATTCATCCTCCAGAAACACGAGAGATCGTTCTTTGCGGGACGTCCATACCCCCTGCGGTGCCGCCGTACATCGGGCCGCGACGGCCCATCTTCGCGCCTGGATGGCCCCGGAGCAAGGGAAAAACGGCCGGCTGGAATCCCCCCTGGAGTTCCGTAACCGGATTTTTTCTCTGGTTTCACCGAACCTCTCGCCAAATACATAGTAATATTACAATATAGTGGAATATTAATATAAGGGCCGAACGATGGACAAGGAACTGGCAACCCATGCAGCGGAAGTGTTGAAGGCGGTGGCGCACCCCCTCCGGCTGCGAATCGTCGACCTGCTGGCCAAGGACGAACTGTGCGTCGGCGAGATCACAGCCACCCTGGGCGAGAAGCAGTCGATCACCAGCCAACAACTGACCATCCTGAAGAACAGGGGCATCCTGGCCTCTCGTCGCGACGGGGCCCGGGTGTTCTACCGGCTCGAGAACAAGAACGTCACGCAGGTATTGAACTGCGTCTACAATCACTGCCAAGCGAAGAAGTGAGGCTGACCATGGACCTGAAACACAAGATCACCGATTATTGCCTGCAGCACTACAAGCTGGTCACCGCGATCATGGTCGTCTCGACGCTCGCGCTCGGAGCGTTCATCCCCCTGATCCGGGTGGACACCGACCCGGAGAACATGCTGGCGGCCGACGAGCCGGTGCGCGTCTTCCACGACCAGACCAAAGAAGACTTCGTGCTCTACGACATCGTGGTTCTGGGCATCGTGAACAACGACGACCCGAACGGCGTCTTCAACGTCGCATCACTGCAGAAGATCTACGACCTGACGGAGTTCGCCCGGACCTGGCGCAGCGCCGACGATCCGAATGAGGGCGTGATCGAGGTCGACCTGATGGCGCCGTCGCTGGTGGACCATATCAGTCAGGGTGGGCCCGGCGTAGTGAAGTTCGAGTGGCTCATGCCCAAACCACCGACGACCGAGGCCGAGGCGCTGGAGATTCGCGACAAGGCGATGTCCAACCCCTTGCTATACGGCACGATCGTCTCCGAGAACGGCAAGGCCCTCTCGATCTACATGCCGCTGACCAGCAAGCACGTCAGTCACGAACTGTACCGAGCGCTGAACGCCCAGGTCGCGGAACTCGAGGGCGATGAGGAATACCACATCACCGGCCTGCCCGTCGCCGAAGACACCTTTGGATATGAGATGTTCGTGCAAATGGCGATCTCGGCGCCGCTGGCGATGGCGGTGATCTTCATCCTCATGCTGGCGTTCTTCCGCAAGCTCGTGCTGGTCATCTCGCCCATGATCGTCGCCATGGTCGCGGTGATCGCAACGATGGGCGCCCTGATCGGGCTGGGCTATCCCGTCCACATCATGAGTTCGATGATCCCGATCTTCCTCATGCCAATCGCGGTGGTCGACTCGGTGCACATCCTCTCAGAGTTCTTCGATCGCTACACGAAAGAAAAGGGCCGCAAAGAAGCGACACTGGAAGTCATGGACAACCTCTTCATGCCCATGCTGTATACCTCGCTGACCTCGGCGGCCGGCTTTGCGTCGCTGGCGCTGACGCCGATCCCGCCGGTCCAGGTGTTCGGCCTGTTCGTGGCGATGGGCATCATGGTCGCCTGGCTCTGCACGATCACCTTCGTGCCGGCCTACATCATGCTGCTCAAGGAGAGTTCACTTCAAAACTTCGGGGCCGCGGCGGTTCACGAGGAGAAGCAGACCTGGCTGACGAAGCTGCTCCATGGCGGCGGCGCGTTCACCTACAACGCGGCCAAGCCGCTGCTGATCGGACTGGTGATCGTCACCGCCATCGCCATCTACGGCGTCACGCGGATCGTCATCAACGACAACCCGATCAAGTGGTTCGCCAGAAACCATCCGATCCGCCAGGCCGACAAGGAACTCAACAAGCACTTCGGCGGCACCTACATGGCTTACCTCGTCCTTGAGGACGAGTCAGATCCCAATCTCACCGTCGACTACCGCGGCGAGGTGCGAATCCGCCTGAGTGAGACGATCACGGAACTGGCCGAGGAGTTGCCCACCGCCCGGACGTTGCTTCCCGAGATCGAGCAGCGCGTGATAGAGGGCGGCGTCGCCGAGATGAGCCGCGTCGAGTACCTCGATGAACTGGCTCAGTACGCCACCGACAAGGAAGCGGACGCCGAAGGCGAAAGCGCCGACGTCTGGTACGAACTGACTGACTTCTTCGAATTGGAGAAAGAGCGGCTCAAACGGTTCAAGCAGCCTGAGGTCCTGACGTACATGGCGAGCCTTCAGGAGCACCTGCAGGAGTCGGGCCTGGTGGGCAAGAGCAACTCGCTGGCCGACATCGTCGAGAAGGTCTACAAGGAACTGATGGGCGGACAGGTCCAGGACCCGCCTTTGCCTTCGTCCTCGCCGGCGGTCGCGCAGTGTCTGATCCAGTTCCAAAGCAGCCACACACCGGACGACCTCTGGCACTTCGTCACCCAGGACTACAGCAAGGCCAACCTCTGGCTCCAACTCAAGAGCGGCGACAACAAAGACATGGAGAAGGTTATCGCGGCCGTGGATCAGTACTTCGAGGACAATGAGCTCCCGGCACCGCTGGCCCACAGGTGGGCGGGGCTGACGTATATCAACACGGTCTGGCAAGAGAAGATGGTCTGGGGCATGCTCCAGTCGCTGATGGGCAGTTTCATCATCGTTTTCATCATGATGGCGATCCTGTTCCGCTCACCCCTGTGGGGCATCGTCTGCATGGTCCCGCTGTCGATCACGATTGCGGTGATCTACGGCATCATCGGTCTTCTGGGCAAGGACTACGATATGCCGGTCGCGGTGCTCAGCGCCCTGACCCTGGGCATGGCGGTCGACTTCGCGATCCACTTCCTCGAACGGGCCCGCGCAACGCACGCCGCGACCGGCTCCTGGAAGGCCAGCGCCCCGGTGATGTTCGGCGAACCGGCGCGGGCGATCACCCGCAACGTCCTGGTCATCGCGATCGGCTTTTTGCCCCTGCTGGCGGCGCCGCTGGTCCCGTACAAGACAGTGGGCATCTTCCTCTGTGCGATCATGGCGCTCTCGGGCATTGTGACGCTGCTAATCCTGCCCGCGATTCTGACAGTGCTGGAAACGCGGATGTTCAAGGCGGCCCAGGCGCCGAAATCGGTCGGTTGCAGTTGCATCTTCTGCCTGATCATCTCCGTCGCGGGGGTCGTCCTGGTGGGGCTGAACCTGCAACAGTACTGGCAACTGGGCTGGACAAAGTTCGCACTGATCAGCGCGATCGCCATCCCGGTCATGGCGCTGATCTGCGGCGGTCTGTCACGACGTCAGGCGTGCAAGACGAGCCCTGCGGCCGCGCCGGAAAACAAACAATCGAACGAAGCAAAGGAGGACAATCATGACGGTTGAAAGATTCCTTAGAGGGATAGCCGGGTTCTTTGTGATTGTCAGCGCCCTTCTGGGCCACTATCATTCACCCTACTGGCTGCTCTTTGCCGGCTTTGTGGGACTGAACCTGCTGCAATCGGCGTTCACCAACTGGTGCCCGATGATGACGTTCCTGAGAAAGCTGGGCGTTCAAGGCTAACGCCGACGAAACGGAGGTGCACTATGACACGCATACCGAATGTCACGCTATTGTCGCTAATCATCGCTTTGAGCGCCGTAGGTACAGCCCAGAGCGCCGATGTCCCCGACGTCCAGACCATCGTCAACAAAGCCAATATCGTCGCCTACTATCAGGGCGACAACGGCAAAGCCAAGGTCAAGATGACCATCACCGACAAGCGGGGCCAGAAACGCAACCGCGAGTTCACCATTCTGCGCCAGGACGTCGCTGACGGCGGTGACCAGAACTACTTCGTGTACTTCCAGCGTCCGTCCGACGTCCGCCGGATGACGTACATGGTCCACAAGCACGCCGCGATCGACAAGGACGACGACCGCTGGCTGTACATGCCCGCCCTGGACGTGGTCAACCGCATCGCGGGCGGGGACAAGCGGACCAGCTTCGTCGGTTCCGATTTTCTCTATGAGGACGTCTCGGGGCGCAGTCTGGATGAGGACGAGCACGAACTGACCGAAGTCACCGACGCCGTGTTCATCGTCAAGAACACGCCCAAGAAGCCCGGCAGCGTCGAGTTCAGCTATTACACCGTCGTGATCGACCGGAAGAACTTCGTGCCGATGAAGATGGAATTCTTCGACAAGACGGGCAAGCTCTACCGCACGATCGAGTCGACAGAAGTCAAAACGATCCAGGACTTCCCCACCGTTACGAAGTCGGTCGTCCAGGACCTGAAGACGGGCAGTAAAACCGAGATGGAGTTCAGTGGCGTCAAGTACGACCTCAAGCTCAAGAACGTGTTCCAGGAGCGCTATCTGCGACGGCCGCCTCGGGAGGCGATGAGATGATCCGATCACGCCGCGTGATGACCGCCATGCTGTTGTTGGCGATGCCTTTTTCCGCCGTCGCCATGGGGCAGGACGAGGAACCTCAGGAGGACCACGTCCAGGCGTTCTTCGACAAGCTCGAAACCGAGTACCACGGCTTTTACGAAGTGCGTTCAGGCTATCGGCTCCAGAACGACCCGCAAGAGAAGGACATGTCGATCATGGAGGCGCGGTACCAGTTCGACCTGTTCTCTATGCGCGACTGGGGGGATGTGAAGATCAAGGGTGACGTCTACGGCGACGGGGTCGAGGAGAAAGGCGTTTTCGACCTGCGCGAGGCGAATATCTTCGCGCGCCCGACCGACACGGTGGACGTCAAGCTGGGCCGCCAGGTCCTGACCTGGGGCACGGGCGATCTGATCTTCATCAACGACCTGTTCCCGAAGGATTGGCAATCCTTCTTCATCGGGCGCGACGTCGAATACCTCAAGGCGCCCTCCGACGCGGCCAAGATCAGCCTGTTCATGGACTGGGCCAACCTCGACATTGCGTACACGCCCGAATTCGACTCCGACCGCTTCATCAGCGGGGAGCGCATCTCCTATTGGAACCCCGCCCTGGGCGGCCCGGCCGGCAAGGACAATACGCTCAGCACCGAGCGACGCCGCGAATTCTTCGAGGAGGACGAACTGGCCCTGCGCCTGTATCGCAATATCAAGAGCTATGAACTGGCGGTCTATGGCTATTGGGGGTACTGGAAGAGCCCGGGCGGATTCAATCAGACCATGTCTGCGGCGGTCTTCCCCGAGCTGTACGTCTACGGCGCGAGCCTGCGCGGCAATGTGGGCAAGGGGATCGGCAACGTCGAGCTGGGCTACTACGATTCGGCCGACGATCGCGACGGGGACGACGCGCGAATCAACAACTCCGAGATGCGCTATCTGATCGGCTACACACAGGAGATCGGGCGCGACTTCAACGCCGGGGTCCAGTACTACGTCGAGCAGATGCTCGATTATAATGACTACGAGGACAACCAGCCGGGCGGCATGCCAAAACGCGACGAGTTCCGCCACCTGACGACGCTGCGCCTGACGAAGCTACTGATGAACCAGAACCTCAACCTCTCGCTGTTCACCTACTATTCACCGTCCGACGAAGACGTCTACCTGCGCCCAATCGCCAACTACAAGGCCAGTGACAACCTCTCCGTCGAAGTCGGCGCCAACATCTTTTGCGGCGACGAGCCCTACACCTTCTTCGGCCAGTTCGAAGACAACACCAACGCCTACCTCGCCGTCCGCTACAGCTTCTGAGCTTGTCCAGTACACACCGACCGGTCAGGCTAGTGGCTTCTCTTGGTCGAGGCAGGCGAGTTGGTCGTGGGTCTGCTGGACGGCTTCGATCTCGGTGTTGCTGGCTGGGCTGCCGTACGTCTCTACGAGTTCGCAGACTTTGTAGGACTCGATGGCTTGGGCGTAGCGATCTTCCCAATCGCGGTACAGCCGTTCGGCGCGTTCATCGGGCCAGGGGTATTGGTTGGGCGGGACGTCCGCATCACAGCGCCATGGCTTCGGGGTCAGGCGCGCGCGAAAGCACTCCTGTTTGTTAGTCAGCGTGCGATACAGCGGATCGCTGTCCAACTCGTCCAGGATGCGAGAGACCTGCTCGGAACTCGGATCGTACAAGCCGTCGACGAAGAGCAGGCGCAGGCCGGCGAACGTGCGATAGACACGAAAGGAATGGTTCGGATTACGCTGTGACCAATCGCGAACCGCCTCCAGGGTCCTCTTGCGAATGTTGGACCGGCGACTTCGCCTTCGACTCCCAAGCAGGACCAGAAGAATCGCGTCCCACAACCCATAGGGTTTGATACGGGTGAAGTCAATATCAACGAAGAGCACCGAAGCCGTGTTGAGCACGAGCGCACCGTAGCGGTTGCGTGTAATGACGGCGAGATCCTTGTCCCCTTGCCGCATCGAATCGACGATCTCTTCGCGCAGAGGGCGATCGGAGTACTCGTATGAACTGGGCTGCCTGCCATTGATGAGACAGTCGAAGACCCTCCGGGCCCGCGCGCGAGCATCGTCCTTGGCGCCGGCCAGGCCATCAAAGGACCATCCCCAGGCGGTACAGGTCAGTTCCTCTCCCTCCAAGTCCCTTCCGGTGTAGGAAGCCTTCGTCCAATGTCTCGGGATTCTCATAGCATCACCTCGGCAATACGATCCATAGAAAGAGCACACTCGGGAACCACCCTCGACCCACATCGGTACATTCCTGATTCCAGTTGACTGTCGGGCGACCCAGTGGGGATTCGGAGCCGAATCCCCCACGTGAATCCCCCTTTCGAGTGATGACACGCCGCCAAACGGAGGCGTCAGCTCATCTTTTCGGACGCGTCCCAGCAATGGTTGCCCTGGCTTTTGGTTTGACCCTCGGGGGTCCAGTGGCGTAGACTGGTTTAATTATGGCATTCGTAACAACGGCCCGTTCCGAAGCAAAAGGAGGATAGAGATGTCCGAGCATTCGAAGACTTCACGTCGTGGTTTCATCAAGCAGGCAACGGGTCTGACGTTGGGTGCGCTGGGCTTCCCCTATATCGTGCGTCCGGCGGCCCTGGGCAAAGCGGGTAACATCGCGGCCAGCGAGCGGATCACGGTCGGCTGCGTCGGGGTCGGACCACAAGGTACCGGCGTGATGCGGAACTTCCTGGGCCAGAAGGATTGCCGGGTCGTGGGCATCTGCGACCTCAAGAAGCCCCGCCGCGAGCAGGTCTCAGCCCTGGTCAACAAGCACTATGGGGACAGCGACTGTGCAGTCTACACAGACTATCGCGAGATCATCGCCCGCGACGACATCGACGTCATCCTGGCGGCGCCGACCGACCACTGGCACGTCTTGGTCGCCCTGGAGGCCGCCCGGGCGGGCAAGGACATCTACCTCGAGAAACCGATGGGCCTGAGCCTGGCCGAGGACCAGGCGCTGCGCGAGGCCTGTCATCAGTACGGCACGATCTTCCAGTTCGGGACCCAGCAGCGCTCGAATCGCAACTTCCGCTTCGCCTGCGAGCTGGCGCTCAACGAGCGGATCGGTAAATTGCACACGATCAACGTCTGGTCGCCGGGCAGTGCGTCGGGCGGATCGCGCGAAGCGGCGCCCGTGCCTGACTGGGTGGACTACGAGATGTGGCTCGGCCCGGCCCCGTATCATCCTTACACGCCAAACCGCGTCTCGAACCGCTGGTGGTGGTTCGTCTCCGATTACGCACTGGGCTTCATCGCCGGCTGGGGCGTCCACCCGCTCGACATCGCCCTCTGGGGTGGGGGCGAGAAGGTCGCCTGCCCGGTCGAGCTGGAAGGCAAAGGCGTCTGGCCCGATCCGAACGGGGTCTGTGACACCGCGATGAACTGGAACATCGTCTGCAGATACGACAGCGGCATAACGATGAACTACACGGGCAATCCCTACCCCGAGAAGTGGAAGAAGCGCTATGGGCGCACCACCGGTCACGGCACCGCCTTCGAAGGCTCCGAGGGCTGGGTCCATGTGGACCGGGCCGGGATCAACGCCCATCCGAAAGAACTGCTCGACATCGAGTGGGGCCCGAACGACACACGGCTGATCGAATCCAACAACCACGTGCGCAATCTGCTCGACTGTGTCAAGACGCGCAAGGACACGATCTGTCCGATCGATGTCGCGGTCGAAGCCGATATCATTTGTCACATCAGTGACATCGCGATCCGTCAGGAAGAAAAACTGCGCTGGGACCCGGCGCAGGAACAATTCGTCAACAACGACGCGGCGAACCGCCGTCTCGTGCGGGCCATGCGGAGTCCATGGCGCCTGTAGGTCCTTATCAACACGATCATTAAGGAGGCAACCGACATGTTAAAGCATACCACGATTCTGCTGCTGGCCTGTACCGCTCTGCTGGCGAGCGTCCCGGCCGCACAGGCCTGCGACAAGGGCTGGATCCCGCTGTTCAACGGCAAGAACCTCGACGGCTGGAAGGCCAGCGAGAACCCGGGCGTGTTCACCGTGGACAAAGAGAACGGCATCCTCACCGTCCACGGCAAACGGAGCCACCTCTTCTATGATGGTCCAGTCAACAACGCCAGCTTCAAGAACTTCGAGTTCCAGGCCGAGGTCAAGACCATGCCGAAGGCCAACTCGGGAATCTACTTTCACACCAAGTACCAAGAGACCGGCTGGCCCAACAAGGGCTACGAGTGCCAGGTCAACACGACCCACAGCGACCGCAAGAAGACGGGCGGCCTCTACGCCGTCCAGGACGTGCTGGACAACGCCCCCTCCAAGGATGGTGAGTGGTTCTACTATTACATCAAGGTCGTTGGCAAGCACATCATCATCAAGATCGACGGCAAGACCACCGTCGACACGATCGAGCCGGAAGGATGGGAGCGCGGCGGACGTAAGATCGACCGGGGCACTTTCGCGATCCAGGGTCACGACCCCGGGAGCATCGTGCACTATCGCAACATCAAGGTCCGCCCCCTGCCCGACGACGCCTGCGATGGGTGGGTTTCGCTCTTCGACGGCAAGACCCTCAACGGCTGGAAAGTCAACGAGAACAAGGACACCTTCAGCGTGGTCAATGGGGCGATCCAGGTCAAGGGACCCCGGAGCCATTGCTTTTACACAGGACCGGTTGCCAACGCAGACTTCACGAACTTCGAGTTCCAGGCCGAGGTGATGACCAAGCCCAAGGCCAACTCGGGCATCTACTTCCACACGCAGTTCCAGGATTCCGGCTGGCCCGCCAAGGGCTATGAGTGCCAGGTCAACACCAGTCATGGCGATCGCAAGAAGACCGGCGGGCTCTGGGCCGTCCAGGACGTGATCGACAATGCGCCCTCGAAAGACAATGAGTGGTTCCGCTATAACATCAAGGTCGTAGGCAAGCACATCACGATCAAGATCGACGACAAGACCACCGTCGACTGGGTCGAGCCGGAAGGATGGAAGCCTCCCGATGGCATGCCCGGCCGCAAGATCTCGCACGGGACCTTCGCGCTGCAGGGGCACGACCCGGGCAGCGTCATCTACTACAAGAACATCATGGTCAAGCCCCTCAAGCCGATCAAAGCCGTTGTCGTCACCGGCGGGCACGGCTTCGAGCGCGAGCCGTTCTTCGAGCTGTTCAAAGGCTATGATGACATACAATACGTCGAGGCCCAGCAGAAAGACCACAGCGAGTTGTTCGAGGACATCTCCGATTGGGACTACGACGTCATCGTGCTCTACAACATGACGCAGAAGATCTCGCCCAAGCGGCAGGCCAACTTCCAGACGCTGCTGCGCGACAAGGGTGTCGGACTCGTCGCGCTGCACCATTCTGAAGCGGCCTACAGCGACTGGGACGAGTACCGCAAGATCATCGGCGCCAAGTACCCCTTGAAGGACCAGACCATCGACGGCGTCGCGTTCAAGCAGGGGACGTACAAGCACGATGTGGACCTGATCGTCCAGGTGGTCGACCGCACGCATCCGATCACGCGCGGCATGGAGAACTTCGAAATCCACGACGAGACCTACCACGGGCTCTGGTTCGCCGACGACAATCACATCTTGCTGACCACCGACCATCCGACCAGCGACCGGACCATCGGCTGGACGCGCCCGGACTACGGCAAGGCCCGAGTGGTCTTCCTGCAGGGCGGCCATGACGGCAAAGCTTATGAGAACCCGAACTTCCGCAAGCTGATCGCCCGCTCCATCCGCTGGACGGCCGGGGCGTTGAACTAGAACGCGACGATTGTGAGATCGCCCATGGGGATACCTCGCTGAAGAAGGAGGATTACGACAATGGCACCGGATCTGAATCGACGAAGTTTCATGAAGCATTCGCTGGCCGCCTCAGCCGCCGGCGCTGCAGCGGTGAACAGCGCCCAGGGCGCGGCCGCGAGCGACTTCAAAGTCACCGTCGCGCCCAACTCGAAGGCGACCATACCAAACGGCAAGATCGGCGACCTGACGATCAGCCGCATGTTGCTCGGCGGCAACCTGCTGACGCATTACACGCACAGCCGGGACCTGAAGTACGTCTACAACCTCACCGCCGCGTACAACACCGAAGAGAAGATCCACGAGACCATGGCGCTGGCCGAGGCGCACGGGATCAACACGCTCTCGATCCACAACCCGCCCGGCATCGTGCCGATGCTCAAACGCTACCGCCAGCGCCATGGCGGCAAGATGCAGTGGATCATCTGCCCGACGGCGCCGATGGAGCCGGGCATGAAGAGATACACTGAGGACGTCAAGGGCTTGGTCGATGAAGGGTCCGAGGCGCTCTACGTCTGGGGTGTCCATTCCGACGCGGCGTTCGCCCAGGGCAAGATGGACTACGTCCGCCAGGCCGTCGAAATCGCCAAGGATCACGGCGTGCCCTGCGGGGTCGGCGCCCACGACTTGCGTGTCGTCGAGGCGTGCGAGAAGATGGGCGTGCCCAATGACTTCTACATCAAGACGTTCCACCACCACAACTACCCGAGCGGCCCGAACACCGCGGAGTTGAAGAGACCCTATCAGGAGTTCCCGGGCTACTGGTGCAAGGACCCGGACAAGACGATCGAGGTCATGAACAAGGTCACCAAGCCGTGGATTGCGTTCAAGGTGATGGCGGCCGGGACGATTCCGCCGGCCGATGCGTTCAAGTACGTTTTCGAGAACGGCGCCGACCACACCCTGGCCGGCATGTTCGATTTCGAGATTGCCGAGGACACCATGATCCTCAACAAGACCCTGGACAACCTCGGGAAACGTCAGCGACCCTGGCGAAGCTGATAGATAGCAAAAGCTAGTCTGTCGAGAATGTCACTCGGGGCCCGTGTGGTAAGACACATGGGCCCCGATTCTATTTCTACCTGGGGAAGTTGGAGTCGACGCCGCGGCTATTTCAGGGCCTGCTCCAAGAGACCATCGCCCCCCAGACACAGACGATCGAAGTAGGATGGAACGTCCTTGCCCAGGAGCTTATCCACGTAGAGTTTCGCGAGATACTGACCCAGCATGAAGCCCTGACCACGCAGGCCGACAAACAAGCCGCGCTCTGGATCGATCACCATCTTGGGTTCGACATAGTAGCCCGCCCAGACCGCCTGGAAGCCGACCGAGGACAGCTCGGGAATCCAATCGACGAAGACCTCCGAGATGACTTGCAGAAAGTCATCGGAATTGATCTTCAGATTCTTGTTGGTCTCCTGAGGGTCCACCTCCGGCGTGGCGCAACCGATGATCTGGCCCGTCTCATAGAGTTGCTGACCATAGACCGCGGTGAAGCCCTTGTACCGACGGCGATCGATCAGCATCCCGAGCGGCCGCTGGTCGATGCCCAGGAAAGGCAGCCGGCGGGTAATAAAAGCCTGGTGTTTGACGGCGTACAGCCCCGTGTCATAGCCCAGCTTGCGCACGAACGGCTCAGCCTCGCTGCCCAGCGCGTTGATGAAATGCTTGGTGCGATAGGTCACGTACTGCTTGCGATGGTCCCGCACCAGAATGGCATATCCTGACGCGTCGCGCTCCACGTCGATCAGTTCGTAGTCCTCCAGAACCTGCCCGCCCTTGTCGATGCCCAGCGTGCGAATCAGGTCCACAACCTTGCCGGGCGAGGCCTGCCAGCAACCCTGCGTCACCAGCGCCGCGCGATACGTCCGGTTGTCCGGATTCATACAGGGCGAGATCTCCCGCTGAAAGTCCTGCGGGGCGACCATGTGCGCATCCGACCAGGCGATGGACGCCTCCAGAGCGTTGTAGCTCTCTTCATCGTGCGCGAATGTCACATACTGGGTGGGACAGTAGTCGATGTTCTTGGTCGCCTGGAGCTCCTCGAAGATCTGCTTGTTCTGACTGGCGATTTCGCTCAGCTCGGGCAAGGTGAAAACGGTTCGTCCACCCGCAATGTTGCGCCAGGAAGCGCCGCGTCCGAAATTGATCATAACGGGCTTCATACCCGCCTCAGCCAGGTAGCGGAGCAGAGAACTGCCTCCGATGCCGCCGCCGGCGATGAAGCAGTCGACCTCAACGGGCCGCCCCGCCCCTTTGACCAGGATCTTCTTCGCGACGTCCTTCCGACACAACTCACCCATAGAGAGCGGGCTGGCCAGCGGCGCGCGGGGCGTGGGCTCCCCGACTATCGCAATGCCCCGTTCGGCCAGCAAGGGCTTGAGGCGTACAATGCAGCGTTTGCCGCGACAGGCGCCCATACCCAGCCGCGTGGTGTGCTTGATCTCATCGATCGAGATGTAGTTGCGGTCGCCAATGACAGCCAGAATCTCGTCCAGCTTCACATCGTCACAGTGACAGATGTACGTTTCCGACTCGACGAGGGTTTCGTGCGGTGCGAAGGCGATGGGCTCGGGGTACCGAGACGTGCTGACGAAACCGCGCACAGCGAGAAGATCGTCCTGAACCGTCGAGACGACACGCACCTTAACGACATGCGTCTTGGTCGGCTTGGTCAGAACCTTCTCGACCAGGCCCTCCCCACATGGTTTGCCTTGACCATCGACAAGAACGACCTTCTCGCCAGCCTGCACCTCTTGTTCGCAAGGCAGGTACAGGAGATTCTCACCGAGGTCGTAGCCGAAGATTGCCAGCCCGGGACATTGCGAGATGCACTGCATGCAACCCACGCACTTCTCGAAATCGACGTACGGCACCGAACTGGTCGAACTCTTACTGATCGCGCCGAAGGGACATGCAAAGGCGCACGGGTTGCAGGCGAAACCGTAGAGACAGTCGATCACAACGAAGGGCCTTTCCCGCCGCTCCGAAGAAGGAGCCTCCGGCTCGCCGAGAACCTGGACCGGGTGCTGCTGCGAATCGATATACTCTTTGGAGACCGCCAGATACGCGTCGTAATCGTAGTCGATGTGCAGCGCGTCCAGGATCTCGTAGGCGACTTGCTTGCCGCGCAGCACAGCGCTGGTCCCCTCGCCAATCCGAATCGTATCACCGGCCCCGTAGCACTGTCGTCCGAATACCTCCTGGCCCTTGGCCAGCATACGATCGTCCGGAACCAGGCCGGTGCAAATGTTGATCGCTTCAATCCCCGAGATGACCTGCTCGGTCCCGGGGATCGGTTTGAAGTCCCGCGAGCGAGCGATCACGGCCCCAACAATGCCGTCCCGGTCCTTGTTTGGTATCGCCTCGACGAGAACGTGCTCGAGGATGATCGGGACCCCCAAGCGCCGAACGCGGTTGGCCTGCACGGGGAAGCCTCCCTCGCTGTCGCGCGCCTCGACGATCGCCTTGACGCGGGCACCCGCCTGCATGAGTTGGTAGGACGTCAAGTAGCCGATATTGCCCGCCCCGACCGTCAGGACGTTCTTGCCCAGCAGCGTCAGTTCGATGTTCATCATCTTCTGGATCACAGCGGCCGTGTACACGCCCGGCAGATCATCGTTCTCAAAGGGCGGCATGAACGGAACCGCGCCAGTCGCGACGACGAGGTACTCGGCGTCAACGAAGTAGATCTCCTCGGTCTGCGTGTTCTTGATCGCCAACCGCCGGCCCTCAAGAATGTCCCAGACTGTGCTGTCCAGGAAGATATCCGCGCGATCATCTCCGATCAGCGCGTCGGCGAGGTCGTGTCCCCTCATTCCCCCGAACTTCTTCTGGCTCTCAAAGAAGAAGAAGGCGTGCGTCTGCATGGGCAACTGGCCGCCGATATGGCTGTTGTTGTCGATTACGATATTGGGGACGCCCGCGGCGCGCAGCGTCTCGCGCACCGCCAGACCGGCCGGCCCGGCGCCGATGATCGCCACGGTAGTCTTGTGGATCTTCATCACCTCACCGGTCTGCGCCAGATGAACCTCCGGCCGGTAGCCCAGGGGAATCTCGCGCACTTCCCTAACGTCGTCGACTTTTGTGATGCAGATCCGCCGAACCCGACCATCGACCAGCATTTCGCACGCGCCGCACTTGCCGATCCCGCACTCGAGACTGCGCTTGCGGTTCTTGAGACTATGGCTGTGGACGGGAAACCCCGCCTGGTGCAGCGCCGCGGCGATCGTGAAGCCGCGTTCGCCTTCGACCGTGTGCCCCTCGTACGTGAACGTGACCTTCTGCTTCTGTTCAACGTCGAGGATCGGATGCTTCTCGATTCTGTACATGCTGCCCTTCTCTCCATGGTTGCCTTGCGCATGCGCAGAGCAACCTCTGTTAACCATCACAAGCGGGTACTGTACCAGAAAAGGGACGTCCCAGATAGCCCAACTCGGCGCGTTGCCGCGTTTGACAAGCCGATCAGAGCACGCGTTAGAGCTGTTTCCAGGTCCGTGAGGCTTGAAGCAACTGCCCGGTGCGGTTCTACCCTGCCGAACGTTTCTGATGGTGGGCGACGTAGGCATCGAGCAGACGCCGGATCATCTTCTGATACTGGGTGTGATGGCGCTCCGCTTCCTGCTTGAAGAAGTCCACCGCCGTTTTGCTCAAGCCGATCGTGACTTTGACCTGCTCGTCGTGAAACGCCAACTCCTCCGGCGACGGAAGGAAGTCGTCAATCACCCTGACCTCGCCCAAAGGCTCATCCGTGTATGTCGTTCGCTTCTTCATAAATGGGCTTCCCTCTCAACACGCTCCTTGACCTACTTGCTGACTCGCCTGTAGCGGTCGGGATGTTCGATGATGTCGAGACTGAGATCAATATCGAGATCAGGCCAATAGAGGTGCGTGCCATGGAACAATTCAACCCGGCAGATTTGCTCAACCGTGGCCTTCTTGAACCAAGGGAAGTGGCGATAGTCCAGTAGGTATTCTTTGCCGTCATGGAGCAGCCAGAAGCCATGTTCGGAGATATTCGTCACTTCAAGTGTTGAAGTGCTGGTTCCATGCTTTGACGATTTCATCTCTGCGAGATTCCACAATCTTGTGAATGTCGTTTAGCTGCTTCTCTGACAAACCGGTGTCAGTCGCGAACGATATCGCGGGCTCGAGCCAGAACTTCGCCTCGCCGTCGGAACAGGTCACATGCACATGAGGCCTCTCCTCCTCGCGCGAGAAGAAGTAGAACCGGTATGGACCCACTCTGAAAACGGTCGGGCTCATATGCCTCAGAGTACCACAACAGCCGGCCAAATGCAACTCTCGACAGAATCGGGACGCACGGCCGAGAAGCTCCACGAAAAAACTTTACATTCTTCTTGTTTTCTTTACAACTGTAGAGTAATCTCGTCGTAGTTAGAGATAAAGGAGGTTGTCATGGCGACGAGAGATTACGAACTGACCGAAGCGGAATGGGAGATCATCCAGGTGGTTTGGGAGCATGAGCCGTGTGCGGCCCCGACCGTCCAGGAAGAGCTCGAGAGCCGCAAGAAGTGGACCTACAGCACCGTCAAAACCCTGATGGACCGCATGGTGGGCAAGGGTCTGCTGACGACCGAGCGCATCCGCAACCTGATCCTCTATCGCTCGGCGATCACGCAGAAGCAGGCCCGTCGGGGGGAGGTCATGAAAACGCTCACCCGGGCCTTCGGAGGAGCCTTCACCCCGATGATGCAGTTCATGCTGGAGAGCAATGCGCTGTCGTCCAAAGAACTGACGGAACTGGAAGCGATGATTCGCCGGAAGCGCCGCCGCGGCCGGGAGAGCACGCGGAAGTAGCGCCTCTGTAACAGAACCGCCACGTACGCGTCTTCAATAGCGGAGGTACCATCATGAACGCGATCGTGCAGACAATCAACTCAGCGGGCCGGGCATTCGCGGATTTCGCCCTGCCCATGCTGATCCAATCGGGCGTCCTGATCCTGATCGTGCTCCTCGTCGATCTGGCGCTGCGCCGCCGGGTCCGAGCGGTCTTTCGTTACTGGATCTGGCTGCTGATCCTGCTCAAACTCGTCCTGCCCCCCTCGCTCTGGTCGCCCCTCAGCGTGGGCACATACCTGGGCGAAACCCTGGAATCGCCCGCGTTGGTGCTGGAGGAAGCGATCGAAGCGCAGGCCCCGGAGCCTGTGCCGGCGTGGCAGCCTCCAGCGAAGCTTGCCGATGGCGTCCCCGAAAGCCCCATCGCCAGAAGCTTCGCCCTTGAAACCCTTACCCCGGTCGTTGCACCGCCGGCGCCACCGAGGCCGACAGTCCGCACCACCCCAGCGCCTCCGGCACCGGTGGAAACAACCCCGAGCCCGGCAACGCCAGTCGCGTCCGAGCCGGCCGTCTCTTTGAACTGGCCCGGACTGGTACTACTGATTTGGCTGGCGATCGCAGTCGGCCTGCTCCTGTTGCTCCTGCAACGAGCCCTGTTCGTCAAGGGTCTCGTCGCGCAGGCCGAACCGGCGTCGTGTCGGCTCCGAGACGCACTGGGCGAGTGCCAAGAGCGTCTGGGCTTGAATCGGGTAGTTGCCCTGCGCGTCTCACCTAACGCCACGAGCCCGGCCGTCTGTGGACTCTTGCGGCCCACCATCCTGATCCCACAAAACCTGGCCCCGAAATTAAGCGGCAACGATCTACAGGCCGTGCTGCTGCACGAACTGGCCCATATCAAGAGGGGCGACCTCTGGGTCAATCTCATCCAGACATTGCTGCAGATTATCTACTTCTACAACCCCCTGCTCTGGCTCGCCAACGCCATGATCCGCCGCGTCCGCGAGCAAGCGGTCGATGAGGCCGTGCTGGTCGCCATGGGCGAAACCGCGGCCGACTATCCCGAGACGCTGGTCAACATCGCCAAGCTTGCGTTCAAGAAGCGCCCCGTCCTGAGCTTGCGCCTGATCGGTGTCGTCGAATCCAAGAGCGCCCTGTCCGGCCGGATCAGACACATCCTCAGCCGCCCCTTCCCCAAGACCGCCAAGCTCAGCCTCCTCGGCCTGAGCGTCGTATTCCTCATCGCCGCTGTCCTGCTGCCGATGGCCAAGGCCCGGCCCATGACCGACCGTGCCCGCGAAGTCATGCCCCAGGCCCGCCAGGAGGCCCGCCGACTCAACCATGCCTATATCGGCACCGAGCATATCCTCCTGGCCCTGGCTTCCAATGACGAAGCCGTTAGCGCACGGGTCTTTGCCAATCTGGGCGTGGAGGTCGAAACGCTACGCACCGAAGTGAGCAAGTTGCTCAAGGCCGGCGGTGAGCCTGCAACCAAGCGTGGGCTCCCGCGCACGCCACGTGCCAGGAAGGTGTTCCGCTACGCCCGACAGGAAGCGCGAGCCCTGGGGCACGACTACCTCGGCACCGAGCACATCCTGCTGGGCCTGACCGAAGAATCCAACAGCATCGCCGCCCAGGTCCTCACCAACCTCAACCTGACCCCCGAACAGATCAGAACAGAGGTCCTGAAACTCGTGCAGTCTGAATTCGAACGTGATACAGGGTATCTCGTCAAGTTCACGAAGCGCGAGCAAGACGGGTTTCGGAGAACAAGCGTCAATGGCAAATCGGCTTGGCATTGGGCCTATGACGTCGAGTTCGCACCCCACGAAGAGCTCGTCGTGATCGCCGAACTGTACCGAGCCGGCCAGCCGATGCGACATCTGGGACACAAGGTCTTCCATGGCACTCCCGAAATCCAGACACTCAAAGGCGCCTTCACTAAGACCTATCAGAACGAAGCGAAGACCCTCGTGGCGCACACGGGGAGGGTGGAGCTGGCCGGTCAAGTCTTCGAGATTCCCGAACTCACGCTCGACACCAAACGCCACTTTCCTGGTGACGGCTGGGCGTCTTACCAAAGCGATGGCTTGCGCCGTCTCCGCAATCACGTTACCGAGAAGGACTACGCTGAACTCAAGCTTCTGTTCCATTACCGCAGTACGGACGGCCGGGGCCCAAGCGACGACAAAGCGTATTTCTGGATCCCTGGCGACACGGTCTCGCCGATGAGCAGTCATCACGCCGTGGTGTTCAAGATGATCCCCGCCAGCCGCCTGCATCATCTAGTCATCGACGCCGTGTCCGGCCGGCAAGGCCTGGACGGGCGCATCATGCCTACAGATGCGCCCATCGAACAGGTCAGAAAGATAGAGAAGAACTACAAAGCGGAGATTCTGAATCTCGTGAAGTCCGGATCGTCGGATTCGGACTTGCGCGGCAGTCACGCCGAGAAGGATACGGATGGGGATGGACTGTCCGATTTCCAGGAGAGGCACAAGTATTTGACCGATCCTGAGAAGCGGGACAGCGACGGCGACGGCACGCCGGACGGGGATTGGGATGAGCGGCGCGAGTATGCTTATTCGGTTCGCACGGTCTTTCGATTCCTGCCCCCGTTGGACGAAGAGTCGCTCTGCGATGGATTCCAGGACGCTCGCGTACTGAACCAGACCAACGAGTACATCGAGATCGAAGCGATTCACTACCCCCTCGCCACGAGTCATGAAGCGGTTGGGGAGAACCGTCAGTGGAAGCGGGACTACGCCCATATGACCGAGTACCTGGCGCCCGGGCCCACCGTCAATTGGGACGCGTCGATGAGACGCGACCTGTCGGCAGCGCTGCGAGCGGACGGCATCGACATCGACGCGCTCACCGACAAGCAGGTCGTCGAGCAGGTCTCCCGTTGGCTGCTGAAGCGCTCGCGCTATCTCGGGAAGGTCTTCACCACCTTCTATGTCCATGGCCCGGATGGTGAGCCGCGGATTCTCCCCGGCCTGGAGGACGCGTACCAGGGCGAGTTCAATCGAGACAAGGACAACTACGATTGGACGATTGATGAACACTTCGACCATGAGGTGCTGGGCAAAGGCATGTTCTACAACCGGACTCACGGCTCGTGCACATCGACCGCGATCTACCTAACGACCGTGCTCCGCGCCCTGGGGATCCCGACCCGCATGGTCTTCGTCTCGCCGGCCGTGGACGCCTCCAACCGCGAGCAGATCCTCATGGTCAGGAACGGAATCACCAACCATCGAGTGCGGGAGACCATGCTGGCCGGCCTGCGACGGTCCAGTCGCGGCTTCACCAACCACACCCTCAACGAGGTCTACATCGGAAACCGATGGGTGCGTCTGGATTACAGTACGCTGAGCCCCTCGGTCTTCGGGGTCCGCCACTTCGGTTTGCAGACCCATCTCTACACCGTCAACGACCTGTGCGATATCGACCTGGCCTCCACCTGGGGACGGCGCTATGCCAAGAGCGAGCGGTCGGATACCTTCAAACACAGCAATCCGTATTCAGCCGTTGAGGTCTCGGACCTCTTCGGCGTCCATAGCCGCATCCCGAACGCCCCATTCCAAGCCAGCGACCTCGCCTCAAGCCCCCTGCCCGACATCTTTGTCCTGCACCCCGGCGGAGTCAATATCTGGAACGACGTAATGGCTCTGGTCAAGGACCGCACCTTCAACAAGACGGGACGACCTCACAAGCAGGAGTTCTATGAAAACATCTTCGAAGGCGTCTGGACGACGAAGCCAGGCGACGTCATGCTGCTGGCCTTCTCGCTTGATACGCAGGAGCGCATCCCCGAAGGATACGAGTTCGTTCTACCCCAACCCTGGACACAGATCGAATCGCGTTTGAAGCAGGGCCAAATGGTCGAGATGGAGGGCCAGGCGCGTGACATGAAGGTCATTCTGCTGGCCGCGCCGGCTCAGGCCCAACTCAAGCCGCTCGTCCAGAACTCCCAACTGCTGGCCGCACTCGGTGGACATCCCGAGCCGAAGAAGGCGGAACCCTCGACACCGGCTCGCGCCGACTCAGCATCCCAGTATTCCGTTGAACTGGCGAACGGCGTGAGGGTCCGGCTGCTGGGCGTCTGCGGGCATCCCAGCGAGGGAAAGCAATGGTGGAGCCCGGACGGGACGCCCTTGGAAACCGCGCCCTATCACACCACCGGCGGCCGCATGCAGGACGAGGAGGGGTATGTGCCCTACGAATACGCCGCCCAGATTCAGGGAGCGCGTGACCTCGGAATTCGGTGGCGGGTCCCGGGAGGCAACCGGGGCTCCGACCGCGGGCCAGCATTGGGCCAGGCGGGAGAGTACCTGACCGGCACGTATGCGTACACGTCGAATCAACCGCCCGAGGTCGAGAGCACGAATGTCTTCATAGGCATCACCTCCGCCGATTGGCAGACACGCGCCATTCATGACACGCCCGACGACGAGGGATCGTACACGTTGGACAAGGATCAGGCTATCGCGTTCGGCGTCGCCTATGAGAAGGATGGTCAAGCGCATGTGCCGATCACGAGCACAATCCGAAGCGCTGATATGGACAGCCGCCTCGTCGCGGTCGACACCAGTGGGCAATCGCACACGGGCGCCAGGTCCACTTCCGGCGGCAACGTACTGAGCAGTACGACCTGCTCATTCGATATGCCGCTCGATCGCATCAGGGAATTCCGATTCCAGACCCGCCCCTACCTCTGGGTCGAGTTCCGCAACGTCTCGCTTCGCCCCGAACAGAAGACCGACCTGGAGGTACGTTTCGCAACGACCTATGATCCAGATGTAGCCGACGAAGTCATCTTTCCGGACGTTGACGACGAGGGCGGTGGCGGAGGTGCCCCGGTCGCTACTTCGGGCGTTGCGGCGCAACTGCCCAACGGTGTCACGGCGGAGTTTCTGGCTTATTCGCAACTGACTTCGCAGGGGCTGAAATGGTGGACGCCGCAGGGCCGGCCGACGACGATCCCGGGCCTCTACGAGGCTGATGTCGAGGGGTACGGCGCCGTTCTGGCCTTTCGCTTCGACGCCGAGTTGGAGAGTTTCTATATCTGGTCCTATCAGCCACCGGACAAGCGGACCAAGCTGGAGAAGAAGTGGTATCTGGAAGACAAGGGCATCTGGCTGGTCGCCCTGGATCAGCCGGACAGCTTCGTCAACATTGAGATGCAGGCTATCATCGCGGACCCGCCCGTGCTGGCTCCGGTTGCCTGCGATGTGCAGCAGGCTCAGAGCCAGATCGAAATCAACGAGTCCGGCATTCGAAGAATCAGCAATCTGCAAGCGGCCGGCGAGGACCGACTTCTCCTGGAGGCGCACCTGAGCGTTGGTGGTCCGCGCGTCGTCGCCGCGCTGGACAAGGCTGGCAATCCCCACTCAGTTCGTCCGGCGCCCTCTGGTGGCAGGGACATGTTGATGGAGGCTTATCCGCAGAGGGCGCTTCGCCTGGAGGCGGATTTGCCCGTCGATCAGTTCGCAGGACTTCTGGTCGAGGCGCGCGCCACGCGTGGTGGGCGTGTCAAGTTCCGTAACATCTCGCTGGATCCAGATCGTGCGACTGAAACGCGTGTGGAAATCGTGCCGGGACAGCAAGGTCCCTGGTGGAGTCGGAGCGAACGTTCTGAGGAGTTCGAACGTCTGGCCAAGCGCCTGGCGACGGACGCCCGGCTCAACAACGGCCGGTATCCCGACGACTTGGCGGATGCCATAGGCGATTTCGACGAAGCGTGGGTCGAACAGCATGTGACCTACCTCGGTCGCGGCAAGACGCCGACGGACGAACCACCGACGGTGGTCGCCCTTGAGAAAGAGGTGCTGGCGGCCGGGTATGGCACGTACGTCATCCACTCCTACAACAACGTCGCGTTCAGAACGACGGCTGAACTGCAAGCGCTCGGCATCGTGCGCATGGACAGCTTCGACATGAGGACGCAATCGCCCCCGGAACGCCCAGCCGAGGTCGAGACGCCTGTGCGTGCTCCAGTCACAGCCAAGCTGCCCAACGGCGTCACGATCGAACTGCTGGCGTATTCCTGGCTGCCGCCCCACGACGGACTGGCATTGTCGGAAAGCGGCTTGGCCTGGTACAGTCCGAACGGCGAGCGAACCACGATCCCGGGCGTGTACGAAGCGGACGTTGAGGGGTTGGGAACCGTACTGGCGGTGCGGGTTGAGCCTCCTGAGGCGGAGTTGCACGCCCATCTCTATCGAGGGCCCGACACTGAGCGTATCGAGAAGACGTGGGCATTGCCCGAAAGCAACATCCGATTGCTCTCGCTGGGGCAAGAGCGCCGCTTCGCGAACCTGCGCATCACGACCCGCGTGCGCATGCCGGCCGTGGTCGAGACCATCGCCCTCAACGAGAAGAACGTGGGCCAACTGGTCGACGTCAACAGGTGCGGCCTGGCCAAGATCGTGGACCTGCAAGTCCTGGAGGGCATGGGCCCGGGCATGATGATGGAACCGTATGGGCTGGGAATGGGAATGGATACCGAGACGATCGAGTCGATGGGGCTCCAGGACATGACCGACCCGCCCACGCTGCGGTTCACTTGCATCAACGCGCCGAACTCGTTTCCCAGTCTCACCGCCCTGCTGGACACCGAGGGCGAAACGCACCCCTTGGAACAGCACTCGACGGGCCGCCACAGCACCTATGAAGGCCAACTCTGGCCCAGCCAACTGGCCGGGCTCGTCGTCGAGGCCTCCCCCGTCCGTGCGGCGAGCGTGAACCTGCGCAATATCTCGCTGACGCCGCACCATGTCACGGAGGTTCGGGTCGAGACCGATCCGGAGCAAGAACTCGAATGGCATCTGAGCGATGCACGGCAGAGTATGAACGGGCTTACCGAAGCCCTGGAACGGTACCACTCGGTCTTTGGCGACCGGTTCCCAACCAGCCTCTGGGGTCTGGAGAGCTATTTCCCCAAGGACTTCTTCGCGAAACTGACGGCCCGCATCGCTTATCGGAGCGAGGGCCGAACCCCGTACGACGACCCCCGGACCTTCATTGCCTACGACAAGACGCTCCTACCCCAGAACAAAGGCACCTACGTCCTCTACTCGGACAACGAGTACGAATTCGAGAGCCCTCAGGAACTGCGCGAGCTCGGCATCCTCGGGCCGATCCAGGTCGAGCCCAAGCCGGAGCCGGAAATCCCTCACGTCAAGAACGACGCGGGAATAGCCGATCTCCCGGCTGGTTTCCTCCAGGTCGTCCAGCGCATGCATGATGCACGAGTCCGATTGCCGGAGCCCGTTCAGGCCATCGGCAAGATGCTGGAGCGTTGGGTCTCGGATATCGCTCAGGGCGATCTCAGCGCTGCCCGCAGGGCATACGCCCCGGGCAATCCGCGCGGTGACAGCGACAGCAATGATCTCAAAGAGCTTCTCGCGTTTAACCCGGGCTGGGAGTTCTCGCTGCACTCGGTGGCGTGGCACGGAGAGGACGCGATGGCGCTCTCGGGCAGACTCGGCGCCGGGGACCCCAAGAGCGATCCCGGCCCGGTCGTTCTGGTTTGGACCCTGAAGAGATTCGAGAATCGCTGGGGCATCACCGACATCGACCTTGAGGAGATCGAGGGCCTCCAGCGCGAGATCTTCCGCTTCATCATGCGTCACCCCGGCGCGCAGATCTGGTCGCCCGAGCCGGGCCCCGAGATAATCCACATGCAAGACCCTTCGAAAGCTCCCGAGCGGGCGTTCATGTACACCGGCAACAACACCTGGCGCTATGGACCTCTTCCCACGGATACGGTCAAAGCCAACACCCCAGGCCCTCTGGGCGAACGCGCCGTATCCTTCGATGGTATCGACGATTGCCTTGTCATCCCAGCCAGCCCATCTCTGGCACTGAAAGCGCCCTTCAGTATCGAGCTGTGGATCAAGCCGGATTTCTCCAATCTTCCGAAGAACGAGCCGCCCTACGTAAACCTCGTACGGAAGGGCGCAGCGCTGGAGAGCACCGGCAGAGAACAATCGAAGGGGTACTTCACATCTGCCCGCCAATCACCGAAATCGCCCAATTCGTGCCAAGCAGGCATATACATCGCCAGTGGTCGCGGCAAGTTTGCACAAACCGGTCTGTCCCTTCCCGATCGCCTGAAACTCGACCACCCGGGCTGGTCCCATCTGTCTCTTAACATCACACGCGAGGACTACATCCCTGCCCCAGATCAGCCAATCATCATCGGCGCCTTCGGAACTGTCGCAAGACCATCGCTCAAAGGCCAGATCGCGGAGGTTAGGATTTGGAACCGACTGCTGACGAATGCGGAGACCACGTACTACGGCTCCATGTCGCTAGAGGGTAACGAGCCGGGCCTGGTCGGGTGCTGGGACTTCGAACATCAGAGCGGCGGGCAGATCGTCTGCGACATCAGCCCCAACGCCAACCACGCCCACCTCGGCAAACGCATCGACGCCGACTCGGCCGATCCGACATGGGTGGGCCTGGAATCGAACAGCCCCCCCACACCAAGCGAAGTCTCCGGGCGCGTGGTCGATCCGAGTGGCAACCCCGTTGTCGATGCGCAGGTGGCAAGTAGCACTGCGGAGATTGGCGTGGTGGTTCAGGACGGCTTGCTGCAACAGCCCCGGACCAGTGACATGGAGAAAGGGCAAATCCTCGAGACCGACGCTCAGGGACGCTTTCGATTCGAGAGCCCGCCGAGCGGCGCGTTCGATATCCTGGTAGCCCACAAGAAGGGCTTTGCGCTGGTCAGCGGCGAGCAGTTCGCGCAGGACGGTACGATTCGACTGCAACCGTGGGGACGGGTTGAAGGCAGATTGGCGACCGGTCGTCAGGCACTGGCAGAAAAGATCTCGATGTATGCGTTGCCCAATGTGACCTGGCTCGAGCACAAACGTAAGTATCAATATGAAGCGCTGTGCGACACGGATGGCCGCTTCACATTTGAGCGCGTCCCGCCGGGCCGATTCGAGGTGGGGTACCTGGTCAGGACGGGCAGTAGTGGCACGTCCTCCCTGACGTCACGCACACCGGTCGAGGTCCAGGCCGGTCAGACGACCCAGATGAAACTCGGTGGAGAGGGCCGACCTGTGATCGGCCGATTCGTTCCACCGCCCGGCTACGACGGACCACTGTATTTCGGCGCAGGGCTCAGATCTCTCAATACCGCCCGACCCGAAGAACCGAGACCCGAGAACTACGATCGGATGACAAAGCGCGAACAGCAAGCCTGGCGCGCGCAATGGCGCGACACCCCGGAAGCCAGGGCGTTCTATATCGCGATGTGGAGCAATCCCAAGTGGCGACACTACTGCTTCGAAATCCGGAAAGACGGCTCATTCCGCATCGAGGACGTCATCCCGGGCAGGTACGACCTGACCGTCTGGCTGGAGGAACGGTACGCCGGGCAGGGACGTGTCGAAGAGATCGGACACTACAACGGAACGATCGAGATGCCACCCATGGAAGAGGCGGCCAGCGATGAACCGCTCGATTTGGGTGAACTGACGCTACGCATGAAGAACCCACTCCACGTCGGAGACACCGCCCCGCAATTCGAGGCCCGGACACTCAACGGGAAACCCATCCGCCTAGCCGACTATCGCGGCCGGTTCGTTCTGCTGAACTTCTGGCAACCGGTCTCGCACCCGGAACTGGACCGCCTCAAGGAATTGCACGCCGACTACGGCGGTACGGGGCGACTTCAGATCATCGGTCTGGGCGGTACCGACACCTTGAAAGAGGTCAAGGACGTCGCCACCGAGCACAAGATCGCATGGCCCGAAATCTACTTCGGGGAGCAATGGGACCAGGGCATTGCCAAGCAATACGCCCTTCCCGGCCTGCCCTATATCCTGCTGATCGACCCCACAGGCAAGATCGTCGCCACCTGGCTCCGCAACGAGGAGTTGACCGACACCGTGCGCGAAGCCATCGCGAAAGCAGAATGGGGAATCTCAGGCCGGGTCATCGATTCGGACGGCGCGCCCGTGCCTGGCACGCAGGTGGCGCTGTGCACGGAAGAGATGGGCGTGACCATCGGGGCGAAACATCTGACCCCTGACATGCGCGCAGGTAAGGATAGCGAGATTGTAGAGACCGACGCTGACGGTCGGTTCGCGTTCTCGCAAACACCGAAGGAGTTTGATCTAGTGGCGGCCCATGACCGAGGATTCGCCTGGTCAGTCCACAGCCAGGCGTCTCCTGCACTGGAACTCCGTCTCAATCCGTGGTCACGCCTCGAAGGAACGCTGATAATCGACGGGAAGCCGGGAGCGGACCGGCAGATGACCCTCCAAAACAACGTAACTGTGAACACCATTGAGAGGGGTGTCTATCACGATTACAGCACTCGCACAGACAGCGCTGGACGGTTTGCATTCGAGGGGGTTCGACCCGGATGGATCGACGTCGGCTACTACGGGTCGAAGGTTTCGGGAAGCAGACAAAGAAGCGTACGCATGCGCCGCATCCATTTGAAGCCGGGGGAGCATACGGAGTTGGTGTGGAATGGGGAAGGACGCCCGGTAACGGGCCGGTTCGTGCCGCCGGCCGATTACGTCGGAAACGTCTACTTCCAGGGCCGGGGATTCAGATACCTGAGCACGTCCTCTCCTAAGAGACCCAGGCCGGATGACTACGGTCAGATGACTCGCGCCGAGCAGCAGGAATGGGACCGCCAGTGGAACAAGACACCCGAAGCCGGAATCTACAGAGATACGGTCCGGCACGATCCGAACCGTCGACTCTACGCCTTCGCTATCAACGAGGACGGCTCGTTCCGCATCGACGATGTCCTGCCGGGCACATATGACATGAGAATCGAGTTGAGAGAGCGCCCCCAGCTGATTCCCAATCCGAACGCGACCTTCCCAGTGCAACCATTCGTCGCCGGCCGGCCGGCGGCGGTGATCGCAGTCCATTCAGGCGCCGTCCAAGTGCCCTCTAGGGCGGAGGCAGATGGTGACGCCCTCTTCGATCTCGGTGAACTCATCCTGGAAATGCGCACGCCGCTCAGCGCCGAGGAAGCGGCCGACGAATCACGGCCCTTTGCGTGGGAACGGAGGGATCGGTATGTGGCGCCCGACCCGGAGGGGTTCTTCCCGGATGACAAGGAAGGCGGGACGCATCTGGACGCCCTGTTCGCGGCGCCCGACAAGGACCAGCGTAGCGATGAGGAAATCTTCGCGACAGTGCGGGCGGGCTTCCGTCGGACGACGAAGCACCGCACGCTGATCCTAAGCTGGATCGGCAACCGTTACGTCTGGGGCAAGAGTCCTCAGCACCCTGAAGCGATCGAGATCATGTACCATGCCGTGCCGATGCAGAGACACTACGCGGTCTACTTCGGCCTGTCCGTCGTCCGGAACAAGACGCCCAACATCCTTCGCACGCTGGCGGAGATCTGTATGCAGAGCGAAGAGGTTGGGCGCATCACCTGGGGACTGGGTGATCAGCGAAACGAAATCGTCCCATATATCGAACGCTATGCAGACGATGACGATCCCCAGAAACGCGAGATCGCTTCGGTTCTGCTGCAACACTTTGCAGGCACACTGGACTTCGAGCAATGGAAGGAAGAACGGCGCATCGAGCGAGTGCGCACCGAGTTCGGCGAGCGACTGCCCCGTTTCCGAGAGACGCTCCTGACCGGCGCGAGCAGTGCTCGGCGCGAGGTGATGGAAACGATCCTGCGCCATCGGCTCGGCCCCCTGCTGGACGATTCGTTCCTGCCCGCCATGAAAGCGGCCGCGGACGATTCAGACCGAAAGGTGCGCAACGAGATCGCCCGCACAACCGGCGGACGCTGGATCTGGGGCGCGAAAGAGCAACACCCCGAGGCAATCGCGCTGATGCTCAAGCTTGCGCGGGACGAGGATCGGGAAGTGCGCTACAACGCGGTCTACTATGGCCTTTCAGTCGTACGCAATAAGACCGAGCCAGTCGTCCGCCGACTGGTCGAGTTGGCGCTGGCCGACGAGGAGAACAACTTCTATGGGCGTATCACCTGGGGGCTCAAGGGCTCGGTGCGCAACGGGTCGGAGGTCTTCCGGGAAGTCCTGGCGGCCGAATCCGATCGGGCTGGAGAGGACAGTGTCCGACTCGCACGGATCCACAAGCTCCGCAAGGACGTCCTGGACGAGGACGCGCCCACCAACTGATCACTTGGCGCGGGCTTGACGCATTTCGTCGAGCAAAGCCAACGACTGCTCGATCACGATCTCACCTGCGCCGGGAGCGAGGTTCGTTCCGGCGCCGGGCTCGTAGGCGCCCTCGTTGTAGGCTTCGCGATGACAGACATATCCGATCGAGTCGTTGGTCATCGTCGTGATAAACAGCGTCTCCAGGTCCGCGCGACTCTTGATCGCCAGGCCGACCTCGACGAGGATCTCGCCGGGCAAGCCCAGCAGATAGATCTCGCCCAGGCGGAGGACCTGGATCTCCGTGGTGATCGATTCTGGGTTGCCGTTCTTGGTCGCCAATGTCACGCTGCGCCGGCCCGCCGACAGGGCAACGTTATCGGTGGTGGTGACGAACTGCAGGCGGCGCAGCGCTTCGCCCCCCAGCGCCTTGCCGATCTGGGCGCAGGGCCCGACGTCGCGCTGGCGCGGCACGATATTGCCCGCCAATCCCAGCGCGAACAGGCAGACACCTCCCTCGCCCTGCTCGACCACGCGCGTGGCGTGGGCGGGGAAGTCGGTTGAAACAGCGGTGCTCTGGAAGGGATAGACACAGACCGGGTGACATCCGAAACCGACAAGCGAGGCGAGAATATCCCCCTGGATATCCTCGACGCGCAGTGCCAAGACATCCGGATCGATCGGGCCAAACGTCCGAGCCGGCGCGTCGTCCGGTAGGGTGAATGTCACGCGCGTCGATCCGTCCGGGCCCGCTACCACGCGGTGCGTCGCGGCGATCTCAGGGGGCAACGTGAACGCCATCTGCACTTTGCCATCGGAATACCGGGGTCGGCGGTTGTAGATCACCTCGGGCAACGCGCCCATCGCGGCGCCGAGCCGGACATCGCGCCGGTTGCGATGGGCCAGTTCCACCGCGCCGGCCATCTCGCGAATCAGCGTCTGCAGATACGCCTGATCGATCTCGGATTCCTCGACGTGGTCCTCGGGATCGAGCTTCCAATTCGTGAATACTTCAGGACCCGAATGCGTGTGTGACGCGCAGACCATCACGTTCTGCTCGGGAATGCCCGTCTTGGCTTCGACCAGCTCTCGAACGGGATTGGTAATCTCCTCCAGCGGCGTATACAGCAGATCGATCGAAACGAGCGCCAGCGTAGTCGTTCCATCCGAGAGGACCAGCGCCTTGGCGAACAGTTCGTCGAGCACGGCGTCGCTGGGTTGACCTTTCGATCCGATCAGCTTCAGGCCCAGCGGCGGGGTGATGTTCACCTTGGCGCAACCGCCGGTCAGGGCGGCCTGCGCGGCGGCGTGACCGAACAGGAGAACCAGGGCAACGAGGATCAGCGTCGGGGTAGCACATCTTCTCATAGTCGCGACTCCCTTCTTTTGTCTGCACATGGATGCGCCATTCTAACCCGTGCCCGCCTACAAGGCCAGCACAACTCACACCGAGAAAGAGCAGATTAAGGTTGCCTCGGTCCGGGCCGCGCGATTATAAAGGGTAGATCGTGACAGAACACGAATCAGCGGACGGATTTCTCGCAGTTGAAAGGGTACGAGCATGACGCGCGACGACCTTACGAGACGCCAGTTCATCGCGGCCGCTTCGGCCGGTTCCCTGGCCGCGGTCACCACCAGCGACCTTCCCGCCTACGGCAATGTCACACGCAAAGCCAGCAAGCTGGCGCTCCTGGGCGGCGATCCCGTGCGAAAGAACAAGAGCTGGCCCCAGTGGCCCCACTGGGACGAGGAGGTCATCGACTCGCTGATGAAGACCGCCAAGAGTCGTATCTGGTGCCGTATCCAATCCGCCACCGGGACCGTCCCCACGTTCGAGAAGGAATACGCCAAGCTGATGGGCGCAAGGTTCTGCGTCCTGACCGGCTCCGGCACCCAGGCGCTGCACACCTGCGTCGAAGCGTTGGGCATTGGCCCGGGCGACGAAGTCATCACGTCGCCCTACACGGACCCGGGCACGACGGCTTCGATTCTCTCGGCGCGGGCGCTGCCCGTCCTGGCGGACCTCGACCCCGAATCGTATCAGCTCGATCCCGACGATGTCGAGCGGCGCATCAACAAGAACACCAAGGCGATCATGCCGGTGCACATGATGGGCCAGCCGGCGGACATGGATCGAATCATGGCGCTGGCGAAGAAGCACAACCTCAAGGTGATCGAGGACGCGTGCCAGGCGCACCTGGCCGAGCACCGGGGAAGGAAGCTCGGAACGATCGGCGACCTGGGCTGCTTCAGCTTCCAATCGAGCAAGACGATCGCCTGCGGCGAGGGCGGGGGTATCATCGGCAATGACGAGGCACTGATGGACCAGTGCTACACCGTGCACAACCACGGCACCTCGCGCCGGGGTCGCACCGAGGTGATCGGCCCGAAGTACCGCATGAACGAATTCGAGGGAGCGGTCCTACTCGGCCAACTGTCCGGCGTGAAGGAACGCTTCGCCCGCCGCAACGAGAACGCCGCCTATCTGACCTACCGACTCAAGGATATCCCGGCCCTGACGCCGCAAAAACTCTACGACGGCACCGACAGCGGGTCGTTCTATCTCTACGCGATGTCGTACCATGAGGAACAGTTCGACGGGATCGACCGCGCGACCTTCCTCAAGGCGCTCAGCGCCGAAGGGGTGGGTTTAAGTCCGTATATAAAGCAGGGACTGCATCGCGAGCCCTGGATTGACAATATTCTTGATTCGAAGGTCTACAAGAAGATGTATTCCCGGAAACGCCTACGGGAATACAAGGACCAACTCGCCTGCCCGAATTGCGATAAGGTCTGCTCAGAAATGGCGATGCTCTGGGCGTCGGGCCCCCTGCTGGCCGGCCGGGAGGATATGGTCGAGGTCGCTGACGCCATTGAGAAGGTCTACGAGAACCGCGATGCGCTTCGAAAAGCCTGATTGAGAGGGCTTTCGGCATCATAGGGCGACCTCGAAGACGCGCCAACGCCAAGACAAGATGGCGGCATACGCGGTGAAATCCGTACGCGCCGCATGGTTCGCACCATTCTGTGTCGTGATTTGGCTTTTTTCCTATCTCGCCCAGAAGTAACGGATTCTCCCGCTTGACTCTGATTTCCTCTGGGCCTATAATATCGAGGTTACATCGCCGTCGGATGGGGTAGGCTGCCGCAGAAGACGGACGACCGGAGCATGAGGTGCCTTAGGAAGGGTGGTAGAGGAATGGGTGAAGTCCCACTTGAAGCCGCGTCAACCGCATCATCACACGGCACGACATTTCCCCAACCGGAGGGCCACAGGTCCATCATCGAATCGGATGCGTAGGCACAAGAACTGGTTGTGTGGGGACTCCGATCTGCCGATGGGAGTACCTGTAAGGAATATATGGGTTGACGCGATGGACCGGGGCTGGAGCATGCCATCATGCGTTCCAGAGCCGGCCCGCTACTGTGTAGTTCGCTTGCCAAGATGACGTCGAAGTCATTGCTCGACAGGCGGACGTGGGAGAAGCAAGGTGAGTAGAGGGATCTACGGTGAAGGAGAAGCTTGGGGCGACCACCCGTCGTCTACGCTCTGGACATGTTCCTCCATGCTCAGGGTAGGCTTCGCCTGCAGGAAGGAGGTGGTCCTGGCGCAGACGCGTTGATCAGCACAGTCATTAATCGTACAGCTTGGGGACGCGGTGGTTCTACCAAGCACTCTATCTGTTTCTATCAAAGGAGACCGAGCATGATTGGCAAGAAGACTAATCTTGTGGCATGTATGCTCATCGTGTGCATGGCGCTGTCGACTCTTTCGTCGGCCGGCGTCTTGCGCGAAATCTGGAATGGCGGTCGAGGCATCGAAGAAGCCATCGAACTGGCCGACAGCGGCACCCCGGCCGATCAGGTAGACATTCTGCCGGATCCGACCTGGGTCGACATCGCCGACAACTACAGCGCCAGGATGACCGGTTGGCTCACCGTTCCCGAAACGGGTGAGTACACCCTGTATCTGGCCGGCGACGACTACCAGAGACTGTGGGTCAGCCAGGACGACGACCCGGCCAACGCCGTGGAAGTCGCCCGCGTCGACGGCTGGACCAGCAGCCAGGAATGGACCAAGTATGACACGCAGAAGGCCGAGCCGATGATGCTCACCGAGGGCCAGGTCCTGGCGTTCGTCGGTATCATGCAGGAAGGCGGCGGCGGCGACGGTCAGGACTGGGGCTGGATTGCGCCCGGTTCCGAAGAGATCGTGGTCATCCCGGGTGAGCACTTCAGCCATCCGTACGAGAAGCTCGCCCTGAGCCCGTCACCGGCTGACGGTGCGACCGACCTCATCGATGTCGTCGCGAGTTGGACTGCCCCCGCCATTGGGGAGGCTCCCGTCTACAATTTCTACGCCGGAACGGATCCGGAGGCTCTGGCTCTGGTGGCCGAAGGCCTCACAGGGACCTCGCTCACCGTGGGCACGGCCGGAGTGGATCTCGACCTGGAAACCACATACTACTGGCGCGTTGATGCCGACGGCGAGGAAGGTCTCGTCTGGAGCTTCACCACCGAGCCCGTAGCGTTCCCGGTCGAAGGCATCATCGCAACGACCAACGCCACATCGGGCGCCGATGGCGGTACGGCCGATCAGACCGTGGACGGTTCGGGTCTTGACGAGAACGACGGACACTCGACACAGAGCATGGATATGTGGCTGGGCACCCCGCCGGCCGGCGAGCCCGTCACGATCACCTACGAGTTCCCCCGCGTTTACAAGATGGACGAGATGCTGGTCTGGAACTCCAACACCGGCTTCGAGGCATTCCTGGGTTATGGCTTCAAAGACGTCACCGTCGAGATCTCGGTGGACGGCGAAGCCTGGACCGTTCTGGCTGACGTCGAATTCGCCCAAGCCCCGGGCACCGAGGCCTATGCGGCCAACACTGTGGTTGACATGATGGGTGTCGCCGCCAAGTACGTCAAGCTGACGGCCAACAGCAACTGGGGCGGCGCCTTCCCCGACGCCGGTCTCAGTGAGGTCCGCTTCATGTACATCCCGGCCCAGGCCCGTATCATCGCGCCGGCCGAAGGTGAGACGCTGGTGGTTGTACCGGCCACGCTCGAATGGTACAGCGGCCGCGACGCCGTATCGAGTGACATCTACATCGGTCGCGATCGCGACCTGGTCGAAGCCGGCGACGCCAGCACGTTCCTCGGAACCGTCGAGGGAGCCCGCGAGATCGTTACCGGGCAACTGCTGGGCGACTTCGAGTACTTCTGGAAAGTCAACGAGAATGACGGCACCGACGTCTGGGACGGCGACATCTGGAGCTTCACGACGTTCCCTGACGTGACGACCGCACCGGAAGCCTGGCTGGGCATCGCTACAATGGCCGATCCGGGCTACCTCGCGACCGACGTCGTGAACGGCGCCTATGACATCGGCGAGTTCGGTGGCGAGATGACCTATGAGTTCCTCGTCAGAAGCAATCCGGCTGAGACACAGGCCAGCATGGCGCTGATCGGTCGACTGGGCTTCGGCGACACCACCGTCGGACTCAAGTACGAGCAGTGGAACAACACCGGGACCTACGGGGCGACCGCCTTCGGCGTGGCCGACTACGATTTCGGCGTCGCCAACGATCCTGGCGTTCCCACGCATCTGGTCTTCGTCTCCAGCGAAGAAGCCGGAACCACGACTCTGTTCGTCAACGGTGCAGAGATGGCCAGCATCGACGCGGCGATGACCCTCTCCGGCAAGGTCGGCATCGGCCGGGCCATCCGTGAGGACGAGTCGGTTATCGATGACTTTGACGGCGAGATCATGGGCGTAGCCATTTACGACCGCGTCCTGTCCAGCGGGCAGATCCGCATCAACGCCGACACCTTCTTCGCTCTCGGCGCCCGCGACGTCACGGCGCCCGGCGACCAGGTCGTGGGTGAGCCCGATGACGGCGACTGGCCCGGAGCTGAGCATCCTGCTCTGGCGGTCGACGACAACACCGGCACCAAGTACCTGCACTTCAAGGGCGGCTCCCAGCCGACCGGCATCCGGGTTGCCCCGGCGATCGGCGCCACGATTGTCACCGGCCTGACGTTCACCACGGCCAACGACGATTACGGCCGCGATCCCACCAGCTTCGAGATCTCGGGCTCCAATGAGAGCATCGACGGTCCGTACGAGGTGATCGCCACGGGCGCCATCGAAGATTTCGCCGGCGAAGAACTGTGGCCGCGCTTCACCCAGACCGAAACGCCGATCACGTTCGAGAACGGCACGGCGTACAAGTACTACAAGGTCATGTTCCCGACCGTGGATCGCGCCAACAACGACGGGCTCATGCAGATCGCCGAGATCGAGTTGATCGGGCGTCCCGCCGTCGATCTGTACGTCGAAGACTTCGAGTCCTACGAGGTCGGCACGGATCTGCACAATGTGGACGGCTGGGAAGGCTGGGAAGGCACGGCCAGCGCCGGCGCCCCGGTCTCCGACGCCTTTGCCTCTAGCGGTTCGAATTCCCTGGAGGCCATCGGCTCGGCCGACGTGGTGGGCGTTGTAGGCGTCACAGGCGGTGCGGTGACCCTGACGGTCCAGCAGTACATCCCCTCCGGCACTTCGGGTGAGACGTACTTCATCCTGATGAGCCAGTACGCCCCCAACCCCCTGGCTTGGTCTTCCGTAGGACCCGCGTTCAACCTGGGTACCGGGCAGATCGGTGGCGATCAGGGCACGATCGTTTACGATCAGTGGGTCGAGCTGAAGTTCGAGATCGACCTGGACGGCAACACCGTTGACTCGTACTACAACGGTGAGCTGCTCTCCAGCGGCCAGTGGTCCGATGCGGGCCATAACACGCTGCAGGGCATTGACCTGTGGGCCAACAACGCTTCGTCGATCTACTACGACGACGTCGTCATCTCGACGAAGTAAGCAGCACTGTCTTGCTCCCGTCGCGATGACGACGTCGTCGTAGTAGATCG
>JANQFY010000239.1 GCA_028277585.1 Sedimentisphaerales bacterium
CTCACACGCTAGGCAGTACGACGAAGAAGCGAGTGCCCCTGCCCGGCGCCGATTCGAGCCAGATCCGCCCATGGTGACGCTCCACCAGACGCCGCACGATGGACAGGCCCAGCCCTTCGCCGTCAACCCGGTCGTCCACGTTCAAGCGTTGAAAGATCTCAAAGACGCGCTCATGCTGGCCGTGGGCGATCCCGACGCCGTTGTCCTCGACCGTGTAGACACTCATGGCGCCCTCGCGCCGGCCCACGATGGAAATCCGCCCGGGCCGTTCGGGATCCAGGTACTTCAGCGCATTGTCCAGTAGATTGCTGAACACTTCATTCAGTTGCACCAGATCACCCTGGCAGGCGGGCAAGTCTCCCACCCTTACAGACGCCCCGGCCTGGGCCGCCCGCGCATCCATACTCGCCGTGACCTGTTTGAGCAATCGGTTCATGTCCACCTGGGTGATCTGCAAGGGACGGTGCCCCACCGCCGCGACCTGGCGCAGTCCCTCGAGTAGCTTCTTCATCAACTCGACGCTCTCCTGAATGGACTCCACCGAGTTGGGAATGTCGCTCTGCAGAACGGTGCGGATCGCGTCCTTGCGCTTGCGATCGAGCCGCGGCGCGTCCATGGTCTCGCTCGCCCGACCGCAGTAGCTCTCGATGCACTTGGCCAACGCCTCCACGGAGAAGAGCGGATTGCCCAGGTCGTGCCGAATAATGCGCGCGAAGCGCTGCAGTTCCCGGTTCTTCAGCTCGAGACTGTCGTTACTCTTTTTCAGATCGCGCAACAGCACGGCATAGGGCTTGCGAATTCCCGTCTGAATCACGGCGCGGTAGATCAGGTAGAAGGACGCCAGCTTCAGCATATGGCCCAGTTCGTTCGTGATTCCGTAGACATCGCGATAGAGCGCAAACGACAATTCTGAGATCACGGTCAGAACGACTGACGCGACGATCAGCCGCAAGACGCCCGGGTCGAATTGGCTGCGGCGTTTGACCAGCAGGACGATTGCACCGATCAGCACCGCCGAGATCACCAGCTCGCTGAGCTTCTTGAAGAGCGTCAGGCCGTCTTCATCGTAACAGGTGGGGAATACTCGCCAATGGAATGTGGAGACCAGAAGACAGGCGGTCAGAACGGCGAAGCACGCGAACACCCACTCGGCCCTCAATCGCCGGCGCCCCAGCAACGGCGCCGCCAGCAGAGACAAACTCTCCATGTAGCGCGCTCCAATCCAGAGTTGTGTCGCCAGGTCGGGGCCGTGCTGTTTGAAGATCCCGACGCCTTCGTACGCCAGCGTGTGCGTCAGATCGATCGCGGCGACGAACAGATACGCGATGCCAAGGAACAATAGATAGCCGGTCTGACGAACGGCCCGGGAGTTCCAGGCCAACATGAAAATCGCGGAGGCCACGACGATCGAGAAGACCTCAACAATCGTGTGGAAGACGAGATAGTTGCCCACGCCGATCAGGTGCAACCCGATCGCGATGGCCGGGACAACCAGCCATGGACCACGTTTCTCCCAGGTTCCAGGCCTTTTCTCCGACTCCATGTCCTCAAGCTCCCATGCAAAGCTCCCGTCACGCCAAAGACGATTATACCCGACCGCTCCTCATCCACGCAAGATCGCGAACCCCAGAAATCACCGCTGGGCACATTTCACATTTGTGGGTAGGACTCTGACCATAGACTCTGTCATTCCCGCGCAGGCGGGAATCCAGCGTTGCGAACTGCCCACCTGTCGTCTCATCGATTCTGCCCTGGGTGCAATTGGCAACGCTTCTCTGGATTCCTGCCTGCGCAGGAATGACAAGGTCGCCCTCGCAGATTGTGACCATCGCCTGTGAAGTACCCAACGACAAGCATGAAACGCATCCATGGTTAGTGGTTCCAGCTTCCGCCCCGTCTTGAATCGCCGGTTTTCGCCACTAGGGGATTGCGAATCGGGCCCGAATTTGGTATCGATGGTGCCCAAGACGAAGCTGAGTCGGCGACCGACGGCTCGCGATTCCAAAGATGAACGAATCGGAAGATCGATAAGGAGAACCGTTGTGAGCATCGAACTGAAAGAGAATTGTCGCTACGCCCTGCTCGTGCCCACCAGCATGGGAGGCCGCCTGACGCCGGACAACGGCCAGCCCTTCCATTGCAGCCGACGGTTCACCCTCCAGGCAACCAGCGCCGAGACCAACGTCGCCAGTGTCTCGTCGCACCTGGGCCTGCCCGTCAAGGTCCTGACGACGTTCGTCAAGGACAGCCCGATCGCCCGCTTCCTGAAAGACGATCTGGCGAGTCGGCACATGGACTATGAGGGCCCGGAGATCGATCAGGGCAACCCCTGGGGCTACCGTCACCAACTGAACCTGGCGGATTCCGGCGCCGGATCGCGCGGCCCGCGCGTTTGCAACGACCGGGCCGGCGAGGTCGGTCGCACACTGAACGTCAAGGACTTCGATCTCGACCGCATCTTCGGAGAAGAAGGCGTCCAGATCATTCACCTCTCCGGCTTGATCGGCGCGCTGTCGCCCGAGACAGGAACCTTCTGCCTGGAACTGGCCCGTGCCGCCAAGAAGCACGGCACGCGGATCTCGTTCGACCTGAACCACCGTGCGTCGTTCTGGAAGAACCGCGAGAAGGAGTTGCGAACGATCTTCCACGAGATCGCCGGCATTGCCGACATCCTGGTGGGCAATGAAGAGGACTTCCAGCTCGCCCTGGGAATTGAAGGGCCCGAGGCCGGGGGAAAGAGCGTCGGCGCCAAGATCGACGGGTTCAAGACGATGATCGAGCGAGCCTCGAAGACCTATCCCAACGCGCAGGTCTTTGCGACAACCCTGCGCGAAGTCGTCAGCGCCAACAGCCACCTCTGGGGCGGGCTGCTGGCTGAGAACGGCAACTGGCACGTCATCGAGCCGCGTCAGATCGGCGTGGTCGATCGCATCGGGGGCGGTGACGCCTTCGTGGGCGGCATGCTCTACGCGATCCTCCGCGGCTGGGAGCCCGAGAAATGGGCCCAGTTCGGCTGGGCGACCGGCGCACTGGTCGTGACCCTGCTGACCGACTACGGCCAGCCGGCCGACGAGGAGCAGATCTGGAGCATCTGGGAAGGCAACGCCCGGGTGAAACGGTAGGAGAGGCTGTAGGCTGGAGACCGGAGACCGTAGGGTGAGCGTCCTCGCTCGCCTGTTTTCGGAATGGTGACCGGATTCGTAGCGACTGTCTTGGCGATCAAGTGGTTTTTGGGTTCCAGGTTTCATTTTTCTT
>JANQFY010000248.1 GCA_028277585.1 Sedimentisphaerales bacterium
AGCGACAGGCCACCAAGGAAGCCGGCGAGATCGCCGGGCTCGAGGTGCTGCGCATCATCAATGAACCGACCGCCGCGGCGCTGGCCTACGGCCTGGACAAGAAGAAGGAGGAAACCGTCGCGGTGTTCGACTTCGGCGGCGGCACGTTCGACGTCTCGATCCTCGACATCGGCGACAACGTCTTCGAGGTGCTCAGCACCAACGGCGACACCCATCTGGGCGGCGACGACCTCGACGCGGTCCTGATCAACTTCCTGGCCGACGAGTTCAAGCAGACCGAGGGGATCGATCTGCGTCAGGACGCGATGGCCCATCAGCGTCTGAAAGAGGCCGCCGAGAAGGCCAAGTGCGAACTCAGCACGCAGGTCGAGTCGACGGTCAATCTGCCGTTCATCACGGCCGACGCTTCGGGTCCGAAGCACTTGCAGATCACGATCAGCCGCAGCAAGTTCGAGTCGCTGGTCGAGCCCGTTTTGCAGCGGCTCAAACAGCCGTGCATCAAGGCGATCGAAGACGCCAAGCTCCAGGCCTCCGACGTGGCCGAGGTCCTGCTCGTTGGCGGTTCCACGCGAATTCCGATGGTCCAGCAGATCGTCCAGGACGTCTTCGGCAAGGAGCCCAACAAAAGCATTAACCCGGACGAGGTCGTCGCGCTGGGCGCCGCGATCCAGGGCGCCGTCCTGGCCGGTGACGCGGGCGTCAAGGACATCCTGCTGCTCGACGTGACGCCCCTTTCGCTCGGCGTCGAGACCCTCGGCGGCGTCATGACCAAGCTGATCGAGAGCAACACGACGATCCCGACGAGCAAGAAGGAAGTCTTCTCGACCGCGGCCGACAGCCAGACGACCGTCGACATCCACGTCCTGCAGGGCGAACGTGAATTCGCCCGGGACAACCGGACGCTGGGTCGGTTCCAGTTGACCGACATCCCGCCGGCCCCGCGCGGCATGCCGCAGATCGAGGTCGCGTTCGACATCGACGCCAACGGTATCCTGAACGTCTCGGCCAAGGACCTCGGCACGGGCAAGGAGCAGTCGATCGTGATCAAGTCCAGCTCTGGGCTCAGCGAGGACGAGATCTCGAAGATGACCCAAGAGGCCGAATCGCACGCCGAAGAGGACAAGAAGCGGCGCGAGGTGGTCGACCTGAAGAACCAGGCGGACCAGTTGGTCTACTCGACCGAGAAGACGCTCAAAGAGCACGGCGAGAAGGTCTCGGCCGACACGCGCGGCAAGATCGAGAGCGCCGTGAACAATCTCAAAGAGGTTGCCAAGGGCGAAGACCCCGACGCGATCAAGAAGGCGATCGAGAACCTCAGCGAGACGGGCCAGGAACTGGGCAAGGTCCTCTACGAAGAGGCGGCCAAGAAGCAGGCCGAAGCCGGTGGCCAAGCCGGACCCGCAGGCCCTGGCGGACCCGCCGGACCGACCGGTCCCACGGAAACGACGCCGCCCCCCGAAGGCGAAGTCAAACGCAAAGGCGGCGACGACGTCATCGACGCCGAGTTCGAAGCCAAAGACGAATAACGCTCTGTTATATCTGATTTGATGGGTGGCAGCGTCAAGGCCTTAGGCCTTGGCGATGGTGGATGAGAATTCCAGGAGAACCATCGCCAAACTGCGTTTGACGCTGCCACACCAACACCAAAGCGACGACAACCAAGCAATCAACGCCGGGCGCAAAGCGAAACACCCGGCGTTGCTACACATAGACCCAAAGGGCGAAGGCGGCCCCCAAACCGCCTTCGCCCGGACCTATGCAGTTGAAGGCAAGCGGTGCTACCGCGAGCAAGCACGTTTGCGGCAAGCAGACGCACGGAGGGTTTCATGCGAGATGCGAGACCCGAGCAACGAAGAACTTCACAAACCCCGGCACGCCCACAAGGAACCGCATCGGCAACGAGTTGCCCATCCTACGCGACTGTTTGAGGTGTAGGACGTTTGACAATCCCGAGAAGTGGCAATAGTGGGAGTAGCGGGCTATTGCATGAGGTTGTCCGTACGCATTGGGTGAAAGGAGAAGGAAGTGGCAAGCTTTGTGTTCTTCATGTTCATGTTACTTCCGGCCGGATGGTTACTCCGTGACTGGAAGTTCAGCGACAAGCGTACGAAGAAATACCGTCGTACTACCAAGGCGCTCCTCGCGTCATGGATAATCCTTGGATCGCTATCAACTTACTATCACTGGAAGCAGAGCAATGAGAATCAGAATCTGCAACAGAAGGCCAGTGAACTCATAAGTGGCAAGAATGACCTGATCAAGAAGACATCCAATTTGTCAGAACAGCTTAGCGAATACCAAGAAGAGATCAGAGCCAAGGACGAACGCATAGAGGAACTAGAGAAACAAGCAAGGTTATTGCGGTCGGTAAAAGGAAGCATTGAATGCCGATTCTGTGCTGATTGGTCACAAGGGGGACACCCGGGGAGTCTGATTCCAGCTTCATGGAACAGGGCTCAATACTATACGCGCATCTTTGAGGCAGATGCGAGCGATGCCTCATCAATTCTCTTCTATCTTGATAGTATCGAAACGATAGAACTGTCGGGAGGTGATTTGAAGGTCAAGCTTGAGGTCAGAGCTGATACAAGTAGTGGACCTTTTGGCCAGGAGTTGGGTGTCCTCAAGAGATACAAGCATCTGCTAGTATATGTTCCTTTCATTGACAAAGGTGATACGCGGGATGGTAAGATGACCTTGAGGCGGGTGGAGGCAACATTTGTTGTCAATGGGGAGAAGAAGAGTCATGTGGTTCATTCCGATGATTTCGCGATACCGATGCCGGAAGAAGGCAAGGTGGTCGCGTTTCAATTGAACAAGGATGTCTTGTTTCAAGACATCTTCTGACAAATCTGACGATCGTGGGAATTGAAGTAAGGTAGGATGGGCAACTTTGTGCATTCGTGAGACATAGGTTAAACGTTTTCAAGAGAGATAGGTGGCGCTGTTATATCAGACGGTTAGCTTTCAGTCTAGCCGAGGGCACGAGGCGAACTTGACGGTCGCCAGGGAATCAAAGGCCTGCGGTCCCTTTCTTGCACCTGCCTATTTCGATAGGCCCAACATGTAATCACCAGGAGGAATATATTGCCATGCGATATTGGATCGCAATTGCCGGTCTGATGGCCGGTGCTGTCGTACTGCCCGCCGTCGGCGCGGATATCATGGTGTGCGTGAATCCGGAGGACACGGAGTTGCTCGACTGGCTGGACAAAGGTGACTTGTGCGAGCTGGTCGAGGTTCACCCGGGGGTCCCTGTGGGGCAACTCCGTGCCCTGCGTGAACGCGGCTGGAGCGTGGTTCTGCAAATGATGGGGCATCCTGAGTCCTTTGATCGCCGCTTCATCCATCGGCCCGGTCGCCCGGCGCCCATGCCGGACCAGATCTTCACTCAGGAAGACGAGGTGAATCGTCACATCGCCGGCGCCAACGGTGATGCTACGCAGGTGATCTGGGAATTCATCATGGAAGAGGACAGTGCCGGTGTGGCCTTTCCCTATCGGCTGCTCATTGAGGATCCGCAAACGCACGCAGAGGCCTATGCACTCTTTGAGAAGCGTCTGAACGAGGCCCTGGATGCAGCCCGATCCTCTCAGGAAAAGGGCGTGCAACTCTGGGGACGTGCCGGATATGCCAGTTCCATGCACGCGTTTGCCAAGACCGGTGTGCAAATGAACCTCATCGAACGCACCAACGATGATATTGAAGACCTGTCCACAGGCATTGCCTTTGCCCGTGGGGCTGCACGCCAGTTCGGCTGCAAGTGGGGTGTGGATTATTCGCAATGGTGGGGTGCCATTTCCGGTCTTGATATAGACTTTGGAGGGGCCTATTTTCGCAGGAACTTCTACATGAGCTTCTTCTCCGGAGCAGACCTGCTGGCCATTGAGGCGATCCGTCCTCCACAGCATAGAAAGGCAGACAGGCTGATGCTCAGTCTCGGCGAGGCCCTGGAGGAATTCAGCGCCTTTAGAAAACGTGTGACAGCCGGCGAACCGGATCGGCCCGTGGCCATCATGCTGCCCCGCGATCACGGCTGGATCACGCCTGCGTACTGGCGCACACAGAACGAGGCCTGGAACTATGCACGCATCGGCTATCGCCCGGGTGATCGCAGTATGGACGGCCTGTTTGCAGCGTTCTTTCCGGGCAGTACATTCGCGATGCAACCCTGGCCCTTTGGGGCCTATGCCATCGACGATCCGCCGGCCAGTCCCTTCGCCCTGTCCAGTGTGGAACGCCTATACGTCGCCAAGGACGACCATGTATACCGCGCCCCACCGCCAGTGCCCTTTGGCCGTTTTCAGGATCGCAAGCAGGCCAAGCGTGTAATGAACGCAGAAGAAATGGAGACCTCCCCCTTTCGCCCTATGGCCGACAGCCGCTGGGGGGACATCATCGACGTGCTGACCGACGAAGCTTGCACGGAGATACTCGACCAGTACGAGGTCCTGATTCCGGGCGGTCCACTCAACGTGGCTGGTCCCCTGCAGACGAGGATCGAGGCCTTTGTTAGGCGGGGTGGCACGCTGGTATGGGCCGCGGGCATGGCCCGGCCCGAGCACGGGGCCCTCACGGGCGTGACCATGCAGCCCGAATTCCGTGTCGGCCGCGCCTGGACCGGTCCACGCAAAGACACAGAACATGAGCCTTACTTGTATTTCCCCGCTGTCATCAACGCCCGGGACCAAGCCGAGGTGGTCACCCGTACGCACAATCACGCCCCGCTCATTGTGCGCAACACGGTCGGTGAAGGCACAGTCTACACCTGCCTGTCCCCGTGGTATGCCAGTGAGAGGGCGCCCCTGAGTGACTTTGCCCTGTCCATGCTCGATACGGTCATGGCCTCTGTGCAGCCCATCACCGTCGAGGGTATCCCCGTTCAGTGGTGCAGTACACGATCTGACAATACACGTACTGTTGCCATTGCCAACCACTCCGGTGAAACCTGGCAAGGCACCGTGTGCATCAAGGACCTGTCACCTGACTTGCGCGTGTGCCGTGAAATGCGCAGTCAGAAATCCCAGGTCTTCGCGGTCAAGAATGGCATCACGCGACTAGACCTGAGCATACCGGCCTATGATGTAGCAGTCGTACGGTGGTCAATAGATGAGAATTGACCGAAAGACAAGGTGCCTGATGCTGCAAATCCGGGGGCAGCTTGCCTATTTCGGTTTTCAAATGAGTATACTGTCCCAGGTTTACTACGAGATTCGGGGAATTAAAGGACTGCGGTCCCCTTTTTTGCGCGCCCCAGATTGAGGGCGAAGTATGGACGTGGATAACCTGGAAACGGAGGTTTTGTCGTGAGTGATAGTCATGCAGCAGGACAGTTATTCGATCAGTGGGCAGCGGATGATCGCGCCCGGCGGATGTGGCAGAACCACCTGCCTCGCGTCCGCCAGATATGGGAGATGATTCCGAGTTCCGACGGACACTATCTGGAGATCGGCTGCGGGTGCGGCCTGGGGCTGCGGCATGTCGCCGAGAACCAGTATCGTGACGGGCGCTGCATGGGTATAGACGTTAGCCAAAACATGATTCGCCTGGCTGAGGAGACCACGGCCGGACTGGCCAATGTCCGGCTGGAAGCGGTCGACTTCACCAACTGGGAACCGGGCGATGGACGGACGTTCGACGCCATCTTCTCCATGGAAGTGTTCTACTATTTTCCCAGTATCCAGGAGGGCCTGAACCACGCATCTCGTCTGTTGGCGCCGGGCGGCCGGCTGTGGGTGTTGGTGGATTGTTATCGCGAGAACACCGCCAGCCACGACTGGTCTGAAAAGCTGGGCGTGCCCATGCAGATGTGGTCAAGCGCCCAGTACGCGGACGGTTTCGCCAGGGCCGGGCTTAGCGAGATCGGGCAGAAGACCCTGCACCATCCCAAGGATGAGGGCGCGTCGGAACCCCCAACGCTTTGCACGTATGGGAGGAAATGCGAATGAACGGGGGAATCAAAGGACTGCGGCCCCTCGTTGGCGTCGGTGTCACAGAGCCGGAGGCAGGAGAAAGCGTCGTTATTCTCGTCGCGACATGCCATGGTGTGCGGTGCACGCCTTAGGAAACTCTTGCAAGACATCAAGAAGGAGAATAGCTCGATGAAATCGCAATGCCCGCCGGATCTTTCTTCTCGACCGTTAGCGATGACTTGGGAAGGTTTCTTGAACGCTTCACCTGAAAGAGTTTACGAAGCGTGGACGTCGAAATTCGATCTGTGGTTCGCGCAGCCGGATGCGATGTTCATGACTCCAGAAGTCGATAGGCCCTATTTCTTCTACAACAAGAATGAGTGGGGTCGGCACCCGCACTATGGCAGATTTCTGGAGTTGAGAGAAAACGAAGTCGTCGAGATGACGTGGATCACAGGAAATGGCACTGAGGTCGGCACGGAGGGTGCAGAGACAGTCGTTCGTATCGAACTGACCCCCAAAGACAACGGCACAATGGTTCATTTCTATCATTCAGGCTTCGTCAATGAACGGTCTCAAGCCGATCACAAAGAGAACTGGCCTTTAGCGTTCGAAGAACTTGAGAAGGCTCTGCAGAGCTAAGAAACTGCATGGGCAACGAGTTGCCCATCCTACACGACTGCGTCGCAGGTGAGAGCGCGCGTCGTTATCGTTGTCGCGACATGCGATGGTGTGCCGTGCACACTTTGCGAGACTATGAACTAATGGAAGGGAGGGATCATGCCTGGAGCGTGCTGCAATACTTGTGCGTATAGCGTTTGCGATCCGGAGGCCTGGCTTCGGTCGCAGCGGTTGGGCGAGTCGATCGTGCCGCGTTGTGCGAACCATCCGCTCTGGCAAGGGGTGGTGCACGACGTGCCCGGCGTGGCGTGTGTGAACTACCAGCCGAAGCCCGCGCCCCCGGAGGACGGCAGTGTCCGGCTGATCGCGCTTTCCGGCGGCGGGTACGCCTGGGTGGACGCGGCCGATTACGAGTGGCTCAACCGATACCACTGGCGGCTGGTCAATGGGTACCCCTCCCGCCGCGAGAAGCAGCGCGAGGTGCTGATGCACCGCCTGATCATGCAACCGCCGGCAGGCATGGTCGTGGACCATATCGACGGGAACCGATGCAACGCCTGCCGATCCAACCTGCGTATCTGCACGCGCGCCGAGAATCAGTGCAACCAGCGCAAGCGCCGCGCGGGCCTGTCTCGCTTCAAGGGCGTCACGTTCCAGAAGCCCTTGGGCAAATGGATGGCGCACTACCGCTTCAAAGGCCGCCTGCACCATCTGGGGTACTTTGACGACGAGGCCGAGGCGGCCCGGGCGTACGACCACGCAGCCGTCAGAGTCTTCGGCGAGTTCGCCTGTGTGAATTTTCCGAGGGAATGGCCGCCGGAACGTCGGACCGAGGTTCGGGAGGAGTATCTGCGAGCGGAAGCGGCAAGCGGCGCGAACCATTCGGGCTGTGAGTGAGAGGGGCCTCTCATTCGGTGGGGAGATCCCTCGGCTTCGCTCGGGATGACAATCCGATTTGAGGAATCCTCGAATTGGATTGTCATTTTCCAATACAGAAGCGGCCGAAGATTCGGTCTAGCAGTTGCTCGTCGACGGGCTGGGTCTCGATGTCGGAGAGGGCTTCGTAGGCGGCGCGGAGCATCGCGGCGGCGGTCTCTTCAGAGCCTTGCTCGATCTCGGAGCTTGCCTGCGTGATGGTCTCGAGCGCGTCGCCCACCACCTGTTTGTGCCGGGTCGTTAGAGCGATAGCATCGTTACCATCCTGCGGCGGCGCTCCACACAGGACATCCTCGACACGACGCTTCAGTTCGTCGAGGCCCTCTTGCGTATGGGCCGAGGTTGGGAGGAACTCGGTACCGAACGACCGCTGCAGGTTCCCCAGGTGACTGGGTAGGTCGCACTTGGTGGCGATGTACACGGTCGGACGAGATTCGATCAGCTTCAGGACGGCGAGGTCCTCGCTCAGATCGCTCTTGGTCGCGTCGACGCAGAAGAGAATGGCCTGACAATGGCGCAAGGCTTCGATCGCGGCCTGCTGCGCCAGGCGGTCGAGAATGCCCTCAGGTGAGACGAGCAAGCCCGCACAGTCGAACAGCACGCACTGACACCGCTCTGTGGTGAACAGTCCACTGAGGACGTCGCGCGTGGTCTTGCGCTGATCCGAGACGATGCTCCTGTCCTGACCCAGCAGTGCGTTGAGCAAACTACTCTTACCCGCGTTCGGCGCGCCGGCGATCCCAACGGCGGGCAGATCGATCAGTGATTCGTAACGGATACTGCCTGCCAGCAGGCTCTCGAGGTCGCTCCTGATGGCGCCTAGTCGCTCAAGGGCCTGTTCGGTGCTGATAAACTCGATCGGTTCTTCGCTGAAGTCGAGCCCCGCCTCGATCAGGCTCAGGCAATCGAGCAAGCCTTCGCGAATGGTGTGGATCTGTTGGCTGAGTCGCCCGCTCAGGAGCCGTTCGGCGGCGTCCAGTTGGAACCGATTGGAGCCGGCGATGATCTCGTTGACCGCCTCGGCCTGCGCGAGGTCGAGCTTGCCATTGAGATACGCGCGGGCGGTGAACTCGCCTGGCCCAGCCGGTCGCAGGCCCTGGCCCAGGAACTTCTCAACGAGCGTCTCGACGAGGACCTTGCTCGCCTCGAGGTGGATCTCGGCCAGCGAATCGCCCGTATACGAATGGGGCGCGACGAAGAGGTAGAGATGCCCTTCGATGCGGAGATCTGCGTCGAGGGCGATCGAGCCGGCCATCACTCCGGCGGACTGCCAGGCGTCGTGCGGGGTGAAGACCTGCCGAGCCGCCGCGATGGCACGCGGCCCCGTCAGGCGAACGATCGACCGGAAACCACCGGGGGCGGAACTGACGGCGACGATGGTGTCACTGAGGTTCATAGGTCTATAGGTCGTATAGGTCCTATGTCCTTAGGTTCTGAAGAAGGGTTTCGGCTTCTTCTTCTTGACCTTGCCCCCGGTCTTGCTAGTGACCGCGACGAGACCCCTGCCTTCCTCTTCCTCTCTCTCGCGGATGTGCTTGCGAATCACGTGCTGCTCGATCACGCCGGCGAAGGTACTGGACATGATATAAAGGTTCACGCCGGACGGCGCCTTGTAGAGCATCAGCGGGAAGAGCAAGGGCATCATGATCATCATCATCTTCTGCTGCTGCGCCATCTGCGGGTTCGTCGCGGCGTTGGCCTGCGTGGGCATGAGCTTCTGCTGCATGTAGAACGCCACGCCCATCAGGAGGGGCAAGAGGTTGAGCGATTCGATCTTCCAGCCCAGCAGAGGAACGGTGATCGTCGAGAAGCGGATCAACGCGTCCGGCACGGACAGGTCGGTGATCCAGAAGGGCAAGAACGCGGCCCCGCGCAGGTCGATGCTGGTATAGACGGCGCTCCAAAGGGCGATCCAGATCGGCATCTGGATGAACATGGGCAGCATGCCGGTGATCGGGGAAGCCCCCTGCTCGCGGTAAAGCTCCATGAGCCGCTTGTTCATCTCGGCCTTGTTGTTGGCGTACTTCTTCTTAATCTCCTCGGCCCGCGGCGCCAGCTTGCTCATCTTGCTCATCGAGACCTGGCTCTTCTTCGTGATCGGGTGCATCATCAGTCGCATCATGAAGACGAGAATGATGATGACAATGCCGTAGTTGCCGATAAAGCCGTACATGGCTTTCATGATCGCCAGGATGCCGAAGGCCAGCGGGTTAATGATCGAGGAGGGACAGCAGCAGCCCATGAAGTCGATCGTCTGGACGAAGCCGAGCGAGCGGTACTGCTCGTTCTTGTCGAAGAGGCTCTTGTCCTTGGGGCCCAGGTAGAGTTGGAAGTTGTAAGTTCTCGTGCCACCCGCCTGGCCCTGGGCGGCTAGTTCGGCGGTCGCGATCGAGAGATCCACGCCGACCGTCTCGTCCCCACTGTCGGCTTTGCGGTCGCCATCGGGATTGTAGAGACGGCCCGTTCGGCCCTTGATCCATCGGCAGAGCGTATCGTCGCCATCGGGGACGGGTACGAGGATCGCGGCGAAGTACTTGTTGACGGCCGCGGCCCAGAGGAACTGACCGCCGTTCTTGGGTTTGATGGTGACGGGAGCGCCCTCTTTCAGCTCCTTCTTGCCGAGCTTGCCCCGGACGACCTGCCCTTCGGTTCCGATAAAACCGCCGATCACTGACCTCATATCCTGGCGGAACGCCTCGCGCTCCAGGCCCGCCGGGCCGGCGAGGTCGTAGCGAATCTTATGGGCCGCGTCGGTGAGGTTCTCAGCCTTGAGCGTGCAGTCGAGCAGATACGTGTCCGGGCGGACGCGATAGGTCTTGGTCAATTTGACGACGGGGTTGTCGGCCGCATCGACGAGCAGGGCCTCGAAAGAAGCGGTCTGAGCGCCCTCGGCGTCCATCTCATCGCCCAGGCTCTTCCAGTTGAGCCGGTCCAGCGGCAAGGGCCGCCCGTCGAGGATGAACTGCTTGTTGGCCATGGGCAAGAGCACCGAACCGTTGCCCAACTCCACTGGCGAAAGGAAGACGAGCGGCTTGGGGGCCTTGTGGTCCCGGTCGTCGAATCCGGAGAACGTGGCGGTCTTGACCGCGGCGCCTCGGGTGTGCAGAACGAGCTGATAGCGGAACCCACTGTTAGGGTCGAGCGATCCGATCGGGACGCTTTGACCTGTTCCACCGATGGCGAAGTACTCGGGCGTCGCGGCCTGAAGCTGGGGCGCCGGCTCGGGCGTCGGCGTTTCGGGCTCCGGCTCGACGGGAGCCGTCTGTTGCAGGAGGACCAGCCCATTGGAGCTCGAAGACGAGCGGGCGGCCTGCAGAGCGCCCGATTCGAGGACGAGCCAGCCGCAGAGCAGAGAAAAACCGACGAGCATCAGGATGAGAATTCTTCTGAGAGTCATACAATCCTTCGCATTCAAGTGGCGGATTCCGCAGATTGGTTGGTCGATACCGCGAGGACCGACCGGCGTCAACACTTTCGCCGGGCTCAAGCCCACCCAACGTCGCTCATCGTCCGTCGCGCAGCCGTTCGGCGTGAAAATTGTCCAGACGGTCAATGGCGAGTATCTTCTTCATCGTCTTCTCGAAATCGTATTCGACTCGGACGAAGTGCACCTTGTTCTCTTCGACGTACACGTAACTGGCCCGGTTGTCCTTGTCGCGGGGCTGGCCCACCGAGCCGATATTGATAATGGCCTTCTCTTCCTCGATGATCGGGTAAGCGTCTCCCAGTTCGTCGGGCAGGTAGAAGTCCGGCTCGTCGATGAAGACGCCCGGCATGTGCGTATGGCCCACGAAGCAGACATGCGTGATCCGCTCGAAGAGCGTGCGCACCTTGACGGGATTCGTGTAGACGTCGTCGGGGAAGATGTACTCGTTGATCGGTCGCCGGGGCGAGGCGTGGACGAAGTCCAAGGTCGCCTTGGTCGGGCCCAACTGGGTCTCGATGGTCCGGCGCATCGACAGTTCGCCGAGGAAGCGCCAGCGCTTGTCGCTGCGCGGCTTGTCCTTGTCGGTCTCCATCACGTCCCGCGTCCAGAAACTGGCCTGTTCGGCGCCGTAATTGAAGTTGGTCGGCTCGTAGAACACGGCGTAATCATGGTTGCCCAGGACGCAGAATTCGCTCCGCTCGATGATCAAATCAAGGCACTCTCTGGGGTTGGGGCCGTAGCCGACTACATCGCCCAAACAGTAGATCTTCTCAATGCCCCGTTTCTCGATGTCCTTGAAGACAGCGCTCAGGGCTTCGATATTCGAATGTATATCACTCAGGACCGCAAACATAGGCTCTCTAATACGGACTCCACAGCAGGCGCAATTGCGCGACAAAAACTCATTTAATAGCAAAATAGGGCTCAGATTGCCAGCATATTTCTTCCCCAGCTTGCCTGCGAGCGGGTCCGTTTCGGGCGTGCCCGGAGCCGGCGGACACCCAAATGCGGCTTGCCTGCCCCTCGGGTCGTGCTATAATGCGGCTTTCTAAACGACAAACGCAGATGCGAGGTGCACTGGTGGTAGGCATAACCCTTCTGGAAGCGCGGGATCTGGTCAAGCGGTACTCGGGCCGAGCCGTCGTCAATGAGGTCTCCATCACCATCGATCAGCGCAGCATCGTCGGGCTGCTCGGCCGCAACGGGGCCGGCAAGACGACGAGCTTTCGGATGATCATGGGGATGGTCACGCCCGACCAGGGCCGGGTCGTCTTCGAGGGCCGCGAGATCACCAAGCTGCCCATGTACAAGCGGGCCCGCCTGGGGATCGGGTATCTGTCCCAGGAGCCGAGCATTTTTCAGCGTCTGAGCGTCCGGGACAATCTTCTGGCGATCCTGGAGACGATGTCCATGACGCGGGCCGAGCGAAACCGCAAGGCGGACATGCTCATCGACCGTTTCGGGCTCCGGGAGGTGACCAAGAGCCATGGTCGTTTCCTCTCCGGCGGCGAGCGGCGCAAGCTCGAGATCGCCCGGGCGATGGTGACCGACCCGTCGCTGATTCTGCTCGACGAGCCCTTCAGCGGGGTCGATCCGATCGCGGTCGAGGATCTGCAGGAGGAGATCAGACAACTCCATGCCGCGGGCGTGAGCGTTCTGATTACCGATCACAACGTCGAGCGGACGCTCGAAGTCGTGGACAAGGCGTACATTATCGATCACGGCAAGGTCATCGGGGCCGGCCCGCCGGCTGAGATCATCCGCGACGAACTGGTCAAGAAGAGCTACCTGGGCAACACCTTCGCAGGCCATGAGTTCGACGAGTAGCGACGGCATTAGGAAAGCAAAAACAAAAGGGCAAAATGGCAAATTGAGGAAGTCATCGTCGCTTTGCGACGATTCCGCAGTTTTGATCTTTGCTGTTTGATTCTTGATATTCTCTGAGCGGCCTTCATGTCGCGTTCAGGATGTTCAATGTGAGGTCTGCTTCATGATAGATGTTGATAAGTGCAAGATGACCCATTACCCGGCCGCCGTGCTGGGTCGGCCTTCTGAGCCGGTGGAGACGATCGATGAGAACCTCGGTCAGCTCGTCGCCAAGATGGTCGAAATTATGATCGAGAACAAAGGCATGGGCCTGGCGGCGCCGCAGGCCGGGGTGGGGTTGCGCTTGTTCATCATCTCCATGGACGGATCGCGGGAGAACGTGCGGGTCTACGTCAATCCGACGGTGACGACGTCGGGCGACCTCGACGAGAAGGAGGAAGGGTGCCTTTCGGTCCCGGGCGTCTGGACGAAGATCCGCCGGTACAAGAAGGCAACGGTGACCGCCACGGACCTGGACGGGAACGAATTCACCGAAGAGGCCGACGGCCTGTACGCCCGGTGCCTCCAGCACGAGAGCGATCATCTCGACGGCATGACGGTCGTCAATCGGATGGGCGCTGCGGCCAAGATTGCCCACCGCCGGCAACTTAAGAAGCTCGCCGAGCGAGGATCGTAGGCCTAGTGCTTCGTACGAGTCTAACAGCAGGGTGTCATGCTGAACGAAGTGAAGCATTTGGGCACCGAAAGAAGATTCAGCATCGCATCGGAAGAGATATACGGGAGCCGGATCCTTCGCTCCCGCTCAGGATGACAACTATCATATGACAAGCGACAGAGCACTTGATCGAAGACAACAGCCAGTAGATCGTCGCGAGCCCGCGATGGTTTCCTGATTTCGCACCGGACGTTTTGAAGTCTCTTTTATGAAGATTGTATACTTTGGCAGTGGCAAGTTTGGCGTTCCCTCCCTGGAGGCGCTGCGGACCTCGTCCCATGACCTGTTGTTCGTCGCGACGCAGCCGCCTCATCCGTTCGGGCGGGGCCGGAAATTGCGCGCGACAGCGGTCGCGCAGTGGGCCGAGTCGCGCGGGGTCGAGTGCATCGGGACCGAGAACGTCAACACGCCGGAAATGATCGAGCGGCTCACCGCCTGCCAACCCGACGTGATGGTCGTCATCGCGTGCGGCCAGAAGATCAGCCAGACCCTGATCGATCTGCCGGGCAAGGGCGCCATCAACGTCCATGCCTCGATCCTGCCCAAGTACCGCGGCGCGGCGCCGATCAACTGGGCGATCGTGCGCGGGGAGACCCGCACAGGCGTCAGCATCATCACCTTGGCGGACAAGATCGACGCCGGCGACGTCCTGGGCGAGGCCGAGACCTCCATCGGGCCGCACGAAACCGCCGGCGAACTGCACGACCGGCTGGCCGCCCTTTCAGCGCCGCTGTTGCTCGAAACGCTCGACAAGCTCG
>JANQFY010000290.1 GCA_028277585.1 Sedimentisphaerales bacterium
ACCGCCTGGACGATCGTGCCATTGAGCCAGTTCGACGCCCGCCCAGAAGACGTCTATTCACTCCGACTGAAGTACCCCGCCTTCGGCGTTAAGGCGTACACCCTGCTTGGCGCCGTAGTCAAAACGCGCGCCGAGGGCAGAGTGCTCCACGTGGACTTCTCAGAAAGGCCCGCCGAGGCGGAGAAGGTTACCGGCATCATCTTGAGAGTACCAAGAGCCGCGGGGCTGTTCCGCATGAACGGCCCGGCCTACGAATTGATCGCACCAGCCGCAGCCTCGAACGCCGTGACGCTGCTGCAGATGTGCTTGCCGAAATCCGCCACGGTGCAGGCCGTGCAGGGCAGGATCATCGACGGAGTCGTTGAAACGAGCGAAAGACTCGATCGTCTGATCGTCACCTTGGAAGCTGATTCTCAGACACCACGCATATACGAGTAACAGGACCGGATTGGAGTCCCAGCGCGCGCATGACAGCAATCCAAAGCCATCCAGTTTGAATCTCACCAGCACAGACGCGGGGAATCCCCGCACGGATAGGAGTATGACCATGTGTCGCAAACGTTGTATGCAGATTGCATTGATATTGATGCTGCTGGTCGGCCTGGGTAGCCGGCCTGGATTGGGCCAGACGGCGGACAAGGGAATGCACGTAAGATTCTCGCTGGCCGCCGACCCGGTGACAGTCACGGCTTCGGGCGTGGTGACCGACAAGGAAACCGGAGCGCCGATCGCCGGCGCCAGGGTGCGGGCCCACATCGTGGTCTGGCAACTCAAGGACCCCGACTCGTTCGAGCGCTGCCCTCACAGCGAGACGCTGACCGACGAGGCGGGTCGGTACACGGTGGCGATCCAGACACCGCTGACGACGACCGGGGCCATGAAGGGTCAGGACGGGATGTGCCTCTACGCCAGCGCCCCCGGCTACGAGAGCATGCCCCAATACATCCGCCCCGACGTAACGCCGGACGCCACGGAGTTCACGTGCGATTTCGCACTCGGCGCAGGCCGGCGACTCAGCGGCGTCCTCCAGGACCCAGAAGGTCAACCGGTTGAAGGGGCGCTGTTGCGCGTGCAAAACGGTTACAACGGCGACTGGAACTACTTCGGCGCCCTGGGGCAGACGACCACGAATGAACGAGGAGAATTCGAGCTATGGATCGCCGCCGAACGCAGAGGGTATCTCTCGCAAGATCCCTGGTTGACCGTTCTCAAGCGAGGCCAGGGCGCGATGTTCGTCTGGGGCATCCTCGAGAAGGATGACCTGGGAACGCTGACCTTGCCGCCCTGCGGAACGGTCACCGGCCGCATTGTGGACGGTACCGGCCAGGCCATACCGGACTGCGAAGTATCCGTGCGAGGGTTCCCCTGCGGCCTGATCGGCACGACCCGGACCGACGCAGCCGGACAGTATGTCCTCTCGGGGATCCCGGGAGAGCCCAGCATCGTCGACTTCTACACGCGCAAGAACGAGCGCTTCATGGACTCGTGGGGACGGGTCCGCGTCTCGGCGCGCCGCAACACACTGGTCGAGTTGAAGGAAGCCGCCAACTACCGCATCCGGGCGAAAGACAATGAGACGATCGCCGCCGAGGATCTGGTGATCGCGGAGTACTGCCGCGTCCGGGGGCGACTCATCGCGGGCGAAGGGAGCTTGGGGCTTGGGGGATTGATGGTTCGCCTGGACACCAGTTGGGACATGATGGTCGAGGCCGACATCGAGGGCAACTTCCACTTCCCCCGCGTCGCGCCGGGCGAACACAAGCTCACCGCGTATCTCCCTCACAACCTGCGTTACGACCGCGGCATTGGGAGAACCACGATCAACGTAACGCCGGGCGCGCCTTTGGAGGACGTGGAAATCCAAATCGATGATTTGGCCGAGCAGCGCGTCCAATACCTCGACGCCAGTGGCAATCCCCTGCCCGGCGTGTCCGGCAGCGCGACCTGGTCCCCCGACGGCCGCGGTGGCTGGACGGAGGGAACGGTCTCGGACGCTGAGGGCTGGGCGGTAATCTACCTGAATCCGGGCGACTCGCAGTACATCGGCGGCTTCGACCGTTCAGGGCGCCTGGTCACAGAGACCCGCGTCAAAATCAAACCCACCCCGGCCGCGATCATGGAACCGACTCAGATCGTCATGGTCGAAGCGGCGACAGTAACCGGGCAACTGCTTGACGAACTGGGCAGTCCCATATCCGACGGGCGGTTCACTTGTCGGCTCGCTTACGCCGACGGGACCAAGACTAATCAATGGATCGGAACCGATGAGAAGGGCCGCTTCACGCTGCGTAGGGTCGTCCCGGGCATCGTCACCCTCTCGGTGGATGCCGAGTCGCTGCTCTATACGAACGTACTGGGCGAGGCCGTTGAAATCGAGCCGGGCGCAGTCAAGGCGTTCGGAGAGATCTCCCTGGCCGGCGGCATCGACAAAGCCGTCGCAATCGAACAACTCTTCGACCAGGTCGTCGCCGAGCCGACCGAACTGTTGGCCGCAGCCCGACGACTCCTGGAGGCGGTGCGCGACGCCGACTACACGGCGTCCGACGCCTGGAGGGACTTCATCGACCCGGAGTATTGCGTCTACACGAACTACCCGGCCTGGGTCAGATGGGTATGTGCGAACCTCAAGGCCAATCCCATCGAGACCATCGAGTTGGGCGATGTCTCCCGAGGAGCAACCGAGGGACACTGGGCGGGCCACCAGAACATCCCGGCCGTCCCCTACAAACTAACCCTGCGCGATGGCAAGGTGCTGCAGGGAGTCCTCCAGTTCGATTACAACCTGGATGAAGAATACTGGATGGGCATGTACGGCCTGGACTGGCATCTCGACAATCCCTGGAACTGATCGCACCAGACACTTCACACAGCCCACACGCAAGGGGCCCCACCGCCACGGGGCCCTTCTTCTCTTTGTCACCTGAGAGTGCACCCGGTTTCCGACAAGCGATCGCATGTGGTCTGTCATCTCGACCGAAGGCCTGCCGGAAGGTAAGCCGGAGCGGAGAGATCTACGTGCGGACAAAAGGTGCCTGCAGACCCTGGGGAGATTTCTCCATGCGGGCTTCGCCCTTAGTCGAAATGACACAGGCGGTCGGCGGAATAGGGGAGCGAATCGTCCATAGCAGTGAACTGCGCCTGCGGCAAAGACATGTGCATACTCGACGATTGACCGACCGCAACGTTGAGGTCATAATGAGCGAGAGACGTCCCTGAACAGAGGCTTCAGATGGTGCGACCCAGACATCGCAAACTCGTTCTTCTGGCATGTGCCATTGTATTGACCCTGTGCCTACTGCTCACGACTCTGCTGTTGTCTTTCGATTATGATTCACTTGCGTCCCTCCAGAAGACGATTCATGAAGACGGGAGTTGTACCGTATCTGCAGGAGCCCTTGAGTTCGTCATACAGGCTGACATAGCGGAGATCAAGGATGATACGCTCGTTCTAAGGAGAAGCGGCGCAACAGGTGACGACGCATTGGTTCTCGTCCGCGCGAATTCGCGTTCCGTGCGGGCCAGAAGCGTGTCAATCCGATTCCTCAGTTCGCCCAAAGACGTGCTGGAGCTATCACTTCACGACACAGAGCCACACGGCATGGGCGTGGCCTGTTTCAAGCTGGACCGTCGTTGGGGCCTGCGACAGTGGTTTCACCATTTCCGCGGAAAAACCAGGAAGATCATCAAATAGGAGCCGGACCTCCACTCCGTCAAGGACCACATCATGAAGACAACGCGGATCGCCCTTCTGTTGCTCATCGCCTGTTCGTCATGCGCACTCAAGCTCAGCGATCGCAAATCCAGCATGCTTGCCTATACCTGGACATTTGAAAACACGACGCTGGGCGAGGCCATCGACGATGTTTGGGATCACAACGAATGGGGCACTCGCCCTTCCTTCAGAGTGCGGAACGATCGGAAGTTCGCGCAACTCGTCTTCAAGAATGTCGTCAAGCCGGTCGATCTGCTCCGGGAGATTGAAGCGAAGATCGACTGCAAGATCCTCGAAGCGGGTCGCTCGGCGATCATCATCTTGCCCCGATTGGAGTAATCCACTGCGCCAGGACACGCCACCATCCCATCGGTTCGGCGCTTCAGGATGAGAGACAGCGCGAAGTTCACTTCAAGCCTATAGGCAGAACCGTAGTCACACATTCTGTCATTCCCGCGCAGGCAGGAATCCAGTGTTTAGAGTATTCTCTTGACCTCTCGTCGAGTCCGCCTCAGGTTTGGCCAACGGTGGTTCTCTGGATTCCCGCCTGCGCGGGAATGACAAGGTCGCCTTCGTGAGCCGTGATCTTCGCCCCTGGAGGGCTTTCCTCACAAGCGCGAGATGAACTGGTTCGCGCGGAGTAGGAAAGATGTCCCTTGCGTGGAGCGGGTCGGGGGATTATGATGGGTCGGTCAAATTGTCTTTGAATCGACAATGGACTGGAGGAACTCATCATGATGGATCGTACTCAATCGCGACGCGCGTTTTTGAAGGCCGCCTGTTTGGGGGCCGCGACACTTGCCACTTCGTGCCGTTCGGTAGGCACGCGCTCCGGCACCAAGGACCGCCCCAACGTCATCCTCGTCATGACGGATGACCAGGGGTACGGCGATTTCGGGCATAAGGGCAATCCTATCCTACGCACCCCCCACCTCGACGCGATGGCGACCCGTAGCGGGTCCATGGAAAACTTCTACGTCCATCCGGTCTGTGCCCCGACGCGGGCGTGCCTGATGACCGGACGGTACAACTACCGCACCCGGGCGATCGACACGTTCGTGGGCCGGGCGATGATGGAGCCCAGAGAGACCACGATCGCTGAGATCCTGAGCGACGCGGGGTACGCGACCGGCATCTTTGGGAAATGGCACCTGGGCGATTGCTACCCCATGCGGCCCATGGACCAGGGGTTCGAGCAGTCGCTGGTCCATCGCGGAGGCGGGATCGGCCAGCCCTCGGACCCGCCCGGCGGGGAAGGCAAATACACCGACCCGATCCTCTTCGAGAACGGCAAGGAATCCCGCTTCAAAGGCTACTGCACCGACATCTACTTCGACCGGGCGATGGACTGGATCGACGAGTGCCGCCGCGAGAGGCGCAACTTCTTCGCCTATATCCCGACCAACGCACCGCACGGACCGTTCCACGACGTGCCGGCCGAGTTGCTGGACTACTACAAGCAGCAAGACCTGAGCAACGAGAATGTCCCTCAGGATACGGGTCATCCGGTGACAGGCAAGTGCAACGAAGACGTGCGGGCCCGCATCTTCGCGATGATCGAGAACGTCGATCAGAACATGGGCCGGCTGTTCGAGAAGCTCGACGAGATGCACCTGACCGACAACACGATCGTCATCTTCCTGGTCGACAACGGCCCGGACGGACGCCGTTACGTCGCGGGCATGATGGGCGCCAAGGGCGGCGTCCACGAGGCGGGCATCCGCTCGCCCTTCTACGTGCAATGGCCCGGCGTGATCGAACCGAGACATTCCTCCGATCGCATCGCCGCCCATATCGACGTCTTGCCCACTCTGCTCGAAGCCTGTGACGTCCCGGCGCCGGCCGAGTTGAAACTCGATGGTCGCAGCCTCCTGCCCCTGCTCAAAGGACAGCAGCCCAACTGGCCCGATCGGACGATCTACATCCAGGCCCACCGGGGCAACCGCCCCGTGCGGTACCACCATTTCGCCGCCCGCTCGCAGAAATGGAAACTGTTGCACGCCAGCGGATTCGGCAAGGAATCCTTCGTCGGGGACGCCCAGTTCGAACTCTACGATATGGAGGACGATCCGCTCGAAGAGCACAACCTCGCCCAGGAACGTCCCGAGATCGTCCGCAAGATGCTCAGGCAATACGAGCGATGGTTCAGCGACGTGAGCAACACCCGGCGGGACAACTACGCGCCGCCCCGCATCCACATTGGCACCACGCACGAGGACCCGGTCGTCCTGACGCGCCAGGATTGGCGCCATGTCCAGGGCAGGCCCTGGGGTCGCGATTCGAACGGCCATTGGGAACTGTACGCGGCCCAAGCAGGCGAATACGACGTTCGGCTGCGCTTCCCCGAGACCGAAATCGAGGGCCGCGCCAAGATAGAGATGGGCACCAAGACGCTGCGCACCACCATCTCGCCCGGCACGAAGGAATGCAGCTTCTACGCAATCCCCGTCCGCCGGGGCAACGTGCGGCTGAAGACGACCTTGACCTTCGACGGCAAGAGCAAGGGCCCCTGGCAGGTCGATGTTCTCGGCCCCTGACCGAGAGTCGGCACAGACACGAAACGCAGGTGCAAGGCAGGATTTATCTTGGTGTCCCCGCGGTCAGGAGCTTATCATAGATATGACGCCTGGGATGGCTACCCTTCGAACGGCCAACTGAGATGAACACACCTTCCCGGGCACGGAGGTTCAAGGCAATCTGTAGGGTGGGTTCTCAACCCACGCGTGGTGGCATCTGTGCGCTGGCAAGCCGCGTGGGTCAAGAACCCACCTTGCCCCGTCTCGCACGAAAGGAGGTGATAGCGACACCGAAAGATCACACGCACTGAGTGTTGTCTTCTATCCCGCGCGCGACACTGTCTGGGCACGCCGCGCGCACGGAGTGGGATAGTGGCGTACGAGATTCCCTTGACCTGTGTTGAAGGAGGAACCGCCATGCGTAGAAGACTGATCCACCTGGCAACCTGCATTCTGCTGCTAGGCTGGGCATCCCCTGCCTTAGCCGATCTGATGGGGTACTGGAATCTGGACGAGGGCGCCGGCGACATTGTCGCCGATCGCTCGGGCAATGGCAATGACGGGACGGTTCAGGGCGCCGCCTGGGCGGAGGGCCAGTATGGAAGCGCCCTGGAATTCAACGGCGCCGACAGCTACGTGGAGATCCCCACATCCGACAGCCTGGAAATCGACGAGCACGTGACGGTCGCGGCCTGGATCAACTGGACCGACGACGGCGACGGCTGGTTGTGTGTCATGGCAAACGGGCAGCAAGGAGGTCCGTGGGAGAACTACGGCCTGTTCGTCAATCGGGGATCGCGTTTCGTCTACTTCACCCTCTCTTTGGACGGTGGACATGTCACCCAGTCAAGCCCCGGCAACGTCATCGATCCGGACGAGTGGCGTCACGTCGCCGCCAGTTGGGACGGCGCGGCCGCGCGAATCTACGTCGATGGGCAGATGGTCCTGGAACAAGCTCAATCGGGAGCGCTGGTTCCCACGGGAGCGCCGTTGCGTCTTGGGCACCGCGGCGGAAGTTCCCACTACTTCAACGGCAGGATGGATGACGTGGCGGTCTTCGACCACGTCCTGACGGAAGCGGAGATCCTCGCCGCCATGGAAGGCCTTGCCCCGGCCGAACTGGCCGGCGACCCGGTCCCCGAAGTGGACGCTGTTGATATTCCGCGTGACACGACGCTGAGTTGGTCGCCCGGCGAACTGGCCGATACGCACGATGTGTACCTCGGGACCGCGTTCGAGGATGTCAACGCCGCCAGTCGAGCCGATCCCTTGGGCGTACTGGTCAGCGAGGGTCAGACGCCAACGACCTACGATCCGGAAGGCGATCTCGCGTTCGGACAGACTTACTACTGGCGCATCGACGAAGTCAACGCCCCGCCGGACATGACCGTCTTCAAGGGCGAGGTTTGGAACTTCACCGTCGAGCCGTTCTCCTATCCCATCCCCGGAGTGGTCGTTACGAGCAACGCGATCGCCGAACCCGGAGCGGGCCCTGAGAACACCGTCAATGGTTCGGGATTGAACGCCGCGGGTCAGCACTCGACCAACTCGGCAGACATGTTCCTGGGCGTCCCGGGCGACGAGCCGATCTATCTGCAGTACGAATTCGATCGCGTCTACAAACTGCACGAGATGCAGGTGTGGAACTACAACGTCATGTTCGAATTGCTACTCGGCTTCGGCATCAAGGGCGTCACGGTCGAGCATTCTCTCGACGGCGCGGACTGGACGGTCCTGGGTGATGTGGAACTGGCGCAGGCGACCGCTCAATCGGACTACACCGCCAACACCATGGTCGATTTCTCCGGCGCAGCCGTGAAGTTCGTCAAGCTCACCGTCAACAGCGGGTTTGGCATGATGGGCCAGTTCGGGCTCAGCGAGGTGCGCTTCATGTTCATCCCGGCCCATGCGCGTGAGCCACAGCCGGCCGATGGTGCAGCCGACGTGAACGTGAACGCGACGCTCGCCTGGCGCAGCGGCCGCGATGCGCTCACGCACGACGTCTATCTCGGCGCCGACGCCGAAACCCTGGCGCTTGCCGACACGGTCGAGACACCCAGCTATACACCCGAGCCTCTGGACTTGGGAACGGCGTACGTCTGGAAGGTCGATGAGATCCAAGAGACCGAGACCTGGGAAGGCAATCTCTGGGCCTTCACCACGCAAGCGTTTGCCGTCGTCGACGACTTCGAGAGCTACGACGACGATGCGAACCGCATCTATGAGACCTGGGTCGACGGGTACAATGAGCCCGACAACGGCTCACAGGTGGGCAACCTGGAGTCGCCGTTCGCCGAGCAGACGATCGTCCAGAGCGGGCGCCAGTCTATGCCGCTGTTCTATGACAATACCAGTGCGGCGATGTCCGAAGCCACGTACACCTTCGCGGCGCAGGACTGGACGGTCAGCAACATCAAGAGCCTGTCGCTGCAGTTCCGCGGCGCAGCCGAGAACGCCGGACAGTTGTACATCAAGATCAACGGCACAAAGTTAGCCTATGATGGTGACGCGGCGGACATCGCCTCCACGGGATGGTTGCCCTGGAACATCGATCTGGCGGCGACCGGTGTCAACCTGAGCAGTGTCACGTCTCTGACGATCGGCATCGAGGGCGCCGGGGTCTCGGGCGTCTTGTACGTCGACGACGTCCGGCTCTATCCCCAGCTCCCCGAATACCTCACGCCCACGGAGCCCGACAGTGCCAACCTAGCGGGCCACTGGAGCTTCGACGAAGGTTCCGGGGAGGTGGCGGCCGACGTCTCGGGCAATGGCAATGACGGGGCGATTACCGATCCGGGCTGGGAAGCGGGCCCATCGGGCTCGGCTTTGGGATTCAACGGGTTCAGTTCCACCGTGAGCATTCCCGCCGGAGCCTGGGGCATGATCGAGCTGCAAGCGACCCTCTCGGTATGGCTGTTCATCGATTCGACCGTCGTACAGAGCCCGTTTACGTTCGCGGCGTTTCAGGATCCGGCCGTCAACAACTCCAGGGTCATGTCGGCCCATATCGTCTGGAGTGACAGCAATCTTTACTTCGACACGGGCGGCGACGCAGATGGATTCGACCGAGTTTCGAATGCCGCCGGGATCGAGGACTACGCCGACGCCTGGATTCACTGGGCTTTCACCAAGAACGCCGAGACGGGCCAGCAGATGATCTACCGCAATGGCATGCTCTGGCAGAGCGGGGAAGGCCTGAACCGACCCATGACGGGAGTTACCGCCTTCACGCTTGGCTCCAAGGGCGACGAAACAGGATTCTGGAACGGTGTGATGGATGAGTTCCGACTCTACAACCGGGAGCTGACCCAGGAAGAGATCCTCTGGCTCGCCGGCAAGACAGAGCCAACACATAAGCCGTTCTAGAAGTGCGCGACGGCGCGACACATATTTCTGCGCCCGCCGTCAGGTCCGGCTTGAGACAATCAAGGGCGGGGCGACGTCACGTTGCCCCGCTCTTGTTCTCCGCGCGTCGGCGCGGGTCATCGCTTCACGAGTGCGGCGACCCAGCCGCCCTTGTAGGGGGCGGTCAATGTCACGACGGAGCCACCCTTGAGAGTTCTGGGCATGCGGCGGTAGCCCCCCGTTTGCGAAGTGTCAACGGGTATGCCCATCGCGACACTGATCCAGGTGATAGTGAAAACACCCGGGGCGTCGGTCAGGTCGAGCCCGACGGATCCGCCGTTCGGGAAATAGAGCGCGTAGCTCGCGCCCGGCTGGGCCGCTAGATAGGCCTCGTTGCTCTCGCGCTGCGAAAGCAGATCCAATCGCGGCGTGATATCCCAGAACTTGATGCGCTCCTCCAGCAGACGGGCCGCCTTGATCGCCCCTTTGGCGAGATCGTTGAGTCCATTGCCCGCGTCCGGACGATGGAAGCGGGAACTGGCCGAACCGCCCAGAATGTTGCGCCAGAACCGCTCGACGCCGTCCTCGGGGCCGCCGGTGCCGAAGCTGTAATAGCCACTGCCATAGATCTTCGTGTGGTTGCAGGGTCGCGGATGGGCGTTGACCTTCTGCAGGAGCCATTGCAGTCTATCCCAATGCGTCTGGTTGAAGTTGCGACTGTTCACCTGAGAAATATCCGCGAACATGTAGTGCTCCGTGTCACGGAAGATGATCGGCGTGTGCTTGGCCTTGTCACCTTCGAACGCATCGTCGAACATGTCGGTCGTGCAGACCGTCACGCCCTTGGCTTTCGCCTTGTCTTTGATGAATCGAATCCAGTACTGGCCCCACCGAGCCGGCGTGGACGTCTCGTTGTTCATGCAATACAGGACGTGTCCATAGTCGAGGCTGTAGGAGAGCATCTTGGCGACGAACGCCTCCTGGTAGCGGCGGATGCGATCGAGCTTCCTGGTGTAGCGCGGCATGCCCTCGATTGAGTGAAAGAAGGGCTGCAGATCGCGCGAGGGATGTTTGGGGTACTTCAGCGCCAGCCCCGTCTCAGCGCTGGTGTAGTTGACGTTGTTGCGCGGGTTCCAGGGGCTAATCTCCCAGTGGGTCGTCGAGAAATCGAACCGGTCCCACACCTCGATCTGCACGAAAATCTTTCGCTCGGCGGTCCACTCGAGCATGTTCGCAAAGCGCTGCCAGTATTCCTCATTCCACTGGTCGAGATCGAACGTCCCGTCAGGCAGCAGTTTGTGCGGCTTGAGTTCCTTGCCCTCCCGCTGGCTCATCGTATTGCGCACGTAGTTGGCGCCGACCGCGTGGATCTCGTCGAGGTGGGCCTCGAGATCGTCGAGCAAGAAGATGTGGTCCGTCTTGCTGCCGCCCAGCAGCATGACCGGCTTGCCCTGATACTGCCAATACCGCGGATTCTTCTCATACGGCCGGATCCGATCGGCATTTCCGTCTGCGGCCGGCGACAGACCCGCGGAACAGGCCGCAACCACGAGCGCTGCGACAAACCACCATCGGTTCGGGATACGAGGGACATCAGACATGGTGCGACTCCTTCCTGTCAACAAGAGCTTCCCGATCGCCGTAGCGAGAGCGGCCATGCGATGATCCGTCGCAACCGCTCCGAACACGTGCGTACCTTAGCAGTTCTCCCCGACACGGTCAAGACGATCGGAACTTCGGACGCTGCCCCCGACAATAGCTCGTTGAAGTCGAAGGCAGAGTTGGGTGTTCCATCGCGCGCCAATCCACTGGGCACAGTCCCTTAACCCTCGCCTGGAGCCAACGCCTCGGCCGGGTGGCAATCCGGTTGCCTCAATGGCAGTTCGACGGTAAAGACCGCCCCGCCCTCCGGATGGTTCTCCGCCCAGAGGCGTCCATGATGTCCCTTGACGATCTCCCGACAGATGGACAGTCCCAAGCCCGTCCCGCCGGCCCCGCTCTTGGTCTTGCTCGATTGGACGAATTTGTCGAACACCGTCTCCAACTCATCCGGCGGGATGCCCGGCCCACTGTCCCGCACCTGGAGCCGGACGAATTCGCCTTCGCACTCCAACGTCATCTGGATCGTTGAATGGGGTGGCGCAAACTTCACGGCATTGCTCAGAAGATTCCGCGCCACCTGCATCACTTTCGTGCCGTCAACCTCCGCGTAGATCGAGCCGTTCGATTCAAACGTCACAGAGAGGTCGCGTTCCGAGAGGAGGGAAAAGAACTCATCAGCCATGCTGCGAATCACGACCGTGAGATCTTGTCGTTCGAACTCGAACTCCATACGGAGCGATTCCAGCTTGGACAGGTCCAGCAGCTCATTGACCAACTGGAGCAACCGTTGGCCGGAGACATCAATCTTGCGGAAGTAGTCGAGGATCTTCTCCGCATCCCCGCGGCGCCCCTTCATCAACCCCAGGGACGCGAAACTCAGGATGCCATGGAGTGGCGTCCGGATTTCGTGACTCATGTTGGCGAGAAACTCGCTCTTAGCCTGATTGGCTTGCTCGGCGTCCTCCTTGGCGGCCTCCAACGCCTCCTGGGTCGCCAGGAGATCGTTGATATCAGCCTTGCTCCGCTCGAGCACGCCCATCAGTTCATTGTACCGCTCGGCGATCTGACCGACTTCAGTGAAAGGTTCAACGGGAGCCCGCAAGGACAGGTCCCCCGTAACCGCCTGCCGTTCGATTGCCTCCATGAAATCATGAAGATCGCTTGACGCTCGATGTTCGGTGACGTTCAGGCCGATTCGCTCGTCCCGGGTCGAGACCCGCAGGGGCGCGATCCGATTGAGCGTCCACAAGAGCACATAGCCGACGCCTCCGGCCCACGCCGCACAGACGCCCACACCGAGACCTTGAACCGCGATCTGCTCCCAACGGGAGTGACCGGTTCCCAGGATCGCCAGATCGCCGAAGAACCCGACGGCCAGCGTGCCCCAGACTCCGGCAACCATGTGACACGGAACCGCCGCGACGGCATCATCGATGTGCAGGTGCTCCAACGCATGCTGCGCCAGGACGGATAGCACACCCCCAACGGCGCCGATCAGGATGGCTTCAGCCCCGGTTACGGCGTGACAATTGGCTGTGATCGCAACCAGACCAGCGACCACACCGTTGAGCAAGCCGCTCGAATGGGAGTAGCCGCGCAATCGGTAGACCGTCAAGGTAGCGCCCACCACGCCGGCCGAGGCTCCGAGCATCGTGTTGGCGATTACCCCGGGTACCTGTTGCGTTAGCGCCAGTGTGCTACCGCCGTTGAACCCGATCCAGCCAAACCAGAGCAGCAATGCTCCCAACATCGCCAATGGCAGGTCGCTGCCGGAGATCTCGCGGGCCGGCCGCCCCTTGGGAAACCGCCCGGCCCGCGACCCCAGGACGAGAACAGCCCCCAGGCTCACCCATCCACCTACGCCGTGAACGACGCTCGAACCGGCGAAATCGACGAAACCCAATCGAGCCAACCAACCCGGTTCGCCGGTCAGCACGCCCCCCCAGACCCAATGTCCAAACAAGGGGTAGATCACCGCACTGATGACGGCCGCCATCATCAGATAGCCGGCGAATCGCACCCGTTCGGCGACCGCGCCGGAAACGATGGTCACAGCGGTACCGCAGAAGACGACCTGAAACAGGAAGAACGTCACCGGCCAGGGTCCGGCGCCCGAAACGTCCACAAAGAAGCCGGACAGCCCCAGCCAGCCCGACCACGTAGTCCCGAACATCAGCGCAAACCCAAACATCCAGAACAGAAGAATCGAGACGCCGAAGTCAGCCACGTTTTTGATCGCCACATTGATCGAGTTCTTCCGTCGCGTCAACCCCGCCTCCAGACACAAGAAGCCGGCCTGCATTACGAACACCAACGCCGTGGCCATCAGGACCCACAGAATATCATAAGGGCGATCAATCATCGGTGATCCCTGTCACAATGAAGCCAATATGGGTGTGTGATCGTTCTCTAGTTTGGGGAACCTACGTCGGACACCTGTGCAACCTCCGATGCCGATGCCGAAGGGACACGATCTCCGCCGGCCAGCGGCAGGACAACTGTGAAACAACAACCATGGTCGGGTTCACTCTCGACGTGGATCCGCCCCTCATGCTGCTGAACAATCTGTCGAGCGATCGCCAGGCTCAACCCTGTGCCGTTCGTGTGATGGGGCGCATCGGAGTCACTGAATCCGGTGAACAGGCTGGGCAGACAGGCGCGGGCGATCCCCTTGCCATGGTCCCGGACAGCCAATGAGACCTCGCCCGAGTCCGCTTTGGCTCCGATCTCCACGGCGCCCCCATCAGGACTGAAGCGAATGGCGTTATCCAGCAAATCGCCAATGACCTGACCCATGGCTTGGCCGTCGACATGGACCGGGAAGGCGTCATCTCCGGCGACGACCAGAGTGACATTGCGCTCCGTCGCCTGCGCCGACCGCGCGTCCACAGCGTCGTTGACCAGTTCAGACAACTCGTTCACCTCACGTTGGAACGAATACTCCCCCGCTTCCAAGGCGCTGAGTTGCACGACCTTCTCGACCAGATGATGAAGACGACGGACGTTCTTCAGAACCAGACGGACCATGGACTTCCTCTGGGCTGGATCTTCAGGGCACGCATCTGCCAGAATCTCCAGGCCGGAGATCATGCCGGTGATCGGAGTACGCATTTCGTGACGCAGGAGCCTGAGCATGGAACTCTTGAGTTGATCGACTTCCTCCATCGACCGCAGCCGTAGGTACACCCGGATCTTGGCCAGGAGTTCCTCACAGTCAAACGGTTTGACGACGTAGTCATCGGCGCCAGCGGCATAGCCTTTCAGACGTTCGTCCACACCGGCCTTGGCTGAGACGAGAATGACCTTCACGCCGGCAAGACGTTCGTCCTGACGCAGTTGGCGACAGACCTCGTAGCCGTCCATTCCCGGCATCATGATATCCAGCAAGACCAAGTCGGGCGTGCAAGATCGCGCCAAGGCCAGAGCCTCTTCGCCTGAGGTCGCCGTACAAAGGTCATAGTCCTCCAGCAGGTCCTCCAGAATCGAAACGTTCAGTGGATCGTCGTCCACGGCCAGAATGCGACACTGTTTGCTCATAATCGTCCTCGGAAAGGCAGTGTTCATCTTTGGGCGACGCTCGGCGCATGTGAAACCGTTCCGCGTCGCGGTACTGGCGAGGTGTCACAGCTGGGGAAGTGTGAATGCGACATCGTCCGAGAAGCTTGAACTTCAGCCCGAAGGCCGGTGCCAAGGTTCTCACCGCTGGGCGTCATGGACCGTCACAAGGCGGCGTCTCCTCCGAGGGCGCCGCCTTGGGCAGTTCAGTTTGGCCCGCTATGGTATCGACCAAGCACGGTCAGGACTTTATTAGAAGCCGCCTGGCCCGACGCGAACCGCACTGGGGCATATCCGGATTGACGCAGAGTCGCGACCGGCGTAGGATGGACCGGGACGAAGATTGGCACAGCGAAAGGCATGATGACGATGAACGACTCGAGATCAATACAGCGGATTGCTCAGTGCATAGTCGCCTTCGTGACTGTCGTGCTGCTGGCGGCGGTACCCGGATGGGCCGGGGCGCCGAATCTGATTCCGGCGGCGCGGGCGGAGACCGCGAACTACTGGTGTACGTGGTACGCCCAGAACTACTGGATCGGACGCGGGACGGATTTGCAGGATTTGAAGAGCGTCACGAACGCGAATGCCCGTGAGGAGCTCAACACCCACACCGTGTTCAACGAGATGGACGGTTGGGCGACCACCTACCTGAAGCGGGGTCGGGAAGACTACATCTTCCTGATCGACCACGGTTGGCAGACCAAGGAACCCTCGGAGCGCATCGCCGGGGGCCCGGCTTTTTTCAATCTCATTGCGGACCCCCGTGATTTCAAGGCCTATGCGAATCTGGAGCCCAAGGAACGGCTGCGGATCTTCAATGAGCAAATCAAGGCGCTGGGCTGGCATTCGCTGGGCCTGTGGACGCGCGGCAACGTGACGGCCGAGCAAGCCCGCACCTTCGTCGAATGGTCGAAACATGCGGGCATCCGCTATTGGAAGATCGATGGTGGTGACATCCAGGCTTTCCACTGCTTCAGAGCGAAGCAGGCGATCTATCCCGAGCTGATCCTGGAGTATGTCACCGGGGCCGGGGGCAACATCAATCCGAAGTGGGACCAGGACCTCGAATCGTATCCTTCTGTCTACGACATCGGAGCGAGCAAGCAGAAGGACATGCTCCGCGTGCTGCAACACACCGAGACCTTTCGCACGTATGACGCCTCCCCTCTGTTGATGTCGGTGACAACCCTACGGCGCACGCATGATATCCTGAAACAGACCCAGCAACAGCCCAGGTATCGGGGTATCCTCAACGTCCAGGACGACTGCAACATCGCGGTCGGGCTGGGCGTGTTGGTCGCCAGCAAGCGCCACCCCAACATGAACGAGCGCACCTTCAAGGGGCGCGACTTGCACCACCAGCTCTCGGGCAAGCGCTGCATGCAGAAGCGAATCAACGAGGCCGAGCGTTTCGGCCGCTGGGCGCGGATCGCGCCGGCCTTCCCGGCCGGCGAGGGTGTCTATCTATCCTCGGATCATGAACTGATCGACCGATGCGAATTCACCGAATGGGACACGTGGGCGAAAGCCACCTACGGCAAGAT
>JANQFY010000311.1 GCA_028277585.1 Sedimentisphaerales bacterium
GAAGTAGAGCGTGGTGGTCTGGGTCAGACTGCTCGGCAGGACGAAACCGCGGGGGGCGGGTGCTGGGGCCGGAGCGGGTTGCTGAGGCGCCGGTTCCGCCGGCTGGGTCGTCTCGGCGGCCGGTTGTTCGGGCTGGGGTTGGGTTTCAGCGGGTTCGACCGGCTTGGGGGCTTCGCTGAACTGCTTGTCGCGTTCGGCCATGTCGTAGACCGTTTTGGGCTTCTCCGCTTCGCTGGAAGTACTCTGGGATGCGCCCGGGTCGTCGCCCGACATGAATTTGCTGCCCACGACCAGCGCGATGACGAGAACGACCGCCACCCCTGCTATCTTCAGCCAGATGTTGTTCATGGCTCGTATTCCTTTCCCTAATCGAAAACGGCCGTTGTGTCCTCGGATCCGCTGGCCCAGGCCCGGAGACGCGCTAGCTGCTGCGAAGGGCCTCCAGCCCACCCGAACCTGTCAATCCGCGTCATCTTATCACGTCCGATTTCGCTGCGAAAGACAATTCGTCCGGCGGTGAACTGCCCGTCGGCAATCGAGATCTTCAGACCGGCGCGAGAAATTTCTCAACAAAAACTCGAACCTTGATTGACAAGAGACGCAATGTCTCTTATATTAGAGACATGGTGTCTCATATGTTGCGTTGGATCGGTATCCGAAGGAGAAGTTGCTATGAAAGACCACGGCCAAACGGTTGTCCTGCTGACGGGGGCTTCGTCGGGTATCGGCAAAGCGACGGCCCGGCAACTGCTGGATCAGGGATACATCGTCTACGCGGTCGCCCGGCGGATTGAGAAGATGTCGGATCTGAAAGAGGCTGGGGCCCATGTCCTGGCGATGGACGTCACCGACGACGGTTCCATGGTCCAAGCGGTCGAACATATCGCCCAGCGGCATGGCGGCGTGGATATTCTTATTAATAACGCGGGATACGGCTCCTACGGCGCGATCGAGGACGTTGACATGGCCGAGGCTCGACGTCAGTTCGAGGTCAACGTCTTCGGTTTGGCCCGGTTGACGCAACTGGTCCTGCCCTACATGCGGCAGAACCGCTACGGCAAGGTGGTCAATATCACCTCAATGGGAGGGAAGATCTATACACCCCTGGGGGGCTGGTATCACGCCACCAAGTTCGCTGTCGAAGCGCTCTCCGATTGCCTGCGCGTGGAGACCAAGTCGTTCGGCATCGACGTCATCGTTGTCGAGCCGGGGGGGATCAAGACCGAGTGGGGCGACATAGCCGGCGAGTTGGTGCTCAAGACTTCAGGCGAGACCGCCTATGCGGATCTGGCGCAGAAGTCGGCTCGCATGATGAAGGACACATACCAGAGCCCCAAGGTTTCCGAGCCTGAGGTGATTGCCGAGACAATCCTCGAAGCCATCACCGCCAGGAAACCTAAGACGCGCTACGTGGCCGGCTATATGGCCCGGACTTTCCTCTTCCTCAGAAGAGTTCTTTCGGACAGGATGTTCGACAGGGTGTTGCTCTCGTCATTGAAGTAGACCATTCGTATGACTTGATCAGGAGCGTACCAGTGAAGAAGACTGTGAAGAAATGGCTGAAGATCGGACTGGGCGTTTTGGGTGCACTGGTGCTGGGGGCGGGTATCTTCATTGCCCTGAACTGGGATAGTGTTGAGATTCTGAGGGGGTCGGGGGACCTCGCCGCTACGCCGGAGGAGATTCCTGAGGTCGTCATCTCGACTGAAACGCTGCGCGATGAAGGCGCTGCAGATTGGCCCTGTTGGCGAGGCGCCGCCGGGGATGGCAGAAGTGCTGTGACTGGGATCATCAAGGACTGGTCACAGGGGCTCGAGCGAATGTGGGAGGTGAACTACCTGTGTCGCGGCGAGGGTGGAGCCGCGTGGTCGGCGCCCGTTGTTCAGGGCGATCGGCTGGTCGTGTGTGGTCGCGATGAGGCCCATGACCAGGTCTTCTGTTTGAACGCGAACGACGGCGGCCTCCTCTGGCGGGGCGACTACGCGGCGACCGCTAAGGGCAGTCACGGTATGGGGATGCGTGCGACGCCCGCTATCGACGACGGCCGAATCTATACGTTTGGCCGCAGTGGCGATTTGGTGTGCTGGAATCTCCGCGATGGGGCGATCTTGTGGCACCGCAACGTTCATGACGAGGGCGGTAAGGAGCCCAAGTGGGGGCACTCGTCCTCGCCACTCGTGCGGGGCGACCACGTGCTCGTGCAGGGCGGCGGGGCGGCGCGCGTCATTGCGTACGACAAGGTGACTGGCGAAGTCGCGTGGAAATCGGGTCAGGGACATGCCGGCTACGCTCCGCTCGTGCCCATCACGCTTGGCGATACGCCCGCCTACCTGGCGTTTCACGGCGACGGTCTAGCGGCGGTCGCCTCCGCGACGGGGCAGGAACTCTGGAACACCCCGTGGGAGACATCCTATCGTGTCAACGCAACAACCCCTCTGGTGAGTGGCAATCGGATCCTCATAACCTCGGGCTATCGGACAGGCGCCCAATTGCTCGAGGCCAGCGACACGGAGCCCACGGTCATTTGGACCACCAGAGCCATGGCGTCGCACCACTCGGACGGGTATATCCTGGACGGCTTCCTCTATGGGTATTCGGGCCAGAGCATGCAGAACAGAGGCGCCTTCAAGTGTCTGGAACTTGCCACCGGCGCGGTGAAGTGGACTACCAAAGCGATGGGTTGGGGCACCTGCGCGTACGTGGACGACCACCTGGTCTGTCTCGATATCAAGGGAAACCTCTTCCTGATGAAGCCGGACCCTGAGCGGTTCGCCAAAGTTGCGCATTTGCCCCTGGCGCTGGGCGATGTCGAAGGCCCGGTCTGGACCCTCCCCGTCATTGCCAACGATAAGCTCTATCTGCGATTCAAGCAGCGTCTGGTGTGCTATGCACTGAAGGTGACACAGTAGAAGCGTACTGATAATCAACAGGTTCTCTTGCGGCAGGAGACGGAAATGAGCAAGAAGACAGTACTGATCACAGGTTGTTCGAGTGGCTTCGGTAAATTGGCGGCCATGACATTTCACGAGAAGGGTTGGAATGTTATCGCAACGATGCGCTCGCCCGAGAAGGAGGCGGAACTTACGGGGCTGGATGACGTTCTCGTCACCCGGTTGGACGTTACCGACGCTGGGAGTATCAAGCAGGGTGTGGAGGAAGGTGTCGGGCGATTCGGAACCATCGATGTCCTGGTCAACAACGCCGGTTACGGTGGACACACGCTGTTCGAGCAGGCCACCGATGAGGCAGTTCGTGCGATGTACGAAACCAATGTCTTCGGCGTGATGAACGTGACCCGCGCCGTGCTGCCCTTGATGCGGAAGCAGAGAGGCGGCTGCATTATCAATGTCACCTCGATGGCCGGCATGATGGGCGCCCCCACCATATCGGTCTACGCGTCGACGAAGTTCGCCGTCGAAGGGTATACCGAAGCGATGGCCTTCGAGTACAGGCCCTTGAACATCATGGTCAAGAGTGTCGCGCCCGGCGCTTACCCCACGACGCGTTTCAACGCGAACACCGACGATTGCTTGAACTCCGGTGGCGAAGAGCTCTCGGCCCATGCTCACAAACTGTACGAGCACCTGCAGGCCGTTGCGGCCCAGATGGCGACGCAGGGGGGGACAGAGGCCGACCCACAGGAAGTCGCCGACAAGATCTACGAATGCGCGACCTCGGAGACTCCAGTCCATAACCCCATCGGCGCCGACGCGGAGATGCTCGCCGAGATGATGGGCGCTGCTTCGCGGCAAGCCTTCCTGGACAAGATGGAAGGGATGTTGTTACCGCCGCGGTAGTTGCGCGCGAGTCGCAATTGCCATGAATACAATCCAGCGATCACAGGAGTGTCAGTGATGTTCGGAACGATGATCTCAAACCTAATGGTCAAGCCTGGCAAATCACCTGTATTCAACAGCCCGAAGGACTACGACCTGGACTACGAGGATGTCGCATTTCAGGCGAGTGACGGCGTGACATTGCGCGGCTGGCTCATCAGAGGCTCCGCGGACAAGGTCGTCATCCAGTCGCACTTCGGTGTCCAATGTAGCCGGGCCGGCTACACGCCCAGGGGCAAGGGACTGGTCAAGCTGTGGAAGGAGGACATTTCCTTTCTCGGGCACGCCAAAGCGCTGAGCGAACAGGGATACACGGTTCTGATGTACGACTTCCGCAACCACGGCGAAAGCGATCGCGGCACGCTCCCTTGGGTCTCCTGGGGTCCCGAGGAAGCGAAGGACGTGATCGCTGCGGTCGACTTCATCACGCGCCGCCCCGAGTACGAAAACGCCCACATCGGCCTGCTGAGCATTTGCATGGGGGCGGCCGCCACTACCTACGCGTACGGCATGGGGGATCAGGGCCTGCGTTGCTATTCGAACGTCAAGGCGATGTTCGCTGCCCAGCCCCTGCACTACAAGGAGTTCACCAAGGCTCTGGGGATACCCGCCTTTCTTCTGCGCGCCGCGACCAGTAAGTCTCGCGAAAGGTTGGGCTTCGATATGAATGTCAAGACGTTCATGCCGGACGTCAAGCAGATCGCCGTGCCGACACTGGTCATGCAGAACAAGAACGATCCCCTGACCGATCTCGACTTCGTGCAACGCTACTACGACGAGCTCCAGGTCGAGAAGGAGCTGCTCTGGTTGGAACTGACTAAGAATCGCGCGGCCGCGTACGACTATCTGCCCAAGCATCCGGAGACGATCGTAGAATTCTTCGACAAGCATGTGTAGCGCAGCAGTAGTTGCGCGCGAGTTGCAACTGGCATGAATGCAATCCAGCGATCACAGGAGTATCACCGATGTTTGGAACCATGATTTCGAACTTGATGATCAAGCCCAACAAATCACCCGTGTTCAACAGCCCGAAGGACTACGACCTGGAATACGAGGATGTCGCATTCCAGGCGAGTGACGGCGTGACGCTGCGCGGCTGGCTTGTCAAAGGCTCTACGGACAAGGTCATCATCCAGTCGCACTTCGGCACTCAATGCAGCCGAGCCGGCTACACGACGAAGGGCAAGGGCCTGATGAAGGGGTGGAAGGAGGACATCCCATTTCTCGGGCACGCCAAGGGGCTGAGCGAACAGGGATACACGGTTCTGATGTACGACTTCCGCAACCACGGCGAAAGCGATCCCGGCACGCTCCCGTGGATCTCCTGGGGGCCCGAGGAGGCCAAGGACGTGATCGCTGCGGTCGACTTCATCACGCGCCGCCCCGAGTATGAGAACGCCCACATTGGCCTGCTGAGCATTTGTATGGGGGCGGCCGCCTCTACCTACGCCTACGGCATGGGCGATCAAGGCCTGCGCCGCTATTCGAATATCAAGGCGATGTTCGCCGTCCAGCCGGTGCACTACACGGAGTTCACCAAGGCTCTGGGGATACCCGCCTTCCTTCTGCGCGCCGCGACCAGTAAGTCTCGCGAAAGGTTGGGTTTCGACATGAATGTCAAGACGTTCATGCCGGACGTCAAGCAGATCGCCGTGCCGACGCTGGTCATGCAGAACAAGAACGATCCCCTGACCGATCTCGACTTCGTGCAACGCTACTACGACGAGCTCCAAGTCGAGAAAGAGCTGCTTTGGTTGGAGCTGACTAAGAATCGCGCGGCTGCGTATGACTATCTGCCCAAGCATCCGGAGACGATCGTAGAATTCTTTGACAAGTATCTTTAGCGCAGCCAGAGCAGTGGGGCTGTGGGACACCAAAGGAATCCATCATGCTGTATCGAACTATGCCAAAGACCGGGGACGAGTTGTCGATATTGGGCTTCGGGTGCATGCGCCTGCCGGGCGGGGCATTGAGACCTGATGAGGCCGAATCGATCAAACAGATCCGCAGCGCCATCGATCGGGGCGTCAACTACGTCGACACCGCCTGGCCCTATCATGGGGGCAAGAGTGAAGTCATCCTGGGCAAGGCCCTGAAGGGCGGATACCGACAGAAGGTCAAGCTCGCTGACAAGCTTCCTCAGTGGCTCTGCAAGAGCCGGGAAGACATGGATTACTATCTGGATGCGCAATTGGAGCGTCTGGATGATTCGGTGATCGATTACTACCTGATCCATGCCGTGGATGGGCCGACCTGGAAGAAGATCGAGGGCCTGGGCGTGATCGATTTCCTCGAGAAGGCCAAGGCCGATGGCAAGATCATCCACGCCGGCTTCTCTTTCCACGGGGTCCGCGACGACTTCAAAGCGATCGTTGACGCCTACGACTGGGACTTTTGCCAGATCCAGTTCAACATCCTCGACGAGCACAACCAGGCCGGCGTCGAGGGGCTTCAGTACGCCGCTTCCAAAGATATCGGCGTGATCATCATGGAGCCGCTGCGGGGCGGCGTACTGGCGGGCAAGCAGCCGAGAGAGGTACAGAAGATCTACGACGCCGCGCCGACAAAGCGTTCCAATGCCGAATGGGCGCTGCGCTGGATATGGAACCATCCGGGCATCGTCACCGTCCTGTCCGGTATGAACAACGAGCAGCACATTGCCGAGAACATTCGAATCGCCTCGGACGCCGAGATCGGGTCGCTGACCTCGCAAGAAACGGACACCGTCAGACAGGCGGCTGAGACCTTTCGCACGGTCATGAAGGTGCCCTGCACCGGCTGTCAGTATTGCATGCCCTGCCCCAAGAACATCAATATCCCGCTGGTTTTCAGCATCTACAATTCCAAGCACCTCTACGGCAAGGGGCTCACGAGCAAGATCCATTACCTGGGATTCAACGGCGGCCTGCAAGGCAAGAAGCCGGGCCTGGCGAGCCAGTGCGTCGGCTGTGGGCTCTGCGTGAAACACTGCCCTCAGCAGATCGACGTGCCGGTCCACATGCAGAGCGTCAGGAAGGAGTTCGAAGGTCCCATGACGAAGCCCCTGTTGTTCCTCTTGGGCAAGGCGATCAGCATGGGCGGCCGCAAGAACAAGAAAGCCAACGTGCAGTGAAGAAGGAGATCAGAAATGGCTGGAACGATATTGATCACAGGCTCGAGCAGTGGCATTGGCAAAGCGACGGCGAATCTGTTCCACGAGAAGGGCTGGAATGTGGTTGCCACGATGAGAACGCCGGAGAAGGAGCAGGAGTTGACGGCGCTGGACAACGTGCTGGTTACGAGATTGGATGTGCTGGATCAAGAGTCGATCGAGCAGGCCGTCGGAGCGGGGATTGAGAAATTTAGCAAGATCGACGTCCTGCTGAACAACGCAGGATATGGCGCCTACGGTCCTCTGGAGGCGTTCCCTATAGAGAAGATTCGCCGTCAGTTCGACACCAACGTCATCGGGCTGTTGGCCGTGACCAAGGCCGTGCTGCCCCATTTCCGTGCCAACAAATCCGGGACGATCGTCAACATTTCATCGATCGGCGGCAAGATAACGTTCCCCCTGGGCACGCTCTATCACGGGACCAAGTTCGCGGTGGAAGGGCTCTCCGAAGCGCTTCACTACGAGCTGGAGGCGATCGGTGTGAAAATGAAGATCGTCGAGCCCGGCGCGATCGCCACGGATTTCGGCGGCCGTTCCTTCGACTTCACCAACGATGAGTCAATGCCCGAATACCAGGACACCGTGCAGAAGCTGATGAAGACCTTTGGCGAGGTGATGGGGGACGCTGCTTCTCCTTCGAGCGTTGTTGCCGAGGTGATCTGGACCGCTGTGACCGATGGCACGAAGACGCTACGCTATACGGCGGGCGATGATGCACAGGAGTTCATGGCAAGCCGCCAGGCCTTGGATGATGAGACCTTCATTGGCGGCCTGAAAACACAATTGGGACTCTGAGCAACCATGTGGTACGGTATCGCCTTGCCTGGCATGCAGGCGGATTTGTGGGGCGGCTCGACCGCCTGAATTGACGGTATCCGGATGACTGGAGCGATAGTGGAAGATGATTAGCGTCGGACTCGGCCAAGCCGAAGGAATGGACACGGTAACCGTCGTCAGGCGGGCAATCTCGGCCTGCCGGTCGCAGATGGCAGGCCGGACGCCGCAGGCCGGCATGGTCTTTGCCGGTGCTGGTTTCGATCATCAACTCATGTTGGATACGATCAACAACGGATTGCCCGGTATGGAGTTGATCGGTTGTACGACGGCCGGTAACTTCTCCACCGCCTACGGGGTCAGCGATGATGCCATTACCCTGATGACGTTTGCCTCAGATGGCATCGAAATCAGTACCGGCGTCGGGCGTGATCTCTCCGGGGGCTGTGAGACCGCCGTGGGAGAAGCCGTGAAGACGGCGCGCGAACATGTCAGCGGGGCCCCCGCGCTGTGCCTGACCTTTCCCGCAACCTATGGCGTTCAAGCCGCGCCCCTTCTGAAGAAACTCAGTTCGAACTTGGGAGCGGACTGTCCGGTATTCGGCGGTGGAGCCGGCACTCATGAGATCGAGCACGGCGACGTTCTACAGTTCTATGGTAGCGAGGTATTGACCGACGCTATACCGATTCTCTTGATGTCCGGCCCCGTTGAACACGCCTTCTCCATCGCTAACAGTTGGAGGCCATTGGGCAAGAAGGTTGTTGTGACCGAGGCCCAGGGCCCATTGGTCCGCCGGATCGACGGACGCAAGGCGGTTGAGTTCTATCGTCACTACCTGGGCCACCATGACGAGCCGGCCCCGGAGTTCATTCTGGCTGTGTATGAGCATGGTTCTGATGAGTACTACATACGGATACCCGCAGAGTATCATGGTGACGGCAGTATCACCTTCTCCGAATCTGTTCCCGAAGGGGCGACGGTCCAACTCACCGAGGCCGTTCGTGATGATCTGATCCGCGACACTCTCACGACCACCGAGAGGATGACCAGCGCCGCGCAGGGTTGGGACCCCGCTTTCGCCTTGGCCTTCTCATGCGGATTCCGCAAAGCGATTCTCGGCACCCAGGCCGAGAGGGAGTTGCAGATTCTGCAGGAGAATCTCCCCCCGCATCTTCCCATCCTGGGATTCCACAGTTTCGGTGAGATTGCGCCCCTGGCGCCGGGCGGGCAGAGCATGGCCCACGCCGCAACTCTGGTCACGCTGCTGGTGGGACCCAAGTCCGGCGACGCTTCACCAGGTATGGCGAGTAGTCTCGATGACGCGGCGCGGTCGGGGATCGGGGGTCTTGAACGTCGCACTGCTTTTCTGGAACGAAAACTCCGGCGATCGGAAGCATATCGGAAACGGCTGGAAGCCATGCGGGATTTCAGCTCGCGGATGCATCTGCGCATCATGGCCGAAATCAACGAAGCGCGGGAGAAACTCCAGCGAAAGGAGGCCGAACTACGGCGAAGCGAAGAGAAGTTCCGGAGGATCGTCCAAACCGCCGGCGAGGGCTTCGTACTCATGGATGAGACGTTCACAGTTACCGACACCAATGACGCCTATTGCCGCATGGTCGGTTACCCCCGTGCCGATATCCTGGGCACATCTTATGTGGAGTTGGCCACTCCGGAGTTTCGTAAGTATCTGAACGCCAACCGCGACGAATTGCTGGCTCAAGAGTATCGCCGATTGGAAGGAACGCTCGTGGCCAGTGACGGACATCATGTGCCCGTGCTCATTCACAGCAATACCCTCCGTGATGATCAAGGCGCGGCGATTGGCAACATGGCGTTCATCACCGATATGACCGAGCAGAAGAACGCCCTGGCTCTGGCCGGTGAGGTCCAACGGAGTCTCTTGCCTCAGGAAAGCCCGAAGGTCCCGGGATTGGATGTCGCCGGCAGAAACGTATCCTGCGAGGAAGTCGGCGGGGACTACTATGATTTCTTCTGGCAGCAGCGCCCTTCCCGAAGCTCCTTCAGTGTCGCCGTGGGGGATGTGACCGGGCATGGCGTGGACGCCGCCCTCCTGATGAGTTCGGCGCGAGCGTCTTTGCGTGTCCACGCCTCTCAGAGCGAGTCCATGGCCGAGATTGTCGGCGCCATGAATCGCCACTTGGCTGAGGATGTCAAGGAGACGGGCCGCTTCATGACCCTCTTCTACCTGACTGTGGAGCCGGATCTTAACGGCATGCATTGGGTCTCCGCCGGACACGATCCGGCCATCGTCTACGACCCCGCCACCGATGCATTCGAAGACCTGAAAGGCTCGGGCATTCCTTTAGGGATCGATAAGCGATTTCCATACCAGCCAAGTCGCCGGGCAGACTTGCGCGATGGGCAGGTGATTGCGATTGGAACAGACGGCATCTGGGAGTATTGGAGCAACCGTGGAGAACAGTTCGGCAAGGAAAGACTCAAGGCCGTGCTTCGCCAGCATGCCGCCGCTCCGGCTGCTCATATTCTCAACGAGGTCTACACGAGCCTGGATGATTTCGGCAAGGGCAAGAAGCCCAAAGATGATATCACCCTGGTGATAGTAAAGATACGGAAAGAAGGCGATTGATGAGGAATTGGCGTCCGAGACCCTCCCGCCCCTTGTCGTAGGGGAAGATCTGGGTAGAGGACGCACCATACACGAAGCAGAGAGCGTGACATTGAGAATGGCCGAACGGTGCTGGTTGGTGAAGGTGCATGACGGATGCAGGCACAAGAGGAACCGACAGCACTTGAAGAGAAGTTGATAGAAACGGTATCGACATTATGACTTGGCAAAGAGCACGAAGCGAAGAGCAGAAGGAAGAACGGATCCGCGAGATCGTTACGGCGACGGCGCGGCTGTACGATCAGTCTCCATTCGACGAGATCACGTTAGCCCGAATCGCGAAAGAGGCGCGCTTCACGCGCTCGAATCTATACAAGTACTTCAAGACGAAGGAAGAGATCTTCCTGGGACTGTTGGGCCAGGATATCGAGGACTGGGGGCGTTCGTTGGTGGAGGCGCTGCGTCCGGGGGAGGTGAAATCTGTCGCCGAATTCGCCGCGATCTGGGCGAGAATCCTGACCGAACACGAGAGACTGCTGAGGTTGTTCTCGATCCTCTTCACGTCTCTGGAGAAGAATGTATCGCTGGAGAGCCTCGTCAGGTTCAAGAGTACGATGCGAGTCGAACTGGCGACCATCGTGCAGCTTCTCTGTGAACTGTTTCCCACTCTGACGCCCGAGAAGGCGGGCCAGTTCCTGCACGTTCAGGGCGCCTTGGCGATCGGGCTCTATCCGGCTACGCATTTGTCGGACATTCAGCGCCAAGCCATGGAGCAGGCCGGCTTCGAACAGATCGGCCTGGATTTCGAGAGCACGTTCCGCGAAAGCACCGAACACCTCTTCCGCGGCTCAGTCGGCTGACCACCCCGACCATTTTCGCAGTGGGTCATCGATGGGCCAGTTGCTGCGACTTCATTTGGCTGATGAGTTTGAGGGCCTGGGTGACGATGAGTTCTCCGGCGCCCCGAGCCAGATTGGTTCCGGAGGTGGATTCGTAGCCTCCCTCGTCGTAGGCGGCGGCGTGACAGACGTAGCCGATGACGTCGTTGCTCAGCGACGCGATGATGAGCTTCTCGATTCCCGCGCGTTTCTTGATCTCGAGGCCGACCTCGACGAGGATCTCGCCCGGCAAACCAAGCAGGTAGACGTCGCCGAATCGGAGCAGTTGAAGCTCGGTGCTGAGGTGATCCTGGGTCGCGTCGGCATCGACGATTCTGTCTTCAGCGAGCGTCTCTTT
>JANQFY010000396.1 GCA_028277585.1 Sedimentisphaerales bacterium
TTCAATGCGGACCAGCCACGTTTGGCTCGGGGTCGTACTGTCGGTCCACTGAACGGTCGGCGGGACCATCTCGGGAGGGAACAGCGTTTCGTGGGCCGGATACGTGATCGTCAGGCCGCCGTACCGGGTGTCCGGCTGATAGGCGGCGAGTATGTCGTCGATGCTTACGGTGCCTGTGCGTACGAAAAGAACAATAGCCGCAATGGCTAAGGCCCCCGTGATGACCGCTGCACTGACGATGGTCTTCCGCATGTGGTACTCTGCTTCTCCGGCGTAGTCCTATAAATGCGCTGATGGTCTGGAGGTTACTGTCGCACCTGTAAGGTTCTATCGGCAACGTGGCGAGCGGCGTTCAGAAAAACCGCTCCGGGGCCCCGACTGCGGCGCAGGAGAAAAGCCGCCGGACTGACGCCCGACGGCTCTTGAGAGCAGAAATGAAGAGGCGGCTACTCGATCGTTTGAGGCAGGCCGTAGGGGCCGTAGATGACGCAGGATTCGACGCCTTCGAGGTTGCGGAACTGGACGATCGTCTTCTCCTCAACCTTCACACCGTCCTTGCGCCGCACCTGGACGGGCACCGCGACGATGGGGCCCAGCCTGGTCTGCCCGGTCTTGCAGATATCTCCGATCTCCAGGATCTCGGTGACTCGATCCTCCCGGCCGGTTCTGAAGATAGCGGCTCGCAAGAGTTCGTCGCCCAGGCTCGCGCAGAAGGGGGCCAGTTTCTTGAGCGTGTCCAGGTCTTCGTCGATCACCGCCTGGAAGCCCGCTCTGAGAATGCGCTCGCACGCCTGCTGTTGGTCGAGTCCCTCGGTGGGCATCCCATCGGCCGGGTTGCTCAGCATGTCGATGAATGCTTCCTTAATGGTCAGCGGCCGCTCCACGTAGGCGGGGCTGCCCGGGACTTTGACGTCGAAGAGACTGTCCGCGACGTTCTCGTAGTAGGTGATCTTGAAGGCTTCAAACGCAGGCGGCCCACTCCGGTCGAGATTGGCCCACTGCTTGAAGGCGATGGGTAACTTGCTGGCCGCGTCGAACTCCATGATCCAGGACTGAGGGCCGTGCATGTCCCCGAGACTGCAGAGCAGCGTGATACGGTCTCGCCCGGTCGCCGGGTCCTTGCCCCGCAGGGTCTGGGCGTCCTTGGCCTTGCTGAGCATGTGCAACAGATCCGGGCCGAGCCAGTCGGAGAGGCCCAGTGTAATCGCATCTTCGAAGTAGACGGTGTTCTGCCCCGGCTCGTAGTGATACGTGCGCCCGTCCTTGACCCATGTCACGGTGCCGTTACTGCTCCGGACGACCATGGCGCTTGACCGGCTCTTGCTCCCGTCGGCGCGGACCCAGATTTCGACCATCCCGCCCCCGAAGGTGCCGACTACGTGGGCGCCCTTGAGGTCTTTGAGGGCTTCGATCGCGTCCTCGAGCGCCCAGGCCGATTGGGTCAAGGTATCGAACATTGTGAAGGACAGGACGACCAGTACAATGGCGGCTACGGCCGCCAGCTTACCTGCTTTGCTCGTCATAATAGTACTCCATGAAATGCGGCTCGTTGGAGCCGCCTGTTGGTTCTTGACTTCGTTCATTGCTGTCAGCGCCCCGGACAGGATCTTCCCATCGGCCTCAGCGCCGCTCGGCGTTGCGAGGTTGTCGAGATAGTCACTGACAATCCGCTCGGTTGTCTTTGAGTCAGTCATTGTTTCAGTTCACCATTGAGGCTCGAACGCAGTCTGTCCAAGCCGTACCGATAGCGACTCATCGCCGTGTTGATGGATATCCCTTGGAGCCTGGCAATCTCGCGAAATCGTAGCTTACTCTGGAGATGCAGGACGATGGTCTCCCGTTGCTCTTCGGGCAGTTGGGCCATGATTTCGTCCATTTTCTCGGTCTGCTCACGAGCCATCGCAACGTGCGCCGGACCTGTAGTTCCAGCCGGCTGCGCGCTGGCTTCGTCCAGGCACGCCGCCGCACGGCGCTGGAGCATGCGGTTCCTGTCACGCGCCCGATTGGCGACGCAAATCGCCAGATAGCCCTTCAGGCTGCCCTTGAGTTGGAAGCGCCCCGTACGCTGGGCGAAGGCGACGAACACGTCGTGCAGCACGTCCTCGGCGTCGCTCTTGTCGTTGAGCAGGGCGGCCGCCACTTTGAGCAAACCATCGCGGTGCTTCTCGTAGATACGGCACAACGCCGCCGTATCCCCTCGATTGAACCGCCAAACGAGTATTCTATCTTCCAGCATCTTGCGTGAGACTCACCAGGATCTGACAACCGGTTGTTCATTTATGGAAACGAACGGGCGACGGGGTCTAGTCTAAGAGGAATCCTGGGGAAGTCAAAAAACGTTCAGATTCCTGCGGGCCGAGCCCTGGCGCGTGCTGCCTCGACTGGACGCGTCTCGTCGTTTCAAGGTTTCGGACGCGGGTTGGAATTCGAACTCTCATCGAATCGGACGATGAACACGTTGTTGGTGCCGTTGTTGAGAGCCCAATTGTCGGTGGTGGTCCCGCCGGCGAGGTAGCAGTGATTGTCGCGATCGATGGCGACCGCGCGGCCGCACGTGCCGGCCTTGGGTCGTCGTTTGCCGAACGTCTTGGTCCAGAGGAGCTTGCCTTCCGACGAGAAGCGATTGGAGAAGGCCTGGCAGAACTGCCCGTAGGGATATTGGCAACCGCCGGCCAGGACGTCACCCGATCCGTCCTGGAAGCAGGCCAGATCGAACGTCTTGTCCCAACCGCGCGTACCGAATTGGCGCGTCCAGAGTACATCGCCTGTTGGCGCGATCCGGGTGAGGAAGGCATCGCCATACCCACGGTGCGATCTTTTGTTCTGCAGACCGCCCACGGTCCTGCCGCCCACGTACACTTGGCCCTGCTCGCCGATCTCCATACAGACGGCCCTGTCATCGCCGTTCGTACCGTACTGACGCAGCCAGAGAGATTCGCCTGTGCGGCGGTATCGCGCCACCACAAAGTCCTCGTGACCGTGGTTCGGCCCGGCCAGGGCGCCGGCGGTGATGCCGCAGAGATAGATGTCATCGTCCTTACCCAGACGCAGGCTCATCGCCCGTTCGTCCACCTCTGTGCCGAACTGGTCGCGCCATAGCAGTGTTCCGGTCTGGCTGTAGGCGGCGATGACCATGTCGGCGCCGCCCTTGTTGGGCTTGGCAAAGTCCCCATAGCTGTAGCCGGAGATATACAGATTGCCTGACGCGTCGATATCCAGACCGGTGCAGACGTCATGTTCGGGCGTGCCCAATTGCCTCACCCATTGCTGGGCGCCGTCCTGATCGTACTTGGCGACGAACATATCGTTTTTCCCGATGTTCTCCCGGCCCAGAGAACCATGGGTATGTCCGAATGCGTAGACATTCCCTCGATCGTCGGTGGCCAAGTCATCGACCACCATATGGAGGGCCTTTCCAGCGTTGGTTTTGCCGAGTTGTCTATCCCACAGCGCCTTGCCGTCCTGGTCGAACTTCAGGAGGTGGCGGGCCTGGGGAGCGGCGCCGGCGCCATCCAGAGGTTGCCGCGCGACAGCCAGGTAGATCGCGTCGTTGCTGTCGGTCACCAGCGAGCGGAAGATGCTGTCCTTGCTGGGGGTCACCACCTGGCGTCCCCACTGGACTTTCAGGGCGCCGCGGCCCAGGCTGGCAAGCACTAGGTTCAGAAGAAACGACGTCACGAAGATGCGCCTGCAGCGTGCTGTCACGATAGGGCTCCTCTGATCTTCCGATGCGATTGCGCCGAGCGATCTCGGTGTTGAGTTCCCACGGGTCCGGTAGAGTTCGTGTGATATCCTGTTGGCTTCATCGTCGCTGACGAAGCGTTCGATGTCAATATTCCACTGGAGGCTCCTGATTCGCTATTGCGAAACCTGGGCTGAGCAGTATATATTCTCTGGTGATAGTATTTCGTATGTCGGTGTGTTCTGTTGATGGTATATAGTGGTGTTCATTGGTGTGTACGATTTGTGCAAGGAGCTTACTATGACTCAGCGAATCTCGGTCACGTTGCCCGATGGCCTCTCGGCTCGGCTTGACGCGGTCAAGGGGGCGTTCAACGTCTCCGGCGTGTGCCAGGAGGCTTTGGAGCGGGAGGTCAGTCGCCAGGAATTGATGGCCCAGGAGGGCGGGGAGTTGGCTGTGACGATCAAGCGTCTGCGAGCCGAGAAACGCAAGTACGACGAGTGCTACGAAGATGTGGGGTATCAGGAAGGATACCGGGATGCCCAGAGACTTTCGTACGACGAGTTGGTGGAGTTGGTGGACGCCCACACGGTTGCCAAGAGCGAGCCTTCGCTGGATCCCTGGAGCCCCGACATCGTCTACAACCTGAACCTCTGGGCAGAGCGACTGGAGCAGAACGTCAAGGATCAGGAGCGCGAAGATCCTCGATTCAGTCGCGACGCTTTCGTGTACGGGTGGCTGCAGGGTGTCATGGCGCTGTGGGACGAAGTCAAGGACAAGATCTAGGTTCCGGCGGCGCGTCTTCCTCAATGATTGACAGACGCGCGCCAAAATCTTAGCATTCAAGACAACGTTTGCCCGCTGAAGCCGCAATGTTCTACCATCGGTGGCGCGGCTGCGAAGGGGCAACGGGCCGTCCGTGTTAACGTGGCAGGAGAGAGTCTCAATGAAGAAGCATTCCTGGGTCGTCGTTTCCCTCGTGTGTCTGTGTGTTCTGGGCAGTGTTCTCGGGGCCGGCAAGGAGTCGAAGGGCAAGAATCGCAAGAAGAAGACCGAGAAGAAGAAGGAACTGACGCTCAAGGAGTTGATGCCCGAGAAGAGCTTCTTCGGACCATCCGCTTCGAGTATGGCTTTCTCACAGGACGGCAAGTACGGCGCCTACCGCTATCGCCCGTACAAAGAGCGGCGTCACGGTGGTGACCTTTACATCTACGATGTCGAGAAGGGCAAGGCCGAACGCATTACCTGGCCCTCGGTGATGGCCAAGTACCAGAAGAGCGCCCGCAAAGTGGTTGAGGACCGCGTCAAGAAGGCGAAGAAGGCCTCGGATTCTGACAAGGCTGATCGCGACGAAGACAAGAAAGATAAGGACGACAAAAAGGACGAAAAGAAGGACAAGACCGAGAAGGAGGATGAAGACGGCGACGACGATCGCGATGCGGATTCCGACGACGAACAGGAGAAGGATGAGTCCACGTCCGACTCGGAGGAGGAAGACGGGGATGAGTCGGGGAAGGACGATGAGAGTGAATTGGATGAGAAGACCCTGAAGGAGCGGGGCGACTGGGTTGGCGACAAAGACGCCGATGACGAAAAGGCGCCGCGCTACCGCGGGATCGGCTGGTTTGCGTGGTCACCCACCACGGCGGAATTGCTGTTCGAGAGCGAGGGGGACGTCTATCGCTACACGGTCGACGGGGCCGTTCTGACGCGGCTGACGCAGACGCGCCAGCGCGAGTATTCAATCGCCTGGTTGCCTGACGGGACGGGTTATACGTTTCGACGCGAGGGTGGGCTGTTCCGCCGGATCTTCGACGGGGATCTGACGCGGCAACTCGATCCGAAGTTCCCGGCCGACGACCGTTTGGACCGATACCGTCTGAGCCCCGATGGGAAGCGCATCGTGTTCACGACCTCCAAGCGGACCAAAGAGCCGAGCACCAGCAAGGTGGAGATCGCCAACTATCGCGACCGGCTGATGAAGTCGCGGGAAGTCACCCGGCACGTCTCGGACGACCAGTTGCCCACCTACGAGAGGCGCGTCTACGTTTACGAGATCAGTGACGATCAGGACGAGAAGGATACCCTGACCGAGGTCTTCAAATTCGAGACACACATGCCGGACGACATGCTCAAGACGCCCGTCTGGTCGCCGGACTCGAAGAAGGTCGTGTTCCTGACGTTTGAGCAGGACCCGGCGCTGGTGAAGATCTACGAGGCCTGTATCTGCGAGAGCGAAGAGGACGACAAGGAGGACGAAGACAAAACGGCGGATGAGGATGCGGACGAGGACGACGACGAAGACGAGTCCGATTCCGACGACAAGAAAGACGACAAGAAGAAGGATAAGGACAAGGACGACGACAAGAAGGCCGCGGACAAGGCCAAGGAGATCTACCGCTTCATGCACTATGGCGGCCCCAACACGCCTCGCATGATGCAGTTGTACTATCTCGCGGACAACAAGCGGCTGGTCTATTTGAGCGAGCAGACGGGCTTCCGTCATCTGCACGTGCTCGATCCGCTGTATCAGAGTTTTCGACCTTTGACCAGCGGTCCCTACGAAGTGTATCCGATCGATATCTCCAAGGATCGCGAGTGGGTCTTCGTCCGGGCGACCAAGGAGCATCCTTCGCAGACGGATGTCTACAAGGTCTCGACCGCCAGTGGTCGCATGATCCGTCTGACGAAGGAGACGGGCACGCACAGCGACGCCGCCGTCAGTCAGGACGGGATGAAGGTCCTGACGAATCTGATCAGCTACGAGAAGCTGCGGGAACTGGTATTCATCGATCGTGATGCCGACGTGTACAAGACGCTGACCGATTCGCATCCGGAGAAGGCGCACAAGTTTGCTGAGCCGTCGCCGGAGTTCTTCGACTACAAGAATCGTCACGGCCACACGCTCTACGGCATGATGTTCAAGCCGGACGACTGGAGCGAGAAGGACAAGCGCCCCGTGCTGATCTACTTCTACGGCGGTCCCCTGGGCACCACGAAGATGGTCGTGCAGGGCAGCTACAGCCCCTACAACTTCGCCTTCCCGTACTACATGGCCAAGAAGCACGGCTACGTCGCCTGTACGATCGATACGCGGGGCAACAGTGGTTACTCCGGCGTCTTCGAGAAGGCCAACTTTGGTCAGGTGGGCAAGCCGCAGGTCGAGGATCTGGTCGACGCCGTCGGCTTCCTGGTCGAGAACTACGGTGTGGACAAGAAGAAGGTCGCCATCCACGGCTGGAGCTTCGGCGGTTTCCAGACGCAGATGTGCCTGTACACCGAGCCGGATGTCTTCCAGGCCGGTATCGCCGGCGCCGGACCGACCGAATGGGAGAACTACAATTCCTGGTATACCCGCCATACGATCGGCAAGAGCGAACCGGGCAAGGCGACGCTCAAGGAGTTCTCCCTCTTGCCACTGGCCAAGAACCTCAAGGGACACCTCCTGCTCGTCCACGGCATGGAGGATTCCAACGTCTTGTACCAGGACACGGTGCGGGTCTACCGCGAGTTGCTCAAGGCGGGCAAGGAGACGCTTGTCGAGCTGTTCCTTGACCCGACCGGTGGGCACGGCCTGGGCGGGGACGTCAAGACGTTGTCTCGCTATCGCAAGTACGAGCAGTTCCTGCTCCGCACGATCGGCGAATACGAACCGACGGAAAAGGAGAAGAAACGCCGCAATCGCAAGAATCGGGACCGGAAGAAACAGAAGAACAAGTCAGGGCAAAACGCGAACGTTCTGGCGAGCAGTCTGTAAGTCATCCGCCAACTGTATCGAGCGAACGGACTGTTTCAGAGGCCGGTGGTAGGAGGATAGGAGCATGAGTCGAGGGTTATCGAGGAACAGTGTATGTACGCGGCGCCGATTCATGCAATGGGCCGGCGCGGCCGGCTTGACGCTGGCCTTGCCGACCGGCGCTCTGGCTCAGGAAGGGCCCACCAAGCGGCCGAACGTGATCCTCTGCATGACGGATGATCAAGGGTGGGGCGACACCGGCTACAACGGGCATCCCGTGCTCAAGACGCCGCACCTGGACGCGATGGTGCGCGAAGGGATACGGTTCGATCGCTTCTACTCGGGCGCTCCGGTGTGTTCGCCCACGCGGGGCAGTTGCCTGACGGGCCGACACCCGTACCGCTACGGCATCCTCTTCGCCAACCGGGGACACATGAAGCCCCAGGAGATCACGCTGGCTGAGGTCATGAAGGAGCATGACTATACGACGGGCCACTTCGGCAAATGGCATCTCGGCACGCTGACCAAGGACATCAAGGACGGGCGCCGGGGCGGGAGGCAAAACGAGCACTTCGCACCCCCGTGGGAGCATGGCTTCGACGAGTGCTTCTGCACCGAGCAGGCGGTGCCGACCTGGGACCCCATGAAGAATCAGCCGTTCGAGACCAAGTACTGGACGGGGCCGGGACAGTACGCCAAGGACAATCTCGAGGGTGACGATTCCCGCGTGATCATGGATCGGGCCGTCCCGTTCATCCGCAAGGCCGTCGCGAGGAAGAAACCCTTCTTCGTGGTGATCTGGTTCCACACGCCGCATGAAAAGGTAATCGCCGGGCCCCGGTATCGAGCGATGTATCCCGATCAGGACGAAAACCATCAACACTACTATGGGTGCATCACGGCGATGGACGAGCAGGTCGGGCGATTGCGGGCCGAGCTGAAGGCGTTGGGCGTCGCCGACGAGACGATGCTCTGGTTCTGCAGCGACAACGGCCCGGCCGGCAAAGGCGGGGGCACCAAGCAAATGCCCGGCGCGCGCCAGCAGGGTTCGCCCGGACCGTTCCGGGGGCGCAAGGGCAGCCTCTACGAGGGCGGCGTCCGCGTGCCCGGCATGCTCGTCTGGCCGCAGGCCGTCAAGAAGCCCCGAGCCACCGACGTTCCGTGTGTCACCAGTGACTACTTCCCGACCGTCCTTGATGTGCTCGGCTATTCCTTACCTGAAGCCAAGCGACGTCCCTACGACGGTGTCAGTCTGGTCCCGCTGATTGAAGGGCGCATGAAGCAGCGCAACCAGCCGATAGGATTCGAATCGGGCAAGCAGCTCTCCTTTGTCACCGATCGGTACAAGCTGTACAGTGGTGACGCGGGCAAGACATTCGAACTGTACGATCTGATCGTCGACCCGAGTGAGAAGAACGACATCGCGGCCGACCAGAAGGGGCTCGTGGCGTCGCTGAAGAGCAGGCTGATGGCCTGGCGCGTGTCATGCCGGGCCAGCAATGCGGGCGAGGACTATGACGGATAGTCTACAATTCGGGAGGCATGTTGATGGATCTGAATCGTCGTCGGTTCCTGGAGTTGGCCGGTGGGGCGGCCTTTGCCGGTCTCCACTCAGGTTGCCGCACTCTGAAGGATGGTGCGAGGGTGGGACGAGATCGATCGCGCGTGACGGTCGAGCGTCTGGAGGCTGAAGCCGCCCGCCCCGTTCTCGATCTGAGTGGATTGGATGCGCCGGTGACGATCGAGTCGATCCGCTTGCTTCGCGCGAGGGGGGAGTACTTCGTTCATGTCCGATCGAAGGGGGGTGCTGAAGGCCTTGCCGTGACGAACAGCCGCGCCAGGAATCTGTATCCAATCCTCAATCGACGGGTGATTCCTTACTTCATTGGCAAGGACGCCCGTGACCTGGAGGCGCACCTGTTCGGCGTGTATCGCCATCAGAGCAACTACAAGCTCCAGGGGCTGGCGCTCTGGTGTCCTCTCGCGTGGGTGGAGTTTGCGATCCTGGACATGCTGGGACGTATCTCGGGTCGATCGATCGGGCAGTTGTTCGGCCCGCCCGTGCGGCGGAAAGTACCTTTTTATATCGCCAGCAGTCGGCGCGACAACACGGCCGAGGAAGAGGTCGAGCACCTCCAGCGTTTGATCGAGGAGACGGACGCCCGCGCGGTCAAGTTCCGGGTCGGGGGACGCATGAGTCGCAACGCCGACGCAAGCCCGGGTCGAACCGAGAAGCTCATCACCTCGTCGCGCCGGGTTCTGGGCGACGATATCGCGATCCACGCCGACTCCAACAGTTCGTACGACCCGCCCCGGGCCATTGAGGTCGGACGCATGCTCGAGGACATCGGTGCGGTCTACTTCGAGGAGCCCTGTCCGTTTGACCATCTGGAGGACACGAAGCGCGTCACTGACGCGCTGACGATCCCCGTCGCGGGGGGTGAGCAGGAGTATAGCCAAAGACGATTCCGCTGGACGATCGCGAATCGGGGCCTCGATATCGTCCAGCCGGACCTGCAGTACTACGGCGGGCTCATCCGCTCTACGCGCGTCGCTCGCATGGCGGAGCTGGCTGGGATGCCAACGACCGTACACATCTCCGGCGGTTTCGGCTTCGTCTACATGCTGCATTTCGCCTCGTACGCCCGCGAGATCGGCCTGTATCAGGAGTATAAGCGGAATATTGAGAAATATCGGGACTGGTTTGAACCGTCTCTCTCTATTGAAGATGGTGCTCTGGTGGTCCCCTCGGGGCCGGGGGTGGGGATCACGACCCCTTCTGAGGTGCTCAAAGGCGCCGAACCAATCGTCTAAATTGAAGTGCTCGTTTGCACTGTTTCTGGGAGTAACGCTATGAACTCAGGTCAGTTGTTGTCGCGACGTGGATTCCTGCGGGCCAGCGCTGTGGTGGCGGGGGGGCTGTTGAGTACCGGCAGTGTTCGAGCCGGCGACCCGAAGCGCCCGAACATTCTCTGGATCACCTGCGAGGACACGGGACCTGAGCTGGGCTGCTACGGCGACGAGTATGCCGTGACGCCCAATCTCGACGCCTTCGCGGGTCATGCCATGCGCTACCGGGTGGCTTGGTCGACCGCGCCGGTCTGCGCGCCGGCCCGGACGACGATCATCTCGGGTGTCTATCCGCCCAGCACCGGTGCCGAGCATATGCGCAGCGAAGTGAAGATGCCCTCGTTCATGCGGATGTACCCCCAGATTCTCCGCGAAGCGGGCTACTACTGCACCAACAACAGCAAAGAAGACTACAACCTGACCAAGCCGGGCAAGGTCTGGGACGAGTCGTCGCGCAAGGGGCATTGGAAGAACCGTGCGGCCGGGCAGCCATTCTTCTCGATCTTCAATATCACCGTCAGTCACGAGAGCCAGCTGCGCAAGCGACCCCACACGCTCAAGCACGACATGGCGAAGGCGCCCATCCCGGCCTACCATCCTGACACGCCCGAGGTGCGGCACGACTGGGCCCAGTTCTACGACAAGGTCACCGAGATGGACACCCAGGCCGGCGCGCGACTGAAGGAGTTGAAAGAGGCCGGTCTGATGGAGGACACGATCATCGTCTTCTATGGCGACCACGGCTCCGGCATGCCGCGCAGCAAGCGTTGGCCCTACAACTCGGGACTGCACGTGGCGATGATGGTGTATGCCCCGGAGAAGTTCAAACACCTCGCGCCGAAGGAGTACAAGACGGGTGGTGTCTCCGATCGTCTGGTTGGCTTCATCGATCTGGCGCCGACGCTGCTGAGCACCGTCGGGATCAAGCCGCCGGATTGGATGCAGGGCCACGCGGCGATGGGCCAATATGAGACGCCGCCGCAGCCGCATCTGTTCGGGTTCCGGGGACGCATGGACGAGCGGTACGACCTCGTGCGGTCGGTGCGCAACCAGCGGTATATCTACATCCGTCACTATATGCCGCACCTGATCTATGGACAGTACATCAACTACATGTTCCAGACGCCCACCACGCAGGTCTGGAAGAAACTCTACGATGAGGGCAAACTCAACGCCGCGCAGCGGCGCTTCTGGGAGCGCAAGCCACCGGAGGAACTCTACGATCTGCAGACCGATCCGGATGAGGTGAACAACCTCGTCGATTCAGCGGAACACCAGGCGGTGCTGAAGGAACTGCGTCAGGCGCTCCGCAAGCAGATCCTGCGCATCCGCGACGTTGGCTTCCTTAGCGAAGCGGAGCAGCACCGTCGGGCGGCCGGGACGACGATGTACGAGATGGGGCACGATCCCGACAAGTACCCGCTGGAGAAGATTCTGGATATGGCGGATATCGCGACGCTGATGAAGCCCCGCACTTTGCCCAAGTTGCGCGAGGGGTTGCAGGACGGCGATTGCGCCGTTCGCTACTGGGCCGCAATGGGAATCCTCATGCGCGGCAAGCGAGGGCTGCGCCGATCGCGCAAGCTGCTGCGGGCCGCCCTGAAGGACGAATCGCCCACGGTGCGGATCATCGCGGCACGGGCGCTGGGCGAGTATGGCAACAAGGCGGATCTGAAGTTGGTCTTGCCCGTCCTGGAGGAACTAGCCCCGCCGGACAAGAACGGCGCCTATGTCTCCATGTTGGCTCTGAACACCATCGCGGCGTTGGGCGAGAAGGCGGCTCCGCTGATGGATACCATCAGAACCATGGAAACGAAGGACCCGAAAGCCGTCGGTCGCGCCAATGGGTATGTCTCGCGACTGGTCAACAGCCTGGCCAAGCCGAATGAGAATTGAGGACGATCGCGTGACGACGAGAGTGCAATGGACGCGTCGCGACTTCCTCCGCGGCGCCGGGCTGGGGCTCGTGGCTCTTCTCGGGGCTGGACAACGCAGCGTCCGGGCGAGCGAGTCGGACCGACGACCCAACGTGCTGGTGATCCTGGCCGACGACATGGGCTATTCCGATCTGGGCTGCTATGGGGGTGAAATCCAGACTCCGAACCTCGACGCGCTGGCGGCCGGGGGATTGCGCTTCACGCAGTTCTATAACGCCGCCCGATGCTGCCCGACACGGGCCGCACTCTTGACGGGGCTCTATCCCCATCAGGCCGGCGTGGGGGGCATGGTGGGCAACCAGGGAACCCCGGCCTACCAGGGCTATCTGACCGATCGGTCAGTGACGATTGCCGAGGTCCTCAAGACGGCCGGTTACCGCACCTACATGTCGGGCAAGTGGCACGTGGGCGACGAGAAAGGGCACTGGCCCCTCGATCGGGGATTCGAACGCTACTTCGGCCTGATCAACGGGGCGAGCAACTTCTACAACAACATCTACTATCGCGACCCGTCGAAACAGCTGACGATTCTACGCGACGATCAGCCGTTTGAGGTGCCCGCCACCTCGGAACAGATGTGGGCGCGGAACGAAGGCTTCTACATGACCGACGCCTTCACCGATCACGCTTTGGAGTTCCTCGACGAGCATGACGCGGACAAGCCGTTCTTGCTCTATCTGCCCTATACGGCGCCGCACTGGCCCTTGCATGCGTTTCCGGAGGACATTGCCAGATATCGCGGCAAGTACAACGTCGGCTGGGACCGACTGCGGACGCGGCGCTATCGCAAGCAGATCGAGCTGGGGATCGTCGACGTGTCTGTGAAACTGGCCGAGACCGATGAGCAGGTGACAGTCTGGAAGGACGCCAGCGACGAGGTGAGGCGCGAGTTCGAGACTGAGATGGCGATCTACGCCGCGATGATCGATCGCATGGATCGGAACATCGGTCGCGTCATCGACAAGCTCAAGCAGATGGACCAGTACGACGACACGCTGATCCTGTTCCTCTCGGACAATGGGGGTTGCCACACGACCCCGGTCTTCAAGCACCTCCAGGGCACGCCGGGCGGGCCCAATTCGTTCCCGTGCTATGGTTTCATGGGGGCAGAGCTGAGCAACGTTCCCTTCCGCAAGTACAAGCAGTTCATCCACGAAGGCGGGATTTCCAGCCCCTTCATCGCGCACTATCCCCGGCTCATCAAGCGCGGCCGGATCGAGAGGCAGGTGGGGCATCTCATCGATATCATGCCGACCCTGGTCGAACTCTGCGGGGCGTGCTATCCTGAGACGCGCAAGGGCAAACGGATCAAGCCCATGCCGGGCATCAGTCTCGTACCGGCTCTGAAAGGCGGCCGACTGAACAGAAAGGACCCGCTCTATTGGGAACACGTGGGCAATCGCGGCGTGCGAATCGGCGACTGGAAATTGGTGGCGGCTAAGCCCGACCTGGAATGGGAACTGTACAATCTCAGAGAGGACCGCACGGAACTGAACGATTTGAGTGAGAAGTTTCCCGAGAAGAAACGGCAACTGATAGAAGTGTATGAGAAATGGGCCAAAGCCAACGGTGTCAAGCCGCGCAAGCCCTCCCGCAAGTAGCTCAAGACAATGGAATTCTTGAAGGATAGGACATGATGAACGCTACGCGAGTGACACGTCGAGACTTCGTGCGCGGCGCCGGTTTGGGAGCGGCAGCCCTGGTCTGCCCGGGACTTCTCAATGGAGCGGCGGCCAGACCGAAGAAACCCAAGCCCAATGTGATTCTCATCATCACGGACGACCAGGGGTATGGAGATGTCGGCGCTCACGGCAACCCGATGATCGTGACGCCCCACATGGACAAGCTCTGGTCGCAGAGCGTCCGCCTGACGAATTTCCATGTCGATCCCACCTGTGCGCCAACGCGATCGGCCCTGATGTCGGGTCGCTATTCCAACCGCACGGGCATCTGGCACACGATCATGGGCCGCTCCTTGATGGACGAGCGCGAAGTGACATTAGCCGAGACGTTTGGCGCCAATGGCTACCGTACGGGCATGTTCGGCAAGTGGCACCTGGGCGACAACTATCCCCAACGTCCCGAGGATCAGGGATTCGACTATGTTGTCCGGCATGGCGGTGGGGGCGTCGGCCAGGGACCCGACTACTGGGACAACGACTACTTCGACGACACCTACTGGCACAACGGCAAACCCGAGAAGTTCGAAGGCTACTGCACCGACGTCTGGTTCCGCGAGGGGATTCGCTTTATCGAGCGCAACCGGAACCAACCCTTCTTCTGCTACATCTCGACGAACGCCCCGCACGGCCCGCTCTACGTGGATCCGAAGTACGCCAAGCCGTATCTCGACAAGGGCGTCCCTCAGAACATGGCGAAGTTCTACGGCATGATCGAGAACATCGACGAGAACCTCGGACTCCTGCGCCAGCGTCTGGAGGCGCTAGGCATCGCCCGCAATACGATCCTGATCTTCATGACGGACAACGGGACGGCGACCGGTGTCGCGCGTCGGGCCGGCGAAGACCAGTGGCGCGGCTTCAACTCTGGGATGCGTGGGACGAAGGGTTCGGAGTACGACGGGGGGCATCGCGTGCCGCTGTTCATTCACTGGCCCGAGGGTGATCTGGCGGAGGGCAGGAACGCCGATCAGCTCTGCGCCCATATCGATATCCAACCCACCTTGATGGAGATGTGTGGTCTGAAGCGTCCCGGCGGGCCCACGATGGACGGGGTCTCATTGCGTTCCATGGTCTATGGCGATGCCGATACGCTGCGGGATCGAACCCTCTTCGTCCATTCGCAGCGCATCGCCCATCCGGAGCGGTGGCGCAAGACGGCGGTCATGACCCAGCGCTGGCGCCTGGTCAATGGCAAGGAACTCTACGACATCCAGGCCGACCCGGGGCAGGAGAAGGACATCGCCGCCAAGCACCCGGCTGTGATGAAGAAGCTGACCGCGGCCTATGACAAATGGTGGGAAAGCCTCAAACCAACCTTCTCGGAGCGCATTCGTATCGGTCTGGGTTCCGACGCGGAGAACCCCACGCGGCTGATGTCGCACGACTGGTGTGTGGAGGACCAGAAGGATTCGTCCTGGCACCAGGGCCATGTCAGACGGGGGCACCTCGCCAGCGGTCCCTGGGCCGTCCAGGTGACGCGCAACGGGAAGTATCGCATCGATCTCTATCGTTGGCCCCGCCATCTCGAGCAGGCGATGAAATGCACGCACGCCCGCCTGAAGATCGGGGACATTGATATCGAGAAGGACATTCGGCTTGACGCGACGCACGCGCGGTTCGAGCTGAACCTGAAGGCCGGCCCCGCGATGCTCCAGTCGTGGCTGACCAACGAGCAGGGCAAGAAACACGGCGCGTACTTTGTGTGGGTCGAGCGGCTCTAAGCGCAATTACGAGGATAATCCACGACAGTTGAGGTGAACACAATGCAGGGCAAACGAACGACACGTAGAGATTTCGTGAAGATGGCGGGCCTGGCGGCTGTTTCGGGGTCCGTTCTGGGCGGCGCCATGAGGGCTTCAGCGGCGCCGAAGAAGAAGCTCAAGAATGTCATTTTCATTCTCAGCGATGACCACCGCTACGATTTCATGAGCTTTCTCAATACGCCCGACTTCCTCAAGACGCCGAACATGGATCGCATGGCTCAGCAGGGGGCGTACATCAAGAACGCGACGGTCTCGACGGCGCTGTGTTCGCCCAGCCGGGCCTCGGTTCTGACGGGCCAGTACGCGCACAAGCATGGTGTCGTGGACAACAATACGCTCGTTCCCGAAGGGACGGAGTTCTTCCCGCAGTATCTTCAGAAGGCCGGTTACCAGACCGCCTTCATGGGCAAGTGGCACATGGGCGGCTCCACGGACGAACCGCGTCCGGGCTTCGATCGCTGGATCAGTTTCCGTGGTCAGGGCGTCTACCATGATCCCGTTCTCAATATCGATGGTGTCAAGGTCCGACGCGAGGGACACGTCTCCGACATCCTGACCGAATACGCTCTGGACTGGCTCCAGACCAAGCGCGATCCGGACAAGCCCTACTTCCTCTATCTCTCGCACAAGGCGGTTCACGCGATGTTCAAACCCGCCAAGCGGCACCTGGGCAAGTACGAGGATGTCAAGCTGACCTATCCCGACACGATGGCCAACACCGAAGCCAACTACAAGAACAAGCCCGACTGGGTCAAGGCCCAGCGGAACAGTTGGCACGGCGTCGACTACATGTACCACGGCCAGATGGATTTCGACACATTCTACAAACGCTACTGCGAGACGCTCCTCGGGGTCGACGAGAGCATTGGCAAGGTCCTGGACTATGTCGACGAATCGGAAGCCGGTGAAACGCTCGTGATGTACATGGGTGACAACGGGTTCTGCTTTGGCGAGCACGGCCTGATCGACAAGCGGCACATGTACGAGGCCTCGATGCGTGTCCCCATGCTTGCCTACGCGCCCGGCACGATCAAGCCGGGGCTCGTACTCGACGAACTGATCCAGAACATCGACGTCGGTCCCACGGTTATGGATGTCGCCGGACTGCCCACCCCCGATCACATGGATGGGCGTTCCTTCCTCAAGTTGCTGGAGGGCAAAAAGACGCCCTGGCGCGATGAGGTCTACTACGAGTACTACTGGGAGCGCAACTTCCCCCAGACGCCCACAACACACGGCGTCCGGACCAAACGCTACAAGTACATTCACTACCACGGCATCTGGGATATCGACGAATTGTACGATCTCCAGGAAGACCCGGACGAGAAGAACAACCTGATCGACGACCCCCAGTACAAGCAGATGGTCAAGGAAATGAACAAGAAGATGTTCGATTGGCTCGAGCAAACGGACGGCATGCTGATTCCGTTGCGGCGTGACACCGATTGGCGCGCCATCGATCGCGGTCCGGTGAAACAGTGAGGTTCGTGATGACGAGGAGTTGTGCCGGTATGTGGAACGGACGTTTGATCGGGCTCGCGTTGCTTTCTCTTCTGAGTGCGTCCTCGGCTCTTCTCGCCGGGGCGGTGGGGCCTGTTCCGGATGACATCCGTGTCGAGTTCGAGTTAAGCTCGTTCTACCAGAAGCACATTGACGTCGAGGGTTTTCCTGTGGTTGGCTCGGCCCAGGTCTCGGACGCGGCGTTGCGCGAGGCGGCCTGGATTCTGCGGCACATGCTCCTGGGCCGCAGCGATATCCTGCGCGCCATGGCGGGCAAGAACGTCCATCTGACCGTGATGGCGTGGAACGAGTACACGACCGACGTCCCCGAGCACAGTCAACTGAAACCCAAGGTCTTCTGGGACCGCCGGGCGCGTGGGCTCGGGGGTTCGCCCGTCAGTTGCGCCGAGGAGAATCTGCTCTGCTATCCGGGCGATCCGTATTTCCAGGAGAACATCCTCATCCACGAGTTCGCCCACGCCATCCATGGTTTCGGACTGCGCGTGCTGGACCCGACGTTCGATGGGCGGCTCAAGGCCGCGTACGAGAAAGCCAAAGCGGCCGGACTCTGGCCCGGAACGTACGCCATCACCAATCGGGGCGAGTACTGGGCCGAGGCCGTGCAATGCTGGTTCGACAACAATCGCGAGAACGATTCGCTTCATTGTCATGTCAATACACGGGCGGAGTTGAAGGCTTACGATCCCGAACTGGCGAAGCTCTGCGCCGAGGTCCTGGGTGACGGTCCCTGGCGCTACCGCAAGCCCAAAGACCGTGACGCGGCCGGTCGCGCCCATCTGGGCGATTGGGACCCCGCGAACGCACCGCATTTTCGTTGGCGCCAGGCGCCGCTGACGGACAAGCCGCGCGTGCTCATCCAGACCGCCATCGGTGACCTCGAGGTGGAACTCGACGCCAAACGCGCTCCGGAGACGACGAAGAACTTTCTGCGCTACGTGCTCGAAGGCTTCTACAGCGATGGGGTCTTCTTCCGCACGGTGAGTTCTTCGAACCAACCGAACAACCCCGTCAAGATCGCCGTGATCCAGGCGCAGGCCGACCCGAACCGGGAAGCGGATGCGTTTGCACCGATCGCCATCGAACGGACGCGGGAGACGGGACTCAAGCACGTTGATGGTACAGTCTCCATGGCGCGCGCCGAGCCGGACAGCGCGACCCACCATTTCTTCATCTGCGTGGGCGATCAACCGGAACTGGATTTCGGCGGCAAACGCAACCCGGACGGGCAAGGCTTCGCTGCTTTCGGACGCGTGACCAAAGGGATGGACGTCGTGCGGAAGATTCACGAGTCACCCGCTGACGGGCAGATGCTGGCGCCCCCGATAGGGATTCAGCGAGCGGTCCGAACGCACTAACCACGATAGAGCATCATGAGCAGGTTGTCGTAGCAACGCCAGAGCAATTGGAGGAATCATGGAATCCCATTCACTATCACGTCGCACGTTCATGAAATCACTCGGTTTGGCGGCTGCGGCAGCGGTTGTCCCCGTGAAGCTCCGAGCGGCCGGGGCGAAGCGCCCCAACGTTGTGGTGATCTACGCCGACGACCTTGGCTACGGCGATGTCGGTTGCTACGGCGCGACCAAGGTCAAGACACCGAACATCGACCGGTTGGCGTCTCAGGGAGTTCGGTTCACGCACGCCCATTCGCCTTCAGCGACGTGCACGCCGTCGCGCTACGCCATGCTGACCGGTGAATATGCCTGGCGGCGGAAGGGCACGGGGATCGCACGTGGGAATGCTCGTATGATCATCGAGCCGGGGCGTGCGACCTTGCCATCCCTAATGCAGAAGGCGGGCTACACCACGGGTGTCGTCGGCAAGTGGCATCTCGGGTTGGGCGCCCACGGTCAGGAGATTGATTGGAACGGCGAGATCAAGCCGGGCCCACTCGATATCGGTTTTGACTACAGCTTCCTTATCCCGGCGACGGGTGACCGCGTGCCTTGCGTGTATGTGGAGAACCGTCGCGTTGTGGGACTGGACCCGAGCGATCCGATCGAGGTCAGCTTTGGCAAGCCGGTCGGTGATGAGCCGACGGGCAAGGCGCATCCCGAACTGCTGAAGATGCACCCCAGTCATGGACACAACCAGACGATCGTCAACGGCATCAGCCGCATCGGGTACATGAGTGGGGGCAAAGCCGCTCGCTGGGTCGATGAGGACATGGCCGACGTCATCACTGCCAAGGCGACGGACTTCATCGAGAAGAACCAGGACGAGCCGTTCTTCCTGTACTTCTCCACGCACGACATCCACGTTCCGCGCGTGCCGCATTCGCGTTTCGTGGGTAAGAGCGGGCTGGGGCCGCGCGGCGACGCCATCGTGCAACTCGACTGGTGTACGGGCGAGATCCTCAAGGCCCTGGATCGTCTGAAGCTGGCCGACGACACCCTGGTGATCTTCACCAGTGACAACGGCCCGGTGGTGGACGACGGGTACAAGGACGATGCGGTCGAGAAACTCAGTGGACACACACCTTCCGGCCCGTTGCGGGGCGGCAAGTACAGCGCCTTCGATGCCGGGACACGCGTGCCCTTCATCGTGCGCTGGCCCGGAAAGGTCAAGCCGGGCCAATCCGATGCGCTGCTGTGTCAGATCGATTTGATGGCGTCATTCGCATCCTTGACCGGTCAGACGCTTGCGCATGAGGACGCGCCGGACAGTTTCGACGTGCTGGATGCACTGCTGGGCAAGACACCGGTTGGACGCGACCATCTCATCGAGCACGCCCGAGCGCTGTCACTGATCAAGGGCGACTGGAAATACATCACGCCGAACAAGGGCGCGAAGATCAATCGCAACGTCAACATCGAACTGGGTAACGATCCGAAGCCGCAGCTCTACAACCTCAAAGAGGATCTGGGAGAACGGCACAACCTCGCTGAGAAGCATCCGGAGCGCGTTGCGGAACTGGCGGCGCTGCTGGCGAGGCTCAAGGCCGCCGGTCGCAGTCGACCTTAGCTACCCGGGCGAGTCAGGGCGTCCTTGACCCGGGTCAGCCAGTCGCTCTGCAGGGCGGCGTAGGGGCGGAACTTCTCAAATCCGCCCTGTTCCTCGCTGTAGAGCAGCGCGCGGTGGAAGCCCAGTTGATTGGCGGTCGGCGCGTCGATCAGGTTACTGGAATCGGTCGCGCTCATCTGGAAGAGGACGCGGTGGTCGAACTCCCGCATGGTCTGGCGGTCCAGCGTTCGCTCCAAGGTGCTCAGGGTGTCGGCCCAGGTCAGCACGTGGACCCCGACGGCCGGGCCCTCGCGCAGGATCGTCGCGAACTGAACCTCGGGTCGTGGACCCGCCTCCTCGTCGAGCGAGAACCCGAACGAGTCCTCGTTGCGCCGCAACACGCGATAGCGCTGCAGCGCGTAGACCAGCAGAATCAACGTGGGCGCGTCGCGTTGGTCGGCCTCCATGCGTCGATCGACCTCCTGCGCCAACTCCGCGATGACATCGGAGACGCCGTTCCAGGGCGCTATGCGGGTGTTGTGCGGCGTGGCGGAGGTCACTCGCTCCAATGTGCCCGAAAGGGGCGAGTCGGCCGGGCTGCCGTCCAGGACCACGAATTCAGCCGATGCTGGTGGAAGCTGGGAAGCCAGCGAGACCACCGCGGCGCTCATCAGGTTCATCGCCACGTCGTCGCGCTGGCCGACCATGAGCAGATTGGCGCCGCTCTGGCGGCGCAGTGTCACCGCCGTCGGTTCCTTGATGATCACGGGTGCGCCGAGCCAGATGCGCGGGGATGATATCGCGCCGGCCGGCGCCTTCTGCTCCAGGCAGGTCGCCAGCAGGCGGTTTTCGCGAATCTCGGCCGGGGCGCTGCCCTCGAAGACGATCATCGGTTCCCGGGGCTTCTGGGATTCAACCGTTCGCGCGACGATTCGCTCGAGGTAGACGTCTCGGGTCGCATCGGGCAACCAGGCGGTCTGGAAGGGGCTGTTTCCCGCGACCGCGCCGCCAACGTCGTTGTAGATCGCTTCGCCGGGCCGCGACAGGAGACGGGCCGCGACGTTGTCGTCGTCGAGAATCAACTGTGAGTCCGCCTCGGAACACTGCAGGGCGATGCGCACCGCCATCTGACCCATCGTACTGTGCGCCAGGCCGAAGGCGCCGCCCAAGGTCTGGGAACCGAGCACGACATGAATGCCAAACGCGCGGCCCTGACGGACGAGTTGCTCCAGCAGGACGCTGGCGTCCTGGGCCAGTTTGTCGTCCTCGGAGAAGAAGATCTGAAATTCGTCGACGATGAGCACCGTTCGGGGCATGGTCTGGCCCGTTGCTTCACGATAGGCCGCGATGTCCTGAACCCCGGCCTGGCGCAACAGGTCGCCTCGGTGGGTCATCTCAGCGTCCAGACGCTGCAGGATGCTGAGCCCGAATTC
>JANQFY010000520.1 GCA_028277585.1 Sedimentisphaerales bacterium
GACCGTCGGGGTGGAGGACAGTTGGAACTGGCAGGCGCCGAGCATGCTGACGGGCTACCTCAAACGAACGCCCCGCATGCACCGCTCGGTCAGCGGGTATCTCAAGCGGTACGTCAACGACGCGGACATCCTGTTCTGCCCGAACGCCCCGGTGCGGTACCGCTACCTTCAGCAGGCCTGGGACGCGGGCGACCGGTGGGACCATCCCGACACGTTGGCCGTGCCGGACGCCGTCTTCGGCGCCTATTGTCTCTACTGGAACTACGTGGGCTACCTCGGCGAGGAGCAAGGGCTCTTTCGCGGCCCCAGCGGCCCGGCCCGGCGCCGGCGTGAGAGTTCGATCCTTGTCACCGACTACTTTGGCTTCGATCACTGGCGCAGCCCGCTGGCCTATGGCAGTTGCGAGCCGATCAAGCACGCCGAGATCACCGACGGGACGGCCGTCTCGTCGTCCTTCTGGTCCCGGCCGGGAAGTGGAACGCCCCAGGAACTGAACCGCTTCACGGTCCGACTCCACGCCGGGTACGTCGATGGGCACGTCGAGTCTTACGCCCCGGCCGAGACGCAACCGATGTACGTCATCAAACGTCCCGAGACCGGCGAACCCTACGACCCCGGCGTAGGCCCCGGCGCCTTCTACCTCCCCCGAACCGGACTACGCTAAGAGCAACTCAAGACTCTGAACTGATAACTCAGAACTCCGCGTCAGCCTCTTCCCACCAAAGCCGAGGATAGTCCCGCCCCTCATCGATCCACCAGATATCCTCCGTCCCATTCTCCTCCTCCCCCACAAAGTCCCACCCCGCCTCCAGAAACGGCGCAGCCGTCATCATGTCCGCCGTCGTCAGACCCGTCCCACCACGACTGGTTTCCTGCCCGCTGGCCTCGAGATCCCAGAAGGAATCGGCAATGTTCACACGCCCCTTGTATCCTGCAAAGCCTCCAACAGCTCGGACTCCGGTGACAGCGCCAGCCGCGTAACAATTCATCGTATCGCCAGTGTATTCATACCCGATCAAGCCGCCGACACAATCTCGCCCCGTGGCCGCGCAGAGACTGTAGCAGTTGGATACGCTGCCACCGACGTCGTTCATTCCGATCAGCCCTCCGACATAGTTGCCTGCTGAGACCACCCCGGCACTGAAACAACTGTATACCTTGCCGTGGTTTGCCCCGATCGCCCCCCCGACACGGTTGCCGGCCAGGACCAGGCCGGTAACATAGCAACTCGAGACACGACCATGACTGTCTCCGACCAAGCCGCCAACGTCATTGCCGTCACCCGTTATATGCACATCTGAAAGACCCAGATTTGCCACCGCCCCCTCTTTCTCCAGGCAACCGATGAAACCCAGGTAATGCCCGCCAGAAACCCTCAGGTTCGTGATGGTGTACCCGGCACCATCGAACGTACCTGCGAAATTGGGAATAACTGCCTGATTCCAGGTAATGCCTTCCAGATCCAGGCTGCCGGTCAGAACATAAGACCTATTCCATAACAGGCTCGCCTTACCGATGGTGAGCAACTGATTGGGATCATCGATCTCGTACGGTCTCTCAGGCGTTCCTTGGCCAGCTTCCCAGTCCACGGCAGGTTCCGGGACCACGCGGCCCGGCATGCCTTCCCAAGCCAGACGAGGATAGTCCTGATGCACATCCAGGACCCAATTCGGATCGTTTGCCCAGCCCTGCAAGCCAATCCACTGAGGATCCATCATCTCGGCCGTCGTCAAGCCAACGCCGCCGGAACTGCCGCTGACACCCGATGATTCCGTGTTCCAGAAAGAGCGCGTCACCGCGCCGGAATGATGTCCGACCAGGCCGCCAACATCATTCTCTCCCTTGACTGCACCAGTACTGTAGCAGGTCGCGATGGAACCACGACTTCTTCCGATCAGACCGCCGACACCGCCGCTCCCCGTGACGGCTCCTCTGCTGTAGCAATTCGCCACGCGGTCATTGTTGGCCCCGATCAGACCGCCAACGGAGTCATTCCCCATGACCTTCCCCGTTGCATAGCTCTGCCAAACACAGCCGAGATTTCCCCGGCACCCCACCAGACCGCCGACGTCGTTGTTCCCGGCAACTGCTCCGGTACTGTAGCAGTGTGAGATAGTCCCGCGATAATCGAATCCAATCAAGCCGCCGACCAAATGATCTCCGACGACGGCGCCGGTGCTGTGACAGTTCAAAATACTGGCGCCGGAGTTGTATCCGACCAGGCCGCCTACACCCCGCCAACCGCCTATGCAGTACGTCTCCCCTCCCAGTCCAGTGACGGCGCCGGTGCTGTGACAACCCCATAGATTGCCTCCGTTGTGTCCAATGAGGCCGCCGACCCCGTCATTTCCCGACACGGCGCCGGTACTGTGGCAGCCGGACATACTCCCCGAATTGCTGCCGATCAAGCCGCCAACTTGCCACCGTCCCCTCGTACACACGCCATCGCTGTAGCAATTCGCTATGGTGGCGGCGCTTCGCCCCGCCAGCGCGCCAACGGGGCTTCCACTGCCTGCAACGGATCCGTACTCCAACCCCAGATCCACGACCAGCGAACCGTTGTCAAGATGGCCGAAGAGGCCCAGCAATCCCGCCCCCTGGATATGGAGGTGTCGAATCACATGGCCATTGCCGTCAAAACAGCCTGGAAACCACGGGACAACGGCGGTAGCCCAGGTTATGCCCGAGAGATCGATATCGGCCTCCAGACGATATGAGGCTAACGGACGAAACCATATCCCCCCTAGTTCCATGGGGTTCGTAATCAAGAATGGCTCACTCAGTGTCCCCTGCCCCTCTGGCAGAACAGGTTCATAGCCCTCCAACAGACTCAATACCGGATAACCACCTGTCTGCGGCATCTGCCAAGTTTCCGCTGTGCCGTTGGCACGCTCGTCCACGAAGTCCCAGCCGGTAGCCAGGAGCAAGTCAACGTTCTGCAACTCGGCAGTTGTCACCCCCGTGCCGCCGGCGCTGATGGTTACGCCGGAGGTCTCTCTGTCCCAGAAACAATCCACGACATTTCTGGAGAGACCGCCTGCAATCAGGCCACCGGCCTCACCGACCGCAACTACAACGCCGGTGCTATAGCAATTCGACACCATAGTGGAGCAGTTCACACCGGTGGAAGAGTAGAACCCGATCAGGCCGCCCGCCCACGCGCCCACACAAGTGGCACTGGTGCGGCTGTAGGAGTTCCAGACACTGCCTCCATTCATTCCCACCAGACCGCCTACATAGTGAACTCCAGCCGCCGCTCCCGTGCTATAACAATTCCACAGACGGCCGCCACTGTCTCCCACCAGACCACCAACCCTGTAACGTCCTTCGACCGCTCCAATACCGTAGCAGTTCACGATGACACCTCTATTGTTTCCCACCAAACCACCCACATACCGTCTCGCGCCGACGATGGCGCCGGTCCAGTGGCAACGCAAGACAACCCCCTGATTCCATGCCGCCAGGCCGCCGACGTAGTCTCCCGTGCTTTCGACCGAACCGCCCTCAAGACCCAGATCGAAGATCACAGCACTGTGCCCGATATAGCCGAACAGACCAAGGTAGCTCGATCCCTCGATGTGCAGATTGCGAACCACGTGACCGTTGCCGTCAAAAACACCGGTGAAGAACGTCGTCCGGGAGTTGGACTGCAAAGAATCGATAAACGGGGCAATCAGGGCTCGGTCAAACGTATGGTCAGACAGATCGATATCGGCCATGAGGATGAAATATCTGTCGTAGTGGTCCGGCGTTTTGCCTAGGTCGACCAAATCCTGGGCCGTATAGATCTGATAGGGATCGTCCGCCGTGCCGGAACCGCCGCCGTATTGGGCGTGGGTCACCTGGCTCAGAGCCGCCATGAGAATGCAGACCGCCACCGTGAGGTGGAAGGCTCCCTTCCTCTCCATTTCGCTTCCCTCCAGATTTTCTTGTATGACCGTATGATGACCGCGGCGGGCCGCACGTCAGATCCCGCCGCCCTTATGCAAACAAGATGCGTTCCGACGCGCGTCTGTTCCGTTCGGCCTTTCCATTTCTCGAGAAACATCCCTGCTCCGCGCGCCGTCCTCACGAAGTCCATTCTAGCATCTCGGTCGCGAATCCTGAAGACCCTTTCGATCCTTGTCACCCGGGCGGAGATCCCTCCGTTGCGGCCCATGTGCCGTGGGCCTTTAGTCGGGATGACAAATGGGGGGAACATTAGAGAGGCAGGCCGGAGGCGGGAGGAAAACATAAATGCGCAGTTATGGAAGTCATCCCGCCTCGCCGGGATTCCGCAGTTTTGACGTTTGCTCTTTGATATCTGATTTGCAGGTCGCGGTTCCTCCGGTCTACGGCCTCCAGCCTACTGCCTACGGTTCCTCTGCAAAACGGACCCAATTTCGCCCTTCCGGGCTCAGAAACGGGGGTCGCGTTGGAAAACGAACCCAAACGAAGCGAATTCAGACGCGAGGCGAGAGTTGCCCCGCGACTGCTTTGCGGGTATAAAGCCCGTGCCTCGGGCAGTGGACCGAGTGTCGACAGGATCGCCGTTAGGGCGCAGGAGCACGTGACAGATTGTATGGACCGTAGTGACAAGCACACGCTGATCAGCAACTTCCTGTCCCTGACGCTGGTGCAGTGCGCGAACTATCTCTTGCCCCTGCTGACGCTGCCCTTCCTCTTCCGTGTGCTGACGGCCGAACGGTACGGACTGGTCATCTTCGCCCAGGCGTTCATGCAGTACTTCATCATCCTGACGGACTTCGGATTCAGCCTTTCGGCGACGCGCGAGATCTCCACCAACCGCGCCGACCCGCAGGAGGTCGGGCGCATCTTCTCGTCAGTCATGGTGATCAAACTAACGCTACTGGTCGTCTCCTTCCTGCTGCTCGTCGCCCTCGCGGTGACGGTCCCCAAGTTCCGAGACGACTGGGCGGTGTACTTCCTCGCGTTCGGCGTGGTCGTAGGGCAGGTCTTGTTCCCCCTGTGGTTCTTCCAGGGCATTGAGCGGATGAAATACGTCGCCCTGTTGAATCTCGTCTCCAGGCTGGTCTTCACCGTCCTGGTCTTCGCCGTTATTCGGCGCCGAGACGACTATCCCCTGGTGCCGCTGTTCCATTCGCTGGGCGCCCTGACGACGGGCGTCGCCGGACTGGCGCTGGCGCTGCTGAAGTTCAAGGTCCGCCTGGCGACGCCGTCGCGGGCGTCACTGAAGAAACACATCAAGGCGGCCCACCACATCTTCGCCGGCAAGATTGCCGTCAGTTTCTACACGACGACCAATGTCGTGATTCTCGGGTTCTTCACCAGCGACGCGATCGTCGGGTATTTTGCCGCGGGTGAGAAGATCGTCCGGGCCGTTCAGGGCCTGGAGATCCCGTTTTCGCAGGCCGTTTTCCCCTACATCAGCAAGCGCGCCGGTGAATCCCCGCGCGACGCGCTGCGGTTCATCAGGAAGGTGACCCTTCCAGTGGTGATCGTGACAGCGCTGGCTTCGGTCGCCCTGTTCGTCTTCGCGCCGGTGATCGGGCGAATCGCGCTGGGAGAAGCATCGCAGGACAGCGTCCGCGTTATACGCATGCTGGCGTCCGTTCCGCTGATCGTCGGCGCAGCGATCATCTACGCCGATCTCTTCCTGCTGGGCTTCGGCCTGGCTAAAACCTGGGCGAGAATCATCCTGTGCTCGGGCGTTCTGAGTCTCACGGGCGCCGCCGTCTTCGTCGGGATACTCAAAATGGGCTACGTCGGCCTGAGCATTAACGTGGTGCTGACGGAGTCCCTCGTCCTGATATTGTCCTTTCTTGCCTATCGCAAGGCGAGCAAGGGCTTCCTGGAACCGGCGATCCAATCTGGGAGGTGTTCGACCTGATGCCTATCGGTGACGTATACGCGCATGTCTCCAGCAACCGACTGTCACGCTGGGGCCTTCGATGCCTCGGCGCCTTCGACCTGCACACGCATATCCGACTGAAACCGATGCTGGACTTCTTCGCGAACCACATCAGAGCCGGATCGCGCTGCCGTGTACTGGAGGTCGGTTGTGGGGACGGCGTCAACGCGTTCGAATTCGCCAAGCTGGCTCAGCAAAGGCGCGTCACGCTGCGCTATTGCGGCATCGACATCACCGCGGCCCGTCTGGAACGAGCCAGACAACTGGCGCGACAGCTCCACCTGGAAACCTGCACCGAATTCCTCCAGATCGATGCCGCTCGAATCGACGCGCTACCCGCCGAACCGGTCGATCTACTGGTCCTCGCAGACGTGATTGAGCACATCGAGGATCCGGAGGGGCTTCTGCGCAGCCTGAGACCCAAACTCGCCGAACAGGCGATTTGCCTGGTCTCGGTGCCGACGCCACTGTATGAACGGGTCTTCGGCGCCGCGTTTCACCGGAAGGTTGGTCATGTACGAAGCGGCTATGACCTCAAGGAACTCAACGCACTCTTTGCGACCATCGGCGGGCGCTTAACCGCGCACCGTTACAGTACGGGCCTGCCCAGCAACCTCGGGTGCGCTCTGTACTACAGAATGCCCGCGAACCGCTGGGCTATTATGCTCAAAACGCTGGGACTGCTGCCTTTTCGATATCTCGACCTCTACAACAGCCCATCGGTCAGTTGCTCGCTGTTCGCAGCCTATTCCTTCGAACGCTAGACCAACTGAGGCGCCCGGGTCGCTAGGCCTTGACCACCTTGCGACGGCCCGTTCGGACCTGGGCCGTGGCGTTGCGTGTATCGACTACGAGTTGGGCGTTCTTGACGATCCAGGCGTAATCGTAGTCGCTGTGGTTCGTGGCGATCACGACCGCGTCGTAGCGGGCGAGCATCTTGGCCGTCAGCGGCTTGCTCTTCATCTGCAGATCGTACTCACGCTGCTTGTGCGTCTGCGGGAAGTATGGATCGTTGTAGTCGACCTTGGCGCCCTTGGCCTTGAGCAGCTCGATCAGTTCGAGCGAGGGGGACTCGCGCAGGTCGTCGATATCCGGCTTGTAGGCCAAGCCCAGAATCAGAACGCGGGATCCGTTGAGGCTCTTCTTGTGATCGTTCAAAGCGTCGGCCGTTCGCTGGACGACGTACTCCGGCATGCTCGTGTTGATCTCGCCGGCCAGCTCGATGAACCGTGTCGGCATGCCGTATTGCCGCGCCTTCCAGGTCAGATAGAACGGATCGATGGGAATGCAGTGCCCGCCCAGGCCCGGCCCGGGATAGAAGGCGCTAAATCCGAACGGCTTCGTACTCGCAGCGCGGACGACCTCCCACACGTCGATCCCCATGCGATCGAACAGCATCTTCAGTTCGTTGACCAGCGCGATGTTGATGCAGCGATAGGTGTTCTCGAGAATCTTGGCCGCCTCGGCAACCTCGCAGCCATCGACCGGGACCAGCGTCTTGATCGCACACTTGTAAACGTCCAGCGCACGACGCAGACTTTCCTTGCCGTAACCGCCCACGACCTTGGGGATCGTGCCGGTCTGGAAGCTCTTGTTGCCCGGATCTTCGCGCTCGGGAGAGTAGGCCAGGAAGAAATCCTTCTCAACCTTGAGCCCGGACGCCTCGAGCATCGGCAGCATGACGTCGCGCGTCGTGCCCGGATAGGTCGTGCTCTCGAGGACCACGAGTTGTCCCTTGCGCAGGTACTTGCTGATCACCTCGCAGGTGGACTCGACATACTGCAGATCGGGCTCGCGGTTCTTGGTCAGCGGCGTGGGCACGCAGATGAGCAACGCGTCCGGTTCGGACAGACGGCTCATATCGTCCGTGGCGCGGAACCGACCCGTCTTGATCATGTCACGCATCGTCGCGTTCATGATATGCTTGATGGGGCTTTTGCCGCGATTGATTAGCGAGACCGTCTTCGGATTGATGTCGAAGCCCAGAACCGTCGCACCGCCTTCACAGAACTCCCGGGCCAGCGGCAACCCGACATAACCCAGTCCCACGATCCCCACGGAAACGGCTTCACTTACCGGACGTGCTTTCTTGCTCTTCTTCACAGGAACCTCTCTATCACAGGACCCAAGTCATAGTTCAGATTGGACGCTCGACACTCTAGATAGCGGCGGACCCTCGAAACCCGGAGAGCCGCCAGCCTCTTCCTTATCGGCACTCAGAGACCGAGAGTTTGAAAATCATCCGTCTTCTCGGCAAGAAAACAGCCTGTACGGCACCGTTTTCGGGGGTTTGGGTCCGAAGATCGGGGAAAGATCGCGACCTCGCACGGAAGTGACATGTCCCTCAGAGCGCCTACCGATCCAGCATGAGCAGATCGTGGCCGGCCAGCAGTCGCTTAGGATTCTCGATGCAGAGGACATCGGCTGCAACAGTTCCGAGTTCCTGGGCGAGTAGACGATGGGCCGCCCTCATTCGAGGCGCCCGGCCGGCCGTGTCGTGCGCATCGTTGGCCAGTAAGATGGGCAATGGCTCGTTCAGGAACGCCCAGGCTGCGCGTTCGGCCTCAGCGCCGAATCCGCCCAGGAAACTGCCCGCCGTGATTTGCAGGCATGCGCCGTATGGGACCCATTGGCGAACGTGGGAGGGCCGGTTCGCCAGGAAGTGGTGCCGTTCGGGATGGGACACCATCACGAGAGAACCGCTCTGAGCCAGCCCCGCCAGAAGCATGGTCGGGTCGATGAACACCTCGTGAGGCAGTTCCAGCATGAGCCAGCGACCGCCGTCGCCAACGGTCAGGATCTCGTCGGACGCAAGCAAGTCACCGATGCGCTCGTCGATCCGAACATCCGCTCCCGGAAGAACGGTCAGAGCGATGCCCGCCTCGGTCAGGAGTTCGTTGAGTTGTGCAACCGCCTGGCGGATCTGGGCGGCATTGTATCGACCATCGTAGCGCCCCAACTGATGCGGCGTGGCGACCACGGTCGAGATACGGTCGGCCGCCAGTGCCTCGCAGAGCATCAGGGATTGGGCCTGATCGTCCGGACCATCGTCCATGCCGGGAAGACAATGGCAATGAACGTCAACGAAGATCGCCGGCGCGCCCTCTGGCGCCGGCTCTTCCGAGAACACTCTCGCTTCGGATGAACCCATTCATCCCCTCATTATTCAGCGCCGCTATTCCACGGCTTGGAGCGTAACGCTTAATCTGGTGATCTCGTCACCACGGCGAACGTGCAGTGTAACAGCCTCGCCCACGGAGTGGGCATCAAGAACCCGAAACAGATCGCGTGAATCACCTATCGTCTTGTCATCGATTTTCACAATCAGATCGCCCAGAATAATGCGTCCGCGCCCGTCGCGCCGCATCGGGCGCACGCCGGCCTGATCGGCCGCCCCATCCGGCCTGACACCGACAATCAACACACCCTCGCCGCCGAGACGACGCACAACGGAATCGTCGGCAATGGTTATGCCGAGTCCCGCCTTGGTGACCCGACCGGTGCGAATGATCTGAGGCACCAGGCGATTGACCACGTCGACCGGCACGGCGAAGCCAATGCCGGCGTAAGCCCCTGAGGGGCTGAAGATGGCG
>JANQFY010000120.1 GCA_028277585.1 Sedimentisphaerales bacterium
ATGCCGCTGATGCTGATGATCAACTCTTCGGCCATGCCGTCCACTCCTTGGGCGACGCGATGTCCGCGGCGTCACGTCCAAGAGGACCGACGCCGCGTCACCGCCGATAGATTGTCAGAGCGTGCACACGTAGATCTCATTGACGAAGTCGAGTTTCGTCAACGCCTCGACGGTCGTGCTGTCCGGCTCCTTGTCGAGGCTGACAGCTAGAACCGCCTTGCTCTCTTCCAGCTTCTGGCCCACGCCCATCGTGCCGATGTTGATGCCGTGCTGGCCGCACAGCGTACCGACGGATCCGATGACACCCGGCTTGTCGTCGTTGAAGATGACCAGAACCGCGCCCTGGGGCGTCATCTCGATGTTGAAGCCATCGATCTCGATAATGCGCAGCAGTGTGTTGCCGAACACCGACCCCGTCACGCGACGCGTCACATTTGTTGTGACAACCTCCGCACTGAAGCTCGAAGCGACGTCCTTGGCTTCGCTGTTCTTGGTCTCGTCGATGCTGATGCCGCGTTCCTTGGCCAGCACAGGCGTGTTAACCATATTCAGGGGCATGTCAAAGTGCTGCTGAAGCAATCCCATCATGAAGCCCAGCGTGACTGGCTCGACGTCCATGTCCGCGATGGAGCCGCGATAGCTCAGGTTGATCCCCTTGACGTTGCCCGGCGCGATCGTGCTGAGCAGCGACCCGACGCGCCGCGCCAATTCCGCATAACGCTCGACCAGAACAGGCATGGCGCCGGCGGTCGACGGCGCGTTCAGGGCGTTCTGCACGGGCCCGCCCTTGATGGCGTCCAGCAGAATCTCAGCGGCTTCGACGGCCACTTCGATCTGAGCTTCCTGGGTGCTGGCGCCCAAATGCGGGGTCACCAGACAGTTGTCCAGGTTGGCGAAACGAATATTCTCCGGCGGCTCGGAGGTGAAGACGTCCAGGGCGGCCGCGGCGATCTGATTCTCCGCCAGGGCGTCATAGAGGGCGTCTTCGTTGATGATGCCGCCGCGGGCGCAATTGACCAACCGCACCGTCGATTTCATCATGGCGAACTGCTCGGCCCCGATCATGTCGACGGTCTTCTCGTTACGCGGGATATGGAGCGTGATGTAGTCCGATTCCCGATAGATCTTCTCGAGGTCCTCGGTCACCTCGACGCCCATCTTCTCGGCGTCCTTCGGGGCCGCCAGGGGATCGTAGCCCAGGACCTTCATGTTGAATCCGAGGGCCATCTTGACAACCGCCATGCCGATGCGGCCCAGGCCAATCACGCCCAGGACCTTGTTGTTGAGCTGGTTGCCCATGTACTTCTTGCGGTCCCAGGCCCCGGACTTGAGGCTGTTGCAGGCCGGCACGACGCTACGGCTCATCGCCAGCATCAGGGCAACCGTGTGTTCGGCGGCGCTGAGCGTGTTGCCGCCGGGCGTGTTCATGACCAAAATCCCCTTTCGGGTCGCCTCGGGGATGTTGATGTTGTCGACGCCGACACCCGCACGGGCAATGCCTTTGAGCTTGCCGGGGTTCTCCAGCACCTTGGGGGTGACCTTGGTGGCGCTGCGAATGATCAGGCCGTCATAGTCGCCGATGATGCTCGCCAGTTCATCCTCGCTGATGCCCGTCTTGACGACGGCTTCGGCACCCTCGGCCGCGTTGATCAGATCGATTCCCTCTTGCGCCAGCTTGTCTGTGATCAGCACCTTTATCATAGCAAATACTCCAAGAACTCCCCAGTAGTTGTCATGGTCAACCCGGCGTCTGGGCCGCGAACGCCCGAGCCAACGTCACCGCCCAGCCGGCCATAAAGATGATCAGCAGGACCACCAGCAGATGGCCGACCTTCACTTCACGAAGGAGACGGTCGAAAACAGTGAAATATACTCCACCAGCCGCGACGAGCAAAGCCAAAAATGCGGCAACGGCCAGCAGACTGCAGACCAGCGCCGAAGCCGGCTGTGCGTAGAACGACGCGACCAGTTGCCCCCGGGCGAAGGCGAGCACCGAGGTCGTCATCCCGCACGCCGGACAAGGCCAGCCCGTGCGCTGTTTGAAGCCGCATGGATTGAACAGAAGCCCGAAATCAAAGTGGAGCTTCTGCAATCCCCATAGCACGCCGAAGAGCGAGACAATGGATAGCGACACCAGTGCAGCGGTCTTGCGTTCTCTCGAGGACGCACGCCGCACGCTTCCGAGCCCATTTGCGAGTTGGCGTGCCTGCATAACGACAGTAGAATAGGGGCAATCAACTAACCTGTCAACGATCGCAATACGCGAGGAGCCATGAACCTCGAACAACAAGACCTCAGACAGATGCTGGAAACAGCCGTCGTGGCCGCTCGTCTCGCCGGCCAGCGGGCGATGGAGAGCATTCACTACGTCAAGGCGACCGTCAAGAACGGGACCGATCTCGTAACCGAGGCGGACCGCGCCTGCCAGCAGATCATCATCGATCGCATCAAGGAGACGTTCCCCGATCACGGGTTCATCGCCGAAGAAGGCGAAGACGGCAAGCTGTACAAGCGTTCCCCGCGCAGCGAACCGGCCCTCTGGTGGGTCATCGATCCGATCGACGGGACCACGAACTTCGCCCATGGGATCCCGATCTTTGCGGTCAGCATCGCGGTGCTGTTCGAGGGTCGGCCCGTGGTGGGAGTCATCTTCGACCCGGCGACGGACGCGATGTACACCGCCGTGGCCGGAGGCGATGCGCAGCTCGATGGGCGTCGCCTGGAAGTCGGCGCCGAGGACGTGGGCCCGCTGACCAGCGTGGGACTGGACAGCCACTTCGAGAGCCCCTTGCCGGCCTGGGTGGGAACCCTCATCAACCAGTCGCGGTTCCGCAACTTCGGCACCACGGCGTTGCACCTGGCTTATGTCGCCGGCAATGGACTGGTGGCGATGGTCGCCTGCACACCCAAGCTCTGGGACATCGCCGCCGGGGCCATGATCGCCGAAACGGCCGGCGCGGTAGTCACCGACTGGCGGGGCCAGCCGCTGTTCCCCGTGGATCCGGACTGCTATGAAGGCGCATCGTTCCAAGTGCTGGTCGCCAACAAAACCGCACACCCAAAGCTGACCGCGTCGCTGGAGGTCTGAGTCTCTAGCGGGGATCCGCCGTGGGGTGCAGCGTCTTGACCATCACTCGGGGACTGTATGCCCCAGTGGTGCGGCTCCGATCGAAGATCGCCATCATGCGCTTCTGAGGGCCATCCGCGCCGAGTCGTACCAGGATATAAGCAGTGAAGACATCACTTCGCACGGTCACCAGATTGCTCATCCGCGTGAAGAGTAGATCGCGTTCTTCCAGATCGTCCCGGGCGAAGTCCTCCGTCAGGTCGGGCCCGCGGGCGGGGGTCTCATCGTTGAGATTGTCCCGATTGTCAGCGGCCAGATCGTGCAGGCGCCTCACCTGCATCAGACCACCAATGTTCTGGTAGGGACCGTAGCGTTCGCGGTAATCGACAATCGCGCGGGCCCGCTCGGACTTGGTGTCGCTGCTGTCCTGGTACTGAATCCAGGGCAACTGGGCGAGCACCAGCCAGGGCGCAGTATTGATGTTGATCCGCCCCATGACGCGTGTCTCCTCGGCGGGCTGTCCGTGCTCGGCCGGATCGATCACCGTCAGGTAGTTGAGCAGCCGCGCATACTCGGGATTGGCCAGGTCGAGGACGACGGCCTCGGCCGCATCGTCTGACCGGACCATATCGGAACGCTTGGCCAACACCATGCCCAGTTCGCCGATGTTTCTAAGCGTTCGGTTCGCCGGGTGGGCCTGGATCACAATGCCGTCGTTAGGATCGACGAATTGATCGGTCGCGTTGCCCAGCGAGACGGGCGTCGCGCCGGTGGGCGTCCACACCCGACGAATGCACCGGTACGGCGAAATGTCGCGCTGGGTGCTCAGCGGTCCCTGATCGGGCAGCATCCAGCCTCTCCCGATCTTGACGTAATCGACGGCCACCCACCGATCCGGCGCAACGCGACGCTGGAGAGAGAAGTTCGCTTCTTCCTCAAAGCCGCGATCGTCCAGCGCCTGCGCCGTCGGAGTGGCGTAATCGCTGCGATCGTATCCGAAGCGATCCGCGATCTCGTCCGATTCGTCGGGATCGTCAAACATGCTGTTTTCAAACAGTTCGGCGACAGGGTCCTCGGCCAGCAGGACATGGAAGCGCCGCAATCCCGACCATTCAATCGGTTGCTCGATCCGCACGTTGTCCCAGGTAATCACCAGACGCCAATCCCCGTCGATCGGGTCGTTGTCTTCGAAATAGGGCTTGAACAATTCGACGGCAAAGGATCGATGCACGATGCCGAGGCCGTCGGTCACAGCGTTGTACGCCAGTTCCGAAATGTAGACACAGGGCCGCTCGAATCCGTAGGCCGGGTCGGTGCTGGGCCCCTCGACCACACTCACCACATCGTCGTCATCGATGTAGTCGAGAATGTTCGCCGTGATCTGCGCCGCCTGATCCCCCACAATCAAAGGGTCGCGACCGGTCTTGAGCAGCGCCGCTTCAAGCGCACCGCGGATATCGTCCTCGCTGGCGTTGTTGACATTCACCATCTTCCGCGGCGCGCCGAACTCGCCCGGCGCGATGATGCGGTCCATATTGTAGGTCGTCGCCACGTGTCGATAGGCGTAGTTGGGATCGAGCGATCCGTTGGGATCATGCACGCGGGTGAACCAGTGGGGCAAATCCGTCGCCGTGTCCACAGGCGTCTCAATCACGTGGTTGATCCGGCCCTTAAATCTGCCCCAATTCTCGGCACGCGTGTCAATGCGGGCATGATTGAGCAGGAAGCGATAACGCAGTTCCAACTCATCCGACAAGTCGAACGGAGTGAACGGCGTGCATGGATCGGGCGCTAGATAGCGCCAGACCACATCGTCCTCATAATCAGCCAGTCCATCCACCACATTGATCCGCCGGGCCGCCAACAAATCGGCGGCGAAACCCTCGCTGGTGTCGGCGGCCGCGACGTGTCCCCCCGCTAACGCGATCGCGTTGATCTGCAGCGGGCTGCTCCCATCGACCAGAGACGGCTCGGTCACGTTGGGATCGGAAAACGAGGGATCGGCCCGGTTCGGGTCGAACCAGTAACCCGTGTTGATGTTCACCATGCCGCCATTATCGATCACGCGCACCGCTGCATAGATCGGCTTGCCCTTGCTCGTGGAAATGCCCGGCACCTGGAACCATCGCGAATCACCCACCCCGTCGCCATCGGCATCGGCGGTGGTCGCCACCTCGTTGACATCGACGATATTGACATCAGCGATGGCGTCCCGCTCGCCCACGAGACCGATGCGGACGTCCCTGGTGGCAAAGGTCGGGGCCCCGGCGATATGACTGATCTGGCGCCACCGGTAGACATCGCTCGTCGCGTCGTAGTAGGGTTCCAGATCGGCCAGCCAGAGGTTGTTGGCGTCAGGATAATCGTAATACTCCTGGCCGGCCGCGACACCGGGGGTGTCCTGGGCCAGCAATTCACCGATCTGCGCGGTGACCGTATCGACGGCCAACGTCAGTTCCTGGTTTTCCGAGACGGCAGAGGTCGCCATCTTGTCGATCCGGGTCACCATCACCAGCAACACGCCCACCATGGCCAGCAGGCTCGTCAGGACCACAGTCAGAATGAGGGCCGAACCAGTCTCGGCGTTGTGAAGATGCGTCCTGTTAGTC
>JANQFY010000162.1 GCA_028277585.1 Sedimentisphaerales bacterium
GCGGTCTGGATCTGCTCGATGACCAGTTCCTGGCCCCCGTTGCGATAGGCGCCGACCGCGATCACTCCGACGGGCTTGTCCGCGAGCATGAGCTTGGGCTTGCGCAGCACGGCCAGTCGTTCCAGGAAGGCCTTGCAGACGGCGCTCATGCTGCGGAAGTACACGGGCGAACCGATGATCAGCCCGTCCGGAACGGGATCCTTCAGCCTGGGTAGGATCAGGTTGAAATCGTCATCGGGCAGTTTGGCCTCGGAGGGTTTGGAACCACCGACCCAGCCCGAGATCTCGAGCCCGCCCAAATCGAGCAGTTCGGTTTGGATGCGATCGTCGACTTCCTGCGCCGCTTCGAGGGCGACCTTGACGGACGTGGCGGTCGTCTTGCCCTCGCGCGGACTGCAGGCGACGCCGACGATCCTGACCTTGCCCGAGCCTGACGCTTGGGCGGAGGCCGATCCGATTCCCGTGGCGGCGCCTGCGGCGACCGTGCTGACTAAGAATTCCCTTCGGTCCATTTTCGTTTCTCCCAATCTGATACTCTTGCCTGTTGGGTTGCGTGTTCGCTACGGGGCGACGTATATCAGATAGAGCCCGCCGAGTAGGACGAGGACGCCGCAAACTCGTTTGAGGAGCACGGCCCCCTTGGATTTCTCATTCCAGTTCATATACCGCTGGACCAACCCGGTTGAGGTCCCGGCGATGATGATGACCGAGCAGTGACCCACCCCGTAGGCGATCAGGAGCAGGACGCCATAGGCCAAGTTGGTTTCTGCCAGCTTGAAGGTGATGCCCAGCATCGGCGCCATGTAGGCGAACGTGCAGGGCCCTAGCGCGACTCCGAAGACCAGCCCTAGAATGAAGGCGGCCAGCAGGCCCTTGCGCTTCATGCCGACTTGTCCGGGCCCGGAAAAGGGCATGGGGATTACATCCAGCAGGAGCAGACCGACGACGAAGAAGATCGCGGCGACGAAGTAGTTCCCGTACGGCCCGACATCGCCTAGCAGACGGCCGGCCGCCCCGGTGATGGCGCCAATGATCCCGATCGTGATGAGGATGCCCACCGCAAAGAGGGTCGAGATAAGGAACGCGCGCCGGGCCGAGACGCGTCCCTGCTTGTCGATGAATCCTACGATCAGGGGAATGCTCGCCAGGTGGCATGGGCTCAGCAGGATGCTGAGAATGCCCCAGACCACCGCGGCTCCAAGCGCGACCAGTGCGCTGCCCTCAACTGCCTGGCTCAGGTTTGTGAAAAGCCACTGGATCATGGTTTCTCTGTCAACTCCACGCCGAGTTCCCGCCACTTGGCCAGGATCTCCTCTTTCGAGAAGAACCCCGTGTGTCGAAAACGCTCCTGCCCCGCGGCATCATAGAAGATCTGCGTGGGAATCACCTTGACTTCGTATTGCTCACCGGCGGTCGGGTTCTTCCAGACGTCGATGAACTCCACCTGGAATTGATCGGCGTAGGTTGTCTTGAGTTCTTCCAGGATCGGCATCATTTTCTTGCACGGGATGCACTTGTCGGCGCCGAGATCGACCAGTCGGGGCAATGGCTCTGTCGGCGCCGCCGGGTTGTCTTGGGCCGGCAGGGCGGTTCCGGCCGGAGCGACGCCGTCGCTGTTGTCTTGCTGCTTCATGACCACGACGCCTCCGATGGCGGCGACCAGCCCGACGACCACAATGACCTTCCACGTTGTGTTCACGACAGTGCCTCCTTCCTCTACGTCAGCATCTGTTGGATCTCATCGGGGCCGGGGACTTTGCCCACGACCTTGACCTGACCGTCGATCGCCAGGGCGGGGGTCATCATCACGCCGAACTTCACGATCTCGTTGATGTCCGTGACTTTCTCGATCTCGCAGTCGAGTTCGAGAGCCTTGGCGGCCGCTTCGGCGTTTTCGGTGAGTTTCTTGCACTTGGGGCATCCGGTTCCGAGTATTTGCAGCTTCATTTCCAGGTTCCTAAAAAAGGGCTCCAAAGATGATCCCTGAGAGGGTCGCCATGACGATCACGAGGGCGACGAAGACGATGGTCTTCTGCGTTCCCATGACCGAGCGAATCACGAGCATGTTGGGCAGGCTCAGGGCCGGGCCGGCCAGCAGCAGCGCCAGGGCCGGACCTTTGCCCATCCCGGCGCCGAGCAGTCCCTGAAGAATCGGGACTTCGGTGAGGGTGGCGAAATACATGAACGCCCCCGCGATCGCCGCGAAGAGGTTGGCCCAGACGGAGTTGCCCCCGACGGCGGCGTTGACCCACTTGGTGGGGATCAGACCCTCATGCCCCGGCCCGGGGCGGCCCAGCAGCAGTCCGGCGGCCAGGACGCCGAAGAAGAGTAGAGGGAGAATCTGCTTGGCGAACCCCCACGAGGCGCCGACCCACTCGCGGCGTTCGTCCGAGGCGAACCAAGCGGTGACCATGAAGGCGAACGCGGCGAGCAGAAGACCGACCAGAATCCAACGGGACCGGTGAATCCATTCGTAGAGGTTGTTCTTACGCACGTCCTCGACGCCTCGCATCAACTCGGCTGGGACGCGATGCTCCTCGCCGTCCGTGTCAACGATGGTGACGGTTTCATCCGTCTGGCTGATGAGCTTGCCTTCAACCTGATACGTGGTTAGCCCCCCAGGGCAGCACAGGAAAACGGCGCGAATGTCCCCGCTGCGGGCCCAGTTGGCAAAGACCAGAATGCCCACCATCGATGCGAAGTACACCGCGTTCTTCCAGAGTGGGCGTTTGACGTCCGGTTCGGGATTCGCCATCTGGACGTTGGCCTTCTCGGTCTCCTCCTTGCGGTAGATCAGGTGCATCAGCAGTCCAATGACGATACTGAACACGATGGCGCCAACGGCGCGGGCGATGCCGATCTGCAGACCAAGAATCCGGGCGGTCAGGATGATCGCCAGGATATTGATCGCCGGGCCCGAATAGAGGAAGGCCGTCGCCGGGCCCAGTCCAGCGCCCATTTTGTAGATCCCGGCGAACAAAGGCAGGATCGTGCAGGAACAGACGGCCAGGATCGAACCGGATACCGAGGCGACGCCGTAGGCGAGGACTTTGTTGGCCCGGGCGCCCAGGTACTTCATCACGGATGCCTGGCTGACGAAGACCGAGATCGCGCCGGCGATGAAGAAAGCAGGCACCAGACAGAGCAGTACGTGTTCGCGGGCGTACCATTTGACCAGGTGCAGGGCTTCATTGATCGCCCGATCGAAGCGCGCGGCGCCTACCGGCAAATAGAAGCACGCCAGGAAGACCCCGACGATCAGGGCAATCTTCTTCCACTCAATCTTCCAATCCACGAATACGTTTCCCCCAGTTACATGGCGGCCAGGAGCCGCTCGTGATCCTCTGCTTGTTGCTTTAGAATGTGCGCGACACAGTCCAGGAACTCGGTGATGCAGGGCGTGCGGAGCTTATAGAAGACCTTCAGCCCCTCCTTGCGACAGCTCAGGATGCCCGCCTTGACCATGACGCTCAGGTGGCGCGAGACGTTGGACCGTTCCGATCCGACGTGTTCGGCAATGTCGCAGACGCATTCCTCGCTCTTCCTGAGGTAGTCGATGACGGCGACGCGCAGCGGATGGGCGATCGCCTTGGCGATCTCCGCCTGCTTCTCAAACAGCAGAATCTTGTTCTGTGTGCTCATAGAGTCATTCCAAAAACGGCAATAAGTAACTATGTGACTATATACTCACGTAATGGCCTAGTGTTCAACCCCCTGGACAGATTTTTTCTCGTCGATGGCCTGAAGCATGGCGTGGCCACTGGAAGCGCCGTCTGGGTTTTCGCTTCGTTGAAGGCCGTTTCGCTGCTATAATCCACCCCGAACAGCGGCAGTGAGTACACGGACCAGTTAATTTAGGAGAACGCAATGGCGAACATCAGGTTTCATCTGGGGGAGGCAATCCCGCTCGAAATGCACAAGGTACGTACCGTTCAGCGCCTGGATCTGGTGCCGATCGAGCGACGTCTGGAAGCCATTGAGGAGGCGGGCAACAACACGTTCCTGCTCTTCAATAAGGACATCTACCTGGATATGCTGACCGACAGCGGTGTCAACGCCATGAGCGATCAGCAGATTGCCTCGATGATGACGGCCGACGACAGCTACGCCGGTTCGGCCACTTTCACGCGTCTGAAGGACAAGCTTGTCGAGATCCTGGGCAAAGAGCACTTCCTGCCGGCCCACCAGGGGCGCGCTGCCGAGAACCTGCTGGCCCGGTACTATGTCGAAGAGGGCATGTTCGTCCCGATGAACTACCATTTCACGACGACCAAGGCCCATGTCATGGTCAACGGCGGCACGGTCCTCGAATTGTACAAGCCCGAGGCTCTGAACCCGGTCAGCGACGATCCGTTCAAGGGCGACATGGATACCGACGCGCTGACGGCGCTGATCGAGAAGGAAGGGGCCGACAAGATCGCGTTCATCCGGATCGAGGCCGGGACCAACCTGATCGGCGGACAGCCGGTGTCTCTCGCCAACTACGAAGCCGTCAGCAAGATCGCCCGCAGCAACGGCATTCCGTTTGTCGTCGACGCCAGTCTCCTGGCCGACAACCTGCACTTCATCAAGACGCGCGAAGAGGCCTGCAAAGACATGTCCATTCGCGAGATCACGAAACGCATCGCGGACCTCAGCGACCTGATCTATTTCTCGGCGCGAAAGCTTGGCCATGTGCGCGGCGGCGGCATCGTCACCGACAACGAGGAGGTCTTCAAGGGCCTGCTGAGTATGCTCCCGCTGTACGAGGGTTTCTCGACCTACGGCGGCATGTCGGTCCGTGAGATGGAGGCGATGGCCGTCGGGCTCGAAGAGACCATGGACGAGCACATGATCAATCAGGGCCCCATCTTCATCGAGTACATGGTCAACGAGCTGGTGAAACTGGGGATTCCCGTCATTACCCCTCCCGGTGGTCTTGGAGCTCACCTGGACGCGATGGCATTCCTTTCGCACGTTCCGAAAGAACAGTATCGGGCGGGCGCCCTGGGGTCGGCCCTCTACATTGCCAGCGGCGTGCGCGGTATGGAGCGCGGGACCATCTCGGAAGAGCGAAATCCCGACGGCACCGACCACATCGCGGCTGTCGAACTCCTGCGACTGGCCCTGCCGCGTCGTGTGTTCACCCTGTCTCAGGTCAAATACACCGTCGACCGTATCGCGTGGCTCTATGAGAATCGCGAGCTCATCGGAGGTTTGGAGTTCTACGAAGAGCCTGAGATTCTCCGGTTCTTCTTTGGAAAACTGAAACCGACCTCTGATTGGCAGCAGAAGCTGGCCGCCAAGTTCCGGGAGGATTTCGGTGACAGTCTATAGACACGGGTCGGTTGCCGATAGTCTATGGAGTCGATTGATACTATGGATGCTCTGACTATTCGGCATGCAGATATCGGGGATCTTGATGCGTGTTGTCGAATCGAATCAGCGTGTTTCTCGCCCTCGGAAGCGGCTTCCAGGGCCTCGATCGATACACGCATCAAGATCTTTCCCCAAGGGTTCATGGTGGCCGCACGCGACGCCAGAGTAATTGGCCAGATCAACAGTGGGGCCACAGACCAGGACGACATCACGGATGAACCCTTCAAGCAACTGATTGGCCATGTGCCCGACGGGAAACACCTGGTCGTTTTCTCGCTCTCGGTGCTGCCCGACTATCGGGGCCAGGGCATTGCCGCGTGTTTGCTGAGACGCTTCGTCAAGAGGGCCGAGGAAGATGGTCGGAAGGCGATTCTGCTGCTGTGCAAGACGGGGCTCATCGAGTACTATCAACGCTTCGGCTTCGTCGACCGTGGGAGATCGGCCTCTACGCACGGCGGCGCCGATTGGCACGAGATGGCCCTGATCCTGGGCGAGAAGTGACGTTTCCTGACTATGGCTGATTCGAAGAAGGCATACCGCGTGTTTGTCAGCGCGAATGAGCCCAGTGCCGATGTGCACTGTGCGGAGTTGACGCGTGCGCTGAAGGAGAGCGACCCGAGCGTAGAGGTCGTCGGGATCGGCGGGCCGAAGATGGCCGAAGCCGGTTGCGAATTGATCGAAGAGACGGTCGGCAGGGCGGTGATGACGCACAAAGCGATCGCCCATGCCGGACATTACTACAAACTGATCAAGCGGGTCGCACGCTACCTGCAGCAGAACCCGGTCGATCTGGTCGTCGTCTGCGATTCTCCCGCGTTCAATTTCCACATCGCCAAGGCGGCCAAGCGGGCCGGCACGGCGACGCTGTTCTTCGTGGCGCCGCAGCTCTGGGCCTGGGGCGGCTGGCGGATTCGCAAACTGCGGCGATGCTGTGACAAACTCTGTTGTCTCCTTCCCTTCGAAGAGAAGTGGTTTCGAGAGAGAGGTGTCGATACGACGTTCGTGGGCAATCCGCTGCTCGACGAGCTTCCCGAGGACCTGACCAGTTTTCGTAAGGACTACTCGGCCTTCGACGCTCGGCACGCTCGTATCGGTCTGATGCCCGGCTCGCGTCTGGCTGAGATCGAATCGCTATGGCCCGCCATGCAGGAGATCGCACTACGTCTGAAGCGTGAGTTTTCTGCTGCGACCTTCACGGCGGTCGCGACCACCCAGGAGCGGCGAGCCCTGCTGGAGGAGATGGAGATTCCGGGATTCCAGTGCGAGTACTCTGTCGACTCGGTGGTCGATACGGCCGATGGGGTCGACTTCTGCCTGGTCGCCAGCGGCAGTGCGACGCTCGAGGTCGCCTCGGCGGGGTGTCCCATGGTGGTGATGTATCAGGGCAATCGGATTCTCTGGCATCTCATCGGTCAGTGGCTCGTTCGACCCAAGTTCTTCACGCTGGTCAATCTGTTAGCCGACCGCGAACTCGTGCCGGAGTTCATGCCTTATTTCGTGTCTATCGATCCCATCGCCGAACGGGTGATAGAGTTTCTCCAGACCCCGAAAGAGTTGGACCAAATCAGCAACGAGTTGGTCGACGTCGTCGAGCCGCTGACGCAGAAAAAGGCGGGCCAGGAAGTAGCCCGTATCGTTCTGGATATGCTCACGTGAGCGCGGCCGGAGCCTCCCAAGGCGGTCTTCCCTGAACTCGGAATCTCACCCGTGACCGAACCCACATCCTCAAGAAGAACCGGAATTGACATGACCGCCACGGCGGCCTGCCTGGGGACGCTGTGTTGTTGGTCGGTCGGGCCCATTCTCATCGCCCAACTGACCGACCACGTGGACTCGTGGACGCAGAATGCCCTGCGCTATACTGTCGCTTGCCTCTTCTGGCTCCCCGTACTGCTGTACTTCATGTACAAGGGGAAGTTCGACGAGCGGACCTGGCGCCGCGCCGTAGTTCCGATGCTGGCGAACGTGACCATGCAGAGTCTGTGGGCGGCCACCTTCTATTATATTGGTCCGGCCTTCACGGTCCTGCTCTCCAAGACCTCGGTGCTGTGGGTGGCGGCCTTTTCCTTGATCTTCTTTGTCGATGAGCGCGCCTTGGCCCGGAGTTGGCGGTTCTGGGTGGGCCTGGCGCTGTCCGTGACGGGCGTGTTCGGCGTGCTCTACTTCAAGGACGACTTCGGGACGACCCGGACCACGACGGGCATCATCATCTCGCTGCTCTGCGCGTTCATGTGGGCCAGTTACGCCATCTCAGTGAAGATCTCGCTCAAGGGCATTGACTCCCGCATTGGCTTCGCGGTCATCAGTATCTACACGGTGATCGGGCTTTGGATCGCAGCGTTTCTGCGTGGCAAGCCGAGCGAGTGTTTGGCGATGGGGCCCGGCGCCTGGGCGGCGGTTGTCTTCTCAGCCGTCACCGCCATCGCCTTGGGCCATGTCTTCTTCTATGCCGCCATCAAACGCATCGGCGCGACCATTCCGACCCTCATCATCCTCGCGCAACCCCTGGCGGTCTTCAGTCTGTCCAGCATCGTTCGCCAGGAAAGGCTCAACAGCCTGCAGATGCTCTTCGGACTTCTCCTGCTCGGCGGCGCCGCCCTGTCCGTCTGGGCTCAGGGACACCTTAGAACTCGGCGGCAACGTCCCCGATCCGGAGACTCGCCCTCCCGGAGGCCCGTCTGACCCGGCCGCCCATTTCCGATCGGTGAGCGGACGAAAAAGTTTGAGAATTGGCTTTTGTCACGTCCGTTTCGGGCCGAATAACCACGCAGGAGGTGGGAAACCGGACTAGGCTGTCCGAGCCGGCGGCCTGGCCGCAGGGTCGCTGCCCATGGCGACCGTTAAGTATCGTGGTTTCATTGGTTTGCAGAGATATCGTTCGAGCTCCGTCGCGCGTGACATGGGCGAGAACGAAAATACCTTGCATGCGACGCAGGCATCTGATACAAAAAAAGTACCGGCTGCGAGGGTTTTGTATGAGCATGCCGTGCGTGTGAAGCTCTTGGATTCTGTTTAAGGCCGCCGCATGGTGCGGGCGGGCCGTCCTCTTGGTCAGAACCGGAGGCCCTGATGCAAATGTGTTATACGGGACACATGGCGGCAGGGGGGAAGTCACGCCATTTCTGTCTCCAATCAGATGCGATCGATATATCTATCATGCCTTTCGTCTACGCTCGTGGGAAGGAGGTGAGTGCCCAAGTTCCACCGTCGCGTTTCGTACGCGGGAAGGTTCCAGAGTAGCCATCAGCAAGGACACACCGGATAGACGCTCGTTGTCCGGTGCGCTTCGGGGGGAAAGCGTTGTGGTATGTGGCCGCGACAGGGTTATGATAATCATCTTTGAAGGAGGACCGTTATGAGTCGCAAGTGCATTTGGCTAGTGGTGTTGGCCGTGGTGTGTGTCGGGTTTGCCGGCGCTGCGTTCGGCCAGTCGGTGAACATCAACTTTCAGCAGGCAGCCAGCGAGACGCCCGAAGGCTACCTCCCGGATGCCGGTGAGGTCTTCGGAGACCGCGGGAACGGCTGGAGCTATGGCTGGGACAAGGACATCACAGGCGATGCCCGTGATCGCAACAACGCCACCGCTCCTGATCAGCGTTACGATACGTGTAACCACCTCCAGAAGGGGGCCGCGGCGATCTGGGAGATCGAGCTCGAGAATGGTATCTACAATCTCTTTCTCGTAGGTGGTGACTCCAATCACACCGACCAGGTCAACCACTTCCTGGTCGAAGGCATGCGCGTCGAGGACGAAGACGGGCAGGACAACTTCGACGAATGGGAACTGACGGTGGAGGTGGCGGATGGTCGTCTGACAATTACCGCGGACGCAGACGCCCAGAACTCCAAGATCATGTTCGTCGACATCATTCTGGCTACGCCTCCGGAAGCGGCACGCTCTCCCAGCCCCGAGAAGGACGCTGTCGATGTGCCGCGCGATACGACGCTATCCTGGGAGCCGGGCGAAGGCGCCACGGCGCACGATGTGTACCTGGGCACCAGTTTCGAGGACGTCAACACCGCCAGTCGCGCCAACCCGAAGGACGTATTGCTCAGCCAGGGGCAGAGCGGCCTGGAGTTTGTCGCGCCGCGTCTGGAGTTTGGCCTGACCTATTACTGGCGCATCGACGAGGTCCTTTCCGGCGGCACGATCTTCCAGGGCGAGGTCTGGAGCTTCACGGTTGAGCCGTTCGCCTATGTCGTGGAAGGCGTCACCGCGACGGCGACGACGACCTCCGATCCGGGCGTGGGACCTGAGAGGACGGTCGACGGTTCGGGTCTCAATGAGGCCGGTGAGCACTCGACGATGAATGCCGACATGTGGCTCGGATTGCCTGTCGGTGACGATCCGGTCGCGCTGGAGTACGATCTGGGGCAGGTCTACAAGTTGCACCAGATGCTGGTGTGGAACTACAACGTTCAGTTCGAGCCGGTGTTGGGCTTTGGACTCAAGAATGTCACGATCGAGTATTCGACCGACGGCGCCGAGTGGACGGCCCTCGGTGATATCGAGCTGAACCAGGCGACGGCCACGACCAGCTACACGGCGAACACGGCGGTCGACTTCGACGGCGTGGCGGCCCAACTCGTCAGGATCACGGTCAACACCAACTTCGGCGTTCTGCCTCAGTATGGTCTGAGCGAGGTGCAGTTCCTCCAGATCCCGGCGGCCGCCCGTGAGCCGGAGCCGGCCGACGGCGCCGGCGACGTCAGCGTCGCGACGATGCTGACCTGGCGTACAGGCCGTGAGGCAGAGACCCACGACGTGTACCTGGGCGCCGACGCCGATTCCATGGAAATGGCCGGCAGCGTCGATGTTGCCAGCTACAATCCGGGGACGCTCGACCTCGGAACGGCCTACGCCTGGAAGGTTGACGAGGTCAACAATGCTGAAGTGATCAGCCTCTGGGAAGGCCCCGTCTGGAGCTTCACGACGC
>JANQFY010000232.1 GCA_028277585.1 Sedimentisphaerales bacterium
CGTGACACGCTCGCGCGTCACTTCGAGCGTGTAACCTTCTTCACCGAGTTTCGTGACATCACCTTTCAGCGAAAGCTCGATCGTCGAGGCGTCGGCAGGCCGGGACGCCGAGGCGCGCAGCACGAAACCCGTCGCGGGCGTCAGCGCGTCAATCAGTTTGGCCGCCTCGATCCACGCCGGGCCGTGCGCGACGATCCGGGTCTCCGGCGTCAGCAGGAAATCACCCTCGCCCTGCTGAATGGATGCAGGCGCCGGAATCACGTGACTCGCCCCGACGGCCGGGCATACCATCCCCAGCCAACAGAAAACCACCAGAAAGGTCATGGCCTTCGCCATACGAACGCGTGACAATGTATGCGACATGGGGACCTCGAGCAATTCTATACCGGCGTCTCCTCTTAGCCCGCCCTCCGAAACATACAATCCTCAACGAGCGGGCATGAGCCGACCAACGCATCGGCCTTGGAAATGAACGATATCCGCTAGGCTTCCGCCGTACAACGGAATTCTGGGGAGGCGCACCCTGATCCGGGTGGGACGATGGGGTGCAACGCTGCAGAAGAGTGGATCAGATCTGGGTCATCCCGGAGGATGAGATATACCGTACGGGGCTGCCCGAATCCTTGGCCAATTGCTGGATCCGCGCGGTCCAGTCGCCGGGCCAACCCTCGAGTCGAGCCTGTCGACACGCGTCGATGGCGCGGTCGTAGTTCTCCACATCGACGAGCATCGTCACCATCATCTCGTATCCGATATGCGTCGGCAGCGGCCGCATCGGATACCGACTGTGGAGCCTTCGAGCCACCTGCTCAGCGATTCTCACCTGCTTGAAACAGGCGGCAAACACCGCATCGAGAGCGTCGGGGTATTGCTCCTTCCAGCGATCGTGCAAACGGATCATTCCGTCATAGGCGAGGTGTAGCGCCAATGCATCGCTCTCGGTCTGCGCCCGCTCCTCAGCTTTCGTCAGGAGACGCAGAGCCATGTCCCGCTCTTGAGCGCAGGTGCTCAGTTGGTTGGCCACCGCCGTCAGCAGCGCCGGGGCGCTCTCATAGACAGAGGGTCCGCTGCCGGTTGTCAGAGGTCGCGCAACGGTGAGCAACCCGGGATGCTGATAGGTCTTCTCGATGTAGACGCGTTCGGACCTCGAGAACGTGGCGAACCACCACGCTTCCAGACCGAAATGGCCGATCTCGCCCTCGACTTCGGGCGACGTCTCGACAGTATGACTGTTTCCGCCCATGACAGCACCAGTCCTATCTCAGGCGTGAACGCTCCCCGCTTGTTCGGGTCCGTGCTAATCCCCCAAAAGCAAGCCATGAACCATCCGTCAAACGATACTCCACCCAAATCATACAGAACGTCAGCCGCCAAGCCAAATCACTCGCATCCGCTTGGACCGAATCCACCGTATTCAGCGGCGCCCAGCCCACCGTACGGACCAAGGAAAAGGGGCCTGTGCCAAATCGACACAGGCCCCGATTGAACTACTGATTCGGCAAACGCCGGACGAAGCAAGCCATCCGCCGTCCTACCGTGCTACAGCAACAGAAGTTCCTCAGAACTCCTGGGCGACCGGCTCGGTCCGACCCGCCAGGCCAGCAACCTCAGCAGCACTGAGAGCACGCTGGTAGACGTAGACCTCATCCAGTTGCCCGGTGAACCAATTGTCCACCGCTCCAAAGATGCCGCCTCCGGCGACGTTGAGGTTGTAGGTGGAAGTCCCATAGTTGGCATCGATCGGGCTGCCACCGGTCGCCGCGGGCTTGCCATCCAGATAGATGGTCAGCGCGGTGCCGTCGCCGACCGCCGTGAGGTGATGCCATTCGTCCGCGCCCTCATAGCGCCAGGTGAGATCGACGGAACCACCACCAGCAGACCAGAGATGGATGTTGTTGCTGTTGTTGGCGCCGTACTCCACACAGTCGTTCTGACCCACGAGCCCGCTGTTGTTGGCGATCGACAGATCACCCTTGACCCAGAAGGCAATGGTGAACTCGGTCAGCTCGTTGAGCAGGCTGGCGCCGCTGTCAACATAGTCGCGGGTGCCGTCGAAATCGAGCGCGCCGCCCGAGACGCCGCTGATCCAGGTCGGATCGCCATCCAGGGTACCCGTGTTGCCGTTGCCCGACGAATCGGCCGCCGTCATGCCGGCGCCGTCGTCGAACGCATAGTGGAGCACGAGCCCGGCCGCGTCCGGCTGCACCGGCGTGATGAACTCCGGCGTCTTCGGATACAGACGAACGTCATCGACGTAGATGACGCCCTCGGCCCCGGCGCCCTCGATGCCAACGATCAGCGACGTGACATTGCTCAGGTTCCCACCGACGGTCGAGAGGTCAATATTCCAGACCTGCCACTGGGCCTTGGCGATGTCCGTCGCAGCCCCGTCATAGGGCACCTTCGTGCCATTGATCTTGACATACAAGGTCCCGGTGTTGTCCCCGGCGCCGTGGAACTGCAGCGAGAGGGTCTTAACGCCGCTCTCGGTCCAGTTCTGAGTCAGGGAAATCTCCGCCTCGGAGACGGGAGCGCCGGCGTTGTTGTAGAACAGCGGCATCGACTGGGCGCCGCTCTTGACGATATCCTGCTCGGCGAACGGCGATTCGAGATGCCCAACGGTCGAGCCATTGCTGTTGACACCGTAGCCATCGATCCAGGTCTCATAGATCCGACCGCCCTCGTCGTCGATGTAGCTCTCGAAGTCGTCGACAACCAGGTACAGTTCCGTGGTGAAGCTCCAGAGGCCACCGACCCAGGCGGTGACCGCCTCGGCATCGTTCACTTCCGTGACCTGCCAGTAGTACGTCGTTTCCAGATCCAGGACCGCCGGCGTCAGCGTCGGGACGCTAACCGTACCGGCCGAGGCGAGCGCCTCGGGATCGGTGCCCAGCGACACCTCATGCGAAGCGGCCTCGCGACCGGCCCGCCAACTCAGCGCCGTCGCCACGGAAACGTCGGTGTCCCCATCGGCTGGCTGCGGTTCGCGCGCCTGGACGGGAATGTACAGGAAGCGGATCTCGCTAAGACCGAACTGGCCCATCATGCCATAACCACTGCTGACCGTGATCCTGACATACTTGGCCGCGACGCCATCAAACGCCACGGTGGTATTGGCGGTATAGGTGGATGTCGCTGTCGCTTGATTGAAGACGACATCGCCCAGGACCGTCCAGTCCTCGCCGTTCTCGGAGTACTCTACCATGACATCCTTGAGTCCGAAGCCCAGGAGCAGCTCAAACATCACGTTGTAGTTCCAGACCTGCATCTCGTGGAGCTTGTAGACAGTGTCGAACTCGTAGAGAAGCGTCATGGGATCAGCGCCCGGCTTACCCAGCCACATGTCGGAACTGTTGGTCGAGTGCTGATCGTCAGCGTTGATTCCAGAGCCGTTGACGGTGTTCTCAAGCCCTTCCCCTTCATTCGAGGTCGCGTTGCTCGTGGCGATGATGTTCGCGATGGGATAGGCGAACGGCTCGACGGTGAAGCTCCAGACCTCACCTTTGACGGTGCCTTCGGGACCGCCCAGTTCATCGACGCGCCAGTAGTAGGTCTGGCCAAACTCCAAACGGTCCATCTCAAGTGTTGTGGCGCTTTGACCGCCGCTGACCAGCGTGCCTGCACCGTCGTTGACGTCCTCGAAAGACGTGCCGAAATAGACATCGTGACTGGTCGCCTCTTCGCCCGATGTCCAACTCAGATCAGTGTCACGAGGAATGTCGATGGCTTCGTCGGCCGGAGCCGGCGCCGAGGCCTGCAGTGGGTCGGAAAGCCCCAGCATGACCGTCTGGATCTCTTCCTGCGTCAGAGCGCGAAGGAAGAGCCCGACGTCGTCGATCTGACCGTCGAACCAGTTGCCGGTGGCATCCCAGACACCGCCGCCGCCAATGTTGAACAGGTAGCTGGAGGTCCCGTGCGTACCACCGGAACCGCTGGCTTCCTCAACACCATCGATGTAGATCAGCATCGCGGCATCCTGATCGACAACCGCAACGTGATGCCATTCCGTATCCGGGAAGGTCCAGGCGGTATTGGTCGTGCCCGTCGCGGAGGTCCAGACCTCGACGTTGCCGTTCATGAATCCCATCTCGACCAGATCGTTCTGGCCGAAGAGTCCAATACGGCCGGATGAGGCGTTGCGCGCCATGACCCACCCGCACATGGTGAAATCCTGGGCGTTGTCGAGCAGACTGCTTTCGGTACCCACGTAGGCATCGGCGCCGTTGAAGTTAATCGCCGTACCGTAGACGCCGGGCACCCACTCGGCGCCGCCTTCGAGTGTGCCGTCATTGCCATTGCCCGTCGCATCGACCGCCAGCGTCCCTTCGCCTTCGTTGAACTCCCACCAGCCAACGATATCCGGATCTGACAGTGCATCGAAACCGCCGTACGTCGGACCCGTCAGCGCCAGGGCCAGCACGATGGCAACGAGAATCACACCTACCGATTGCTTCCACATGACCATTCTCCTCTTCAAGAAAACGTTCCATGAGATAACGCTTCGGCCACACGCCAAAGCCCTACCCTCCGCATAATGGTCGGGTCACCACCTCCGACCGTCTCTGTGAGCCACTGATATGGGTCATCCGGGCCGAACCTTCCTCGCGAAGAATCACATGAAGAAGGGTCGCCGAGCCACCTCCTTTCCGCATGAGAGATGCGTCGCGATGAATGGACAGACCCGACCCGATGAGGCTTGCGACTGGCCCGTCCTCGTTGCCCCCCGTCCGCAATGCACCCTCAAACAACACATAATATCCGCGCCCTGCCCCCGAAATCTCGAATGACGCCGCTCCGCCCGCCTCAGCCGCAGGCGACGTTTCGACGCCGACAGACCCGATAACTGTGTTCCCTGCCTGTCCCATTTCTACCAGAATCAAGCCCGGGATGCAACCGTACTTCTGGCCTCTTTCCCGATGACTTACGTCTCTATCGGCAGAAGAATACCCCTTATTCATACGGGCCAATCACAGTAGCGACCGGCCGTCCGCCTTGGGGCGGCCTTTCGGAACCGAATCGTCTGTTCGATTCCAGTGTAGACCCCGAACCCCAACGTGAGACTCTGCCTCAGGCCCCAAGGGCATGAGCCAGCCACTGGTACATGAGAAAAGGCGACCCACGCGAACGTGGGACGCCTTTGTTTGACGCAGTTGGTTCTTCCCTGGGAAGAACAGTCCTACATGTCCGCGATTTCCTGAGCGGACAGCGCCCGGTAGTAGATGCGGAAATCATCGATGATGCCATTCCAATAGCGATCATCGAGTCCACTGTACTGTCTACCGATGTGGGCGAACTCACCGCTGTCCTGCAGGTTCACAGCCCCTTGCTTGGCCTGCATGACGCCGTCGACATACAAGGAGGACGTGCCGCCGTCGACCACACCGGCGATGTGATGCCATTCGGTGTCGGTGTAGGTGGTATCACTGCTGGCATCGAAGCCCGCAATGTCGCCCCCGCCGTTGTCGGCCCAGAGACGGAACACGTTCGAGCTGTGACGGACAAGCGAGAACCCTCGGTACGGGGCGGTCTTGAGCCGACCACCAATGCCCATGTAGGCGTCCGCGTTGTTCGGGCTCATCTTGACCCACGCTGAAATCGTGACGCTGCCGGACAGTTGCACGCTCGGGCCATTGCCGCAGTCAACGTATTGACCGCCGCTGAACTCCAGACCGCCGCCCAACATCCCGGTCGTCCATTCGGTGCCTTCCATGCCGATCAGCGTACCGTCGTTGCCATAGCCACTGCTGTCGGCGGCGACCAGACCTTCGGTCTCATCGAGCTTCCAATGGGCCACCAGGCTCGGATCGTCACCGGGCTCAGCCGCGGCCGGGGCGATCCGGTACAGGGCGATCTCGTCGACGTAGAGAACACCGGCGCCATTGCCCTCGACACCGATCGTCAGCGAAGTGACATTGCTCACGTTGATGCCGGCCAGGTCGATCGTCCACTGTTTCCAGATGGGGACGGAAACGCCGTCGGCGAAGACCACCTTGGTCCCGTTGATCTTCACGTACAACTGATCGGCGGCCGCATTGTCCAGAGCACCACGGACCCACAGCACCAGCGCCGTCGGGGCGCCCTTGGTCCAATCCTGGCTAATCGGCAGATCGGCTACGTTCGCCGTGGCTTCCGAATAGCTGGCGCCGGAATTGTCATACGTCATGATCATGGACTGCTTGCCGGCACGAATCACGGTCCGCTCGGCGAACGGGGCTTCGAGATTGCCAACCGTCGCGCCGTTCTCGTCGATCTGATATCCGTCGACCCAGGTCTGGAAGATGGTCCCACCCGCGTCGATGTCGTCGTTGTAACCTTCGAAATCGTCAACCACGCGGGAAGCCTGCGTGGTGAAGCTCCAGACACTTCCGACCCACGCCGGAACGGCGTCGGCTTCGTTGACTTCCGTCACCTGCCAGTAGTAGGTCGTCTCCAAATCCAACGCCGCAGGAACTAGACTCGGTACATCCACCGTGCCAACCGGTTCCAGCGCCTCAGGATCGGTGCCAAGGCTCACGTCATGCGAAACCGCATCACGGCCGGACCGCCAAGTGAGTGCCGTGAGGACATTCGCATCGGCGGCGCCGTCGGCCGGCTCCGGTTGGCGCGGATGGGCCGGGATCTGCATGAACTTGACTTCACTCAGACCGTACTGCGGCAGGAAGCCCTGGTTGCTGTTGACCGTCAGTTTGACGAACTTGGCCGCCACACCACCGAACGAAACCGTCGAGTTGGCGGTGTATTCGGATCGGGCCGTCGCCTGATTCAGCTCGACATCACCAAGAACGGTCCAGTTCTCGCCGTCCACGGAGTATTCGACGGAGACGGACTTGAGACCGAAGCCGAGCATGAGTTCGAACTCTTCGTTGTAGTTCCAGACCACCATCTCGTGCAGCTTGTAGATCAGGTCAAACTCATACATGAGATAGACCGGATCGGCGCCGGCCGGAACACCCAGCCACATGTCCTCGGCGTCAGTGGAGTGCTGGCCTTCGGCGTTCAGACCCGAGCCGTCGACTGTCTTCTCGGGACCGGACGCGGCGTCGGAAGCCGCATTGCTGCTCGCAATGACGCCCTCGATCGCGTACGTGAAGGGCTCCACGGTGAACTCCCAGATCTTGCCCTTATAGACGGTGTTGGTCGGCGGAGCATTGACCTCGTCAATGCGCCAGTAGTACGTCATACCGAACTCCAGGATGCCGAGGTCAAAACTCTCTACAGTCTGACCCTCGCTGACCAGTACACCTCTCGGATCGGTTCGCGTGGCCGCGTTGACGTCATCGAAGTTATCGCCGAAATAGACATCGTGGGTCGCCGCGAACACGCCGGACGACCAACTCAGATCCGTATCATAGGGCACATCCACGGCTTCGGCTTCAGGAACCGGGCGTCGGGCCTGGGCCGGGGGAGGCGCGAGATGCGTGATGTAGTCGGTCAGATAGGTCGGGTTCGTGATGTCGTCGCTCAGGCCCGGGCCCGTCCAGCCGATATCCATGTTGTCACCACCACCGCCTTCCCGAAAGAACGCCATGACGGCCATGACCTGGCCCTTCCGCAGTTCCATCGGCTCAGAGTGCTGCGTATCGGGGAACTTGTTCCATTCGCCGGGGGCCGCCCAGCCTTCGACGTAAGCCACTTCCACGGCGTTGGCCATTTCCTCATCCTGGCTCACATAGAGCATGCCGTGGTCGTCACTGGAATAATGGAACTGGTACGTGCCGGTCTCCGGGACGGTAAGCCAACCATAGAACTTGGCGACATAGTTGTCCTTGCTGCCAACATAGAAGCTCTCATCGATGACCTCTTCGAGGTCGGGGGGAGTCGTCGGATTGACCAAGTCCTCCAGGAAATCGATGATCGCCTGACGGCTGCCGCTGACACTGGTATCCCAATCCTGGTGCACCATTCCGGCGAAAGCAGCCGATGACATCGCGACGCATATCGCCGCAACAAACCACATCTGTCTTCTCATAATACTTGTCCTCCACGAGTGCTGGGACCACAATCACACTTCTTCTGTTCGAATGCCATTGGATCGCTCAATTCGTTACCTGTCCGTGACCTCCCTTCCCCAAGGAAGCGGTTCGTCGACAAGGTCGCCCACGATTCTCCACCTGGTTCTATCAGCAAAGAGACTAGAGTTCCGGCTTCGGTCACACGCCGAAACACGGCCCACCACATCGCGATCCTCCGTCCACAGAGGACCATAATGAGCGGCAGCAATACTCGGATTCTTCCCCCCCCGAAACGCAACGATCGTCAAATGCGGACCTTCACCTCCCCTTCGTGTGACATGCACTGAGCGGAAAATGGGCAGACCCTACCCGACAAGGCTTGTGATTGGCCCATCCTCCTCACCCCCCACCTACAATACACCCTCGGACAACGCATAAGAGGCGCAGTCTTTTCCCCAACATCCAAATCGCGCCATCCAGGCCGCCCCAGCCTTAGGCGGCATGTTCCGGCGACTACAGACCCGATAACCATGTCCCTTGGTATTCCCATTTGTACCAGAATCTCATTCGAAATGCAACCGTCCTTCTCATCTCCTTGCCAACAGCCTCAGTCTTTATCGGCAGAAGAATGCCCCGAATCCAGACAGGTTGATCGCGAAATGGCAGAAGAAAGGGTTGATGCGCGGCGGCCCCTCACGCGGGGGATGGGTCTCTCACTCGACGGCGCTGGATTCAGCGGATTCCGCTTCCTCGGTGTAGATATAGGGCTGCTTGCCTTGCTGGAGGCGCGCCTCATGCTGCATCCGGCGTAACGTGCCAGTGACCCAATCGGCCAGATCTTCGTTACTCATCGTGCGGGCTTGCTCGGGCGCCAGGGGCGTGCCGAACCGGACCAGGATCGAACCGGAGGAGAAAAGTTTTTTCTGCCGCGGCCAGCATTCGTAGGACCCGTCAATCAGCACGGGGACGACCGGCGCTTTGGAACGGCGGCAGAGCAGCCCAAAACCCGCTTTGAACGCGGTGATGCGGCCGTCATACGTTCGGGTGCCCTCCGGGTAAAGACAGACCCCTTCGCCCGCCTTGAGTCGAGCGATCACCAGCTTCATCGTGCTGATGTCCGCCTTGTCCCGTGAAAGGGGAATCGCGCGAACCGAACGGATCATGCCTCCGAAGATCGGCGAGGTGAACAGCGAATCCCGGGCCATGTACGTGAGCGGGCGCGTCGCCCCGATCCCGCAGAAGATCGGATCCAGAAAGCTCTGATGGTTGGCGACCAGGATGAAACCGCCCTTGGAGGGAATGTTGCGCCGCCCATAGACGCGATAGCGGAAACACATCAGGGTGAACATCTGGCAGAGGAAGCGCGCGACCCAATACCACGTCATGCCCAACTTCTCTCTGGAGATCATCACTCCATGCTCCCAAGCATTCGCTCGATGACTTCGTCGATCGTCAGACGGGTCGTGTCGATGAGAATCGCATCGTCGGCCGGCTTCAGCGGCCCGACGGCGCGCCGCTCGTCGCTTTCGTCCCGCGCTTCGATGACTTTCCTCAGTTGTTCGAGCTCCACCTCCGCCCCGGCCGCCTCAAGCTCCGTCCCCCGCCGTCGGGCCCGCTCGGCCGCGTCGGCGACCAGATAGAACTTCACCGCCGCGTCGGGGAACGCGACGGTCCCCTGATCGCGTCCCTCCGTGACCACGCGCCCGTGTTGAGCGGCAAACTCACGCTGCATCTCGACCAGTCGCGCACGCATCGTCTCCGAGGCGGCAACATGTCGAACGTTGGCGGTCAACTCAGGGTCCCGGATCGAATTCGTGACATCGGTTCCGTCGACGAACGTCTTCATCACGCCCGCAGCCGGTTCGAAAGCAAACGTGTGGGCGTTGATGACGGAAGCCAGCCGCTCGGGATTGTCGAAATCCACCGCGTCCTCCAGCGCCGCCCAGGTGACGGCGCGATACATCGCCCCGGTGTCCAGGAACACAGCGTCCAGTCGCTCAGCCAGCAGGCGAGCTACCGTGCTCTTGCCGCTCGCGGCCGGACCGTCAATCGTCACCACATAATGTGTCATCACCAAACCTCGTCAGGCCAAGGGATCCACGTCCGAACGCTTCTCTTCGTCTTCGCAATCACATTCGCAGCTCTCTCCCGACTTGCGGGGCGGGCCAAGCTTGACTGCAATGACGCTGGTGTCATCAACCTGCCGAGCCAGCCCGGCGAATCGACGGCGGTACCCGAGGATGTTGCGAATCACGTGATCAGCCGGGCAATCGGTGAACCGCCTGACCGCCTCGAGCATCCGATCGCGGCCCCAGGTCTCGTTATTGAAGTCCATCGCGTCGACCAACCCGTCCGTATAGAAGAGCAGGCAATCACCATCCTGAAGTTGAACGGTATCGACCTCATACTGAGCCTGAGGGTCCACGCCCAGCACGAGCCCTCCCTTGGTCAACTCCTGAATCCGCCCATCGCGGACCAGCACGGTCGGTTCATGTCCGCAGCTACAATAGGTGATGGTCTTCTCGACCGTGTCGATGGTGGCATAGAACAGCGTGATGAACTCGCCCTCGCGACATTCAACGCATGCCATCTTGTTGAAGTTCTCCACCGCGTTCTTCGTTCGAATGATCGTCCTGAGACGACCGTTCAGCTCGGCCGCCGAGCCGATATCCCGAAGGACGCCGCGAAAACCCTCGGTATACGCGTGCACAGCACCGCGAAACCAACTCATCATAATCGCCGCCGGGACCCCCTTGCCGATCACATCGGCAATCGTCACAACCAGACGCCCTTCGCCGATGGGTAGGAAGTCGTAGAAATCGCCGCCGACATCGAAGCAGGGAATGTACTTGGCCGCAACGTCCAGCCCCTTGATCTCGGGAGCCTTCTCAGAGATCATTCGCCGCTGAATCAGCCCGGCCAGCCGCATCTGCTCGGCAATCCGCTGCCCGGCGATCGCCTCGGCGTAGAGTTTGGCGTTCGTGATCGCCAGCGCGCATTGCGAAGCCACGGCCCGCGCCAGCGGAACCGCGTCGGCGTGAAATCCCTTGGCTCGGGGGCTGTAGAGACGCAAGACACCGATCGGGTTGTTCCGAAACTGCATCGCGACTGTCAACTGGCTGACCAACCCCTCTTGCGCGGTGGCGCTGCGATACTGAATGCGGCTGTCGACCCGCATATCATCGATCACAACCGCCTCCCCGGCGAAGGCGGCCCGAATCACCTCATCGTCCTTGGTCACAGCACCCTTGTTGCGATACTCCTCACTGAGCCCATGCGTGCTGCGCATCTTCAGATCGTTGGTTTCCTCATCCAACAGGCGAATCGAGCAGGCCCTGGCGCCGACGATTTTCACCGCCGCGGCCGCCAGACGATCCAGGACCTCCTGCAGTGAGAACGTCCCCGCCACCAGCGTACTGAGCTGGTAGATCTGCTCATCTATCTCAATATCTCTCTTCGTTCGGCTCATAATTCCGTGGTTCCAGTCTTTCAGAGGCGGCATTATAAGGCGCATCGGCCCACAGGTGAACGCCAATCTGGAGGAAAGACCGGCTTGATCGGGGATTAGGGGACATTTCCGCTCACTTCGGCAGAGGCGGCGATGCTCAGAAGGGACCGGCTAGACAGATGCTCCGCCCGATCGCTGGGGGGCGAAACACAACGAAATGCCCGCGGTTCCAGTTCCACCAGAGCCAGCGCAGCGTGCGAGCTTCCAGAATCGCCTCGAACTCGAAGGCAACTTCGGTGGGAAGCCCCCGCTGATTCACCGAGAGGATCTCGATCGTCAGTCGGGGCAGGTCGATACGCGATCCGGCCGTGAAGGGCCTGCCCTCTCCCCGCATGTCGCTGAGGGCGCGATAGAAGAACACGGGGCTCGACCGACGCCCTGCCTGGCAATCGAAGAGGCTCTGCGAAATCGATCGGATAACCAACCGCCGCGGCCCCGTGCGGATAATCTCCATCGGCCCGTATCCAGGCGTCAAGACCCGAATCCCCCCGGGCAGCGCGTTACCGTGATGGGCGGCCCAGAAGGGATCGTAGTGATACGCCGCCGGATTGGGAGCGTTGATGACCACCAGATCCTGATCGGCAGATAGGCGGTGGAAAAGGCCGATTGATAGAGTCTTGTTGAACTGCCGCTGCGCTTTCCATGTCACTTTGGGGACGCAGCCGCGCGCCACAATCGCCCAGAGAAAATGCACCATAAAGAGCCCTAGAATCAACAGGCCTAGCAGGCGGCGTCTGTGAGATCCTATCCGGGGGATCTCCGACAAACTGCGCGAAACACCGATACACTCGGCGATCAGTCCGAAGGCTCCCACGGCGACGAAGAGAAGGGCTCGACTCATCGGGATCGTCGCGCAGACGGGCAAGGCGGCCGCGTACATCCCCGCGAGCCAGAACCGAATGCGACGGTTCGCCCGCAGCAAGGGCAACAGAATCAAGGGAATCAAGACGACCGCCAGAGCCAGCAGGCTCCAGAGAACCGCCACACTCATCGAGGGCAGATAGCTATACAGTTCGGGCGGAGTCGTTGTCCATTGCCCGCCCAGGAGGACAGGCAGTCGCCCGAGAACCGCCAGCAGGAACGTCGCAGGCTGCATCACGGGATCGACG
>JANQFY010000359.1 GCA_028277585.1 Sedimentisphaerales bacterium
ACGATCCCGAAGGCTCCTTCAAACTGGGTGTCAAGAGTGTTCAGCAGTTCGAGCGCAAGGCGACCTCGCTCTGGGCGGGTCACAAAGCGGCGCTGGAGGCCCTCGTCGAGCGGGCCAAGCAGGGCAAACGCGTCCTGCTCTATTGCGAGAGCCCTGCCGAAGCGCAGCGCGTCGGCGAGATCATCAGAGAGATCAACACCGACATCCCGCGTCGTTTCGAGCTGCCCCTGGGCTACGTCCATCAGGGCTTCGTCGTCGAATCGCTCAACACGATCGTGGTCAGCCATCACGAGTTGTTCGGCCAGTACGCCCTGCGCCGCCGCCAGCGACCCGTGCGCGCCACCGCGCCGGTCGATACGCTCGCGGATTTGCAGCCGGGCGATTTCGTGGTCCACGCATCGTATGGGATCGGCAAGTTCCTGGGGACTGAGACGATCGAAGAGCGGGGGGGCAAAGCCGAGTACCTGACGATCGAGTACGCCGCGCATACAAAGATCCAGGTGGCGGTTCAGAACATCGCTCTGATCCAGAAGTACATCGGTACGAGCCCGAAACGTCCGACCCTCAGCAAGGTCGGCACGAAACGCTGGCAGAAGCAGAAAGAGAAGGTGATGCAGTCGGTGCGCGACCTGGCGGCCGAACTGCTCGACGTTCAGGCCAAGCGCCAGGCGGTCGGCGGCATCGCTTTCGAGGACGATTCGAATTGGCAGATGGAGTTCGAGGAGTCGTTCCCATACCAGGAGACGCCCGATCAGATCACCGCGATCGGCGAGATCAAAGGGGACATGCAACAGCCGACCGCGATGGATCGACTCCTCTGCGGTGATGTCGGGTACGGCAAGACCGAACTGGCGATGCGGGCCGCCTTCAAGGCGGTCGAGGGGGGCAAGCAGGTCGCGGTTCTGGTTCCCACCACGGTGCTTTCGGTCCAGCACGCCCGGACGTTTGCCGAGCGGTTCGCCGATTTCCCGGTTGGGGTCGAGGTGCTCAATCGCTTCAAGACTGCCCGCCAGGCTCGAGAGATCGTCACCCGCGCCAGGTCGGGCAAGGTGGACATCGTGATCGGCACGCACCGACTCCTCAGCAAAGACGTCGCCTTCAAGGATCTGGGCTTGTTGATCATCGACGAGGAGCAGCGGTTCGGCGTTGAGCACAAGGAACGGCTCAAGCAGATGCGGGTCAATGTGGATATCCTGACGCTGACCGCCACGCCGATCCCGCGGACGCTCCACATGGCGCTGCTCGGCCTGCGGGACATCAGTTCGCTGACGACAGCGCCGCTGGATCGGCGCAGCATCGTGACCCAGGTGACAACGTACAGTCCCGAACTGATCCGAAAGGCGATTTATCGCGAACTGAACCGCCAGGGGCAGGTCTTCTTCCTGCACAACCGCGTCAAGTCGATCGAGAAGAAGGCCTGGGAGATCCGGCGACTCGCCAAGGACGCGAAGATCGATATCGCCCACGGCCAGATGGCCAAGCGCGAGCTGGAGGACGCGATGATCCGATTTGTCGTGGGCGAGACCGACGTGCTGGTCTGTACGACGATCATCGAGTCAGGGCTGGACATCCCGAACGCCAATACGATTTTTGTCAACGACGCCGACCGGTTTGGGTTGGCCGAGATGCACCAGTTGCGCGGGCGGGTGGGACGCTACAAGCACCGGGCATACGCCTACATGCTCATGCCCAATGCGCGACCCATCACTCCGGTGGCGGCCAAGCGGCTCAAGGCGATCGAGGAGTACTCGCATCTCGGCGCGGGCTTCCGGATCGCGCTGCGCGACCTGGAGATTCGCGGGGCGGGCAATATCCTGGGCCCCGAGCAGTCGGGCCACATCCAGATGGTGGGCTACCAGATGTACTGCGATCTGCTCGCCCACGCCGTGCGCCAGATGAAAGGCGAGAAGACCGAGCCGATCCCGACGGCGAACATCGATCTGGGGTTCGCCGCCTACATTCCGAAGAACTACATCCCCATCGATCGCCAGCGTATGGACGCGTACCGCAAGATCGCGGTTGCCCGAACGGTGGGGGATCTCAAGCAGATCGAGGCCGAACTGGCCGACGTCTATGGTCCATTGCCTCCCGACGTAGCCTCCTTACTGGAGATCGCCGAGCTGCGCATCGCGGCCGCCAAATGGGATATCCGCAGCATCGCGATCTCGAAGCCGGACTCCTCGAAGGATATGGATCTGGTCTTCTCCTTCAAGACCGAGCCGGGCGAGCAGGTCCATGCCCTCTTCGCCAACGTCCAGGGCAAGCTGCGCATCCCCGATACGAAAACGGCCTACCTCCGCCTGCCTGCCAGCTACTTCGAACCCCGCACCCTGATCGGTATCCTACGCAAACTCTTCGCGGAGAAGGACTGATGAATTGGGGCGATCGATATCGGTTTGCATGGGATCAGCGGCATCTCCCGTTGGCTGGTCTGATGACGGGGCTGTTGTTGACGCTTCCGGGTGTCTTCCCCCTTGCCTCGCCTCTGCAAGCGATTGCATTCGTTCCTTTGCTCATTACACTGCCTCACATAGTGCGCTGGCGGGAGTGTCTTCACACGGGCCTTCTTCTGGGGCTAGGGTACGTGACACCTCAGTTCCTGATCCTGCAACTGCCGCCCCTGATCAGCTTGATTCTCGTGCTCTACTTTGTTGTCTTGCTCATGGCGATGGTGGTCATTTCCTGGCGTGCGACCCTTCCACAGAATGTCTTCGCATGCTTCGCATTCGGTGCGCTATTGGCTCTGGTGGACTGGACAACCATCACGGCGTTGCCCATGTGGGGAACGGCCCAGTCGCTGGCGCGCTGTTGGTCCGCCTATCCGCGGGCGATTGCCTTTGCCGCCGTGACAGGGATGGCGGGGATTCTGTTCGTGCTCGGGACGGCGCAGGCGCTGGCGGTTCTGGTGATTCGAGAGAAACGCCGGAGGGTGACTGGCCTGATCGCTCTGGTCGCGGTCGGTGCGGCAGTCGTGGCAATGGATTTCGTCGTTCTCAGAGAGGAGCCCACGCAGCATCTGAAGGTCGCGGCGTTGGGTTGGGTCTTTGACCGCGAGCATGGCGACCCGGGTCATGAGAGTGGGTTTGCCAGGCTGTACGCCGAGCCCTTGGCGGAAGCCGCCAATCAGGGGGCGCGACTGATCGTCTCGCCGGAAACGGCGTTTGCCCTCTTTGATGACTCCGAACACGATCCCTTCGAACAGTTCGTTCCGTTGGCCCGCGCGCATGGCGTCTATCTTGCCGTCGGTTACCTGGACATTCGCAGTGGGGAGAATCGTGTCGCATTTCTTGACTCCGACGGGACCGTGCTGGGACGCTATACGAAGACCCATCTGACGCCCTTTGAGAGCAGCCCCAAGGGTGACGGCCAACCCGTGCTCGTGACTATCGATGGTGTCTCGGTCGGGGTGATGATCTGCCATGACGACAACTATACGGATATCTCCCGTCGTTATGGACGCGAATCCACCGGCGTCGTGGTCGTTCCGACCAACGACTGGCGCTCGGTGCGGACCGCCCACTTCCAGAGCACAATCCACCGCGCCATTGAATCGCGGTTCGCCATCGTCCGGGCCGCTTCGAACGGCATCAGTGCGATCATCGCGCCCGGCGGGGCCGTACTGGATGTTCGCGACCATTTCCGCGAAGGTCCTGGCTTCGTCATCGCCGAGGTCCCTGTCTATCGTACAGAAACGCTTTTCAGCCGGTTCGGATACTGGCTCATCCCCGTGTGCCTGATTTGTCTGGCGGTTCAGGCCGTAAGGAGAATACGAAATGGATGAAGCATCCTCCAGAATGTCGCGTCGCAAGAGCGCGCTGTCGTTCCCTGTCATCTTTCTTGGCATCTTGCTGGCGATCATGATCGTGGGCTATCTGTTTGGCCCCGATCCGTCGCAGGACCCGCAGCAGCGATTGCAGTGCCTGGACCATCTGCAGCAGTTGTTCCAGGGGCTGACGCTCTACGCGGAGGGCAACGGCGGTCAATGGCCCGATCCACGCGATTGGTGCGACGCGCTGATGGAGGAATTCGCGGAACGTCCGGGCTTCGGGAAGGTCTTTCGGTGTCCCCTGGGAGGGCAGGGGCGCTGTCACTACGCGATGAATCCCTACGCCGACCCGCGCGGCCCGGCCGATCTCGTGCTGCTGTTCGAGAGCGAGCCGGGATGGAACCAGCAGGGCGGCGCCGAACTGATGGTCACCGACCGCCACCAGGGCGCCAACGTCCTGCTCGTCGGCGGGACCGTCAAATTCGTCACGCCCGAGACGGTCGCGACCCTGAAGTGGAGAGTCGAGCCGAGCCAGCCGACCGAGCTGCCCGATGTGAATCAGTTGTAGTCAGTACGGCAGACCTAGATCCCATGTGGAGAGACACGCATGAGCGAGACATCCGAAAATAAATCGCGTCCCAAGTTCAGAGTATCCTGTTTAACGGGAACTCTTATCATCGTCTTGGCGATCGTACTGATTGCCACCCTTGGTCCAATGTGTGCCTCCGGTGAGAGACGCACAGATCCCCTCAAAGGATGTCAGGCGTCCCTCAAGGGACTTTCACTCTGTCTGTGCATGTATGCTGAGGATCACGAAGGGCAGTATCCCCCCGCGGAGACATGGTGCGATCTTTTGGCTCAATGGGTCCGGAAGGCATCTGGGGAGTCCGTTGAAGAGTTCAGGAGAACCTATCGGTGTCCACTGGTGTCCGAGGAGGACTGGGGGTATGCCCTGAATCCTCTCGCGAAACATAAGGGCGACCCAGACGTCGTCTTGGTTTTCGAGAGCGATGCAGGCTGGAACGGTTTCGGAGGGCCTGAGTTATTGGCAGGAAAACGTCACGGCGGCAAAGGTCACTGCGTGCTGTTCGCCGATCATTCTGTCAGATTCGTCAAGGCTGAGGAGTTGACCGATCTGAAGTGGAAGGATGAGTTTTCGGTCTTGGTGCCGAATGCCCGGCGGCCCCATGGCGAGGGTGAGATGCACTACTGGCTGAGGAACATGGTTGTCTATCATCGGTTCTCGACGGAAGAAGTGCGTTTAGCGACGGGGTTGACGGCCGGGGAGATCGAGGCGGCGCAAGGGCGATTCAGCATTTTGGCGGCGGATCGCCCCGCGAGGGAACCCGATGCGCCGTTACTGGTATTGCCTTATCCGGGCGGGCGTCACCCTCGGATCGGTTTCCTGGAGGGGGCGATCGACCCTCAGCGGGAGACGAAGTTCAGTGTGTTCACGCCGTGGGATCCGAACAGCTATGTCGTGGTTGATGTCCCCGAGGCGATCTGGTCGAATCTGGGTCTGACCTACCTGGCGCACACGCACATCGACACGATCTGGTCGGCTCAGGGCATCGAACTGGAGAAACTGGAATGGACGCGGCAGTCCGATGGGGGGCTGGAGATCGAGCGGGCGTTGCCCAACGGCCTGGCCTTCGGCGTGAAAGTACGGCCCACGAAACAGGCGGTTCACATGGAGATGTGGATGAAGAACGGGACAACCGAGCCGCTCTCGGGCCTGCGTATCCAGAACTGTGTCATGTCCAAAATGGCGGCCGGATTCGCCGACCAAACCAACGAAAACAAGGTCCTGACCAATCCTTACGTCGCCTGTCGCTCCGAGGACGGCAAGCGGTGGATCATCACGGCCTGGGAAGGGTGCGACCGGCCCTGGGCGAACGAGGATTGCCCCTGTTTCCATTCGGACCCGAAGTTTCCCGACCTGGAGCTCGGGCAGACGCACACGCTGCGCGGCTGGCTCTCGTTCTACGAGGGCGAGGATACTCAGGCGGAATTCCAGCGGATCGAAGCCACCGGCTGGCGCCAAGAGGCGACAATTTCCAAACCGTGAGGTCGAAAAGCCGTATAATACGGAACATGATTGGCTCTGCTTCCGTTTTGTCATCCTGAACGGAGTGAAGGATCTGGGCAGAGACCTGTGGATGCTTCTATGTCGGTAGCCAGATCCTTCGCCTTTGGCTCAGGATGACAAGGGGCTTAGGGACATGTCATGAGTTGACTTCGGTCTTGAATAGAAGAGGAGATGGCCCATGCGTCAGCACCGTCGTTTCGTATCGCTTGTCGCGTTGTTCGTTCTGATCACTGCCGGCATCGGCATTGCGGCGCCGGAGAAGATCAAGACCCTGGCGATCGGCGCCAAGGCGCCCGATTTTGCGCTGCCCGGTGTTGATGGGAAGATTCACAAGCTCTCAGACTACGACACCGCCAAGGTGCTGGTCATCGTGTTCACGTGCAATCACTGCCCGACGGCGCAGGCGTACGAGCCGCGGCTCAAGAAGCTGGTAGCCGACTACAAGGGCAAGGGCGTCGCGCTGGTGGCGATCTCGCCCAACGATGACAAAGCGGTCCGGCTGGACGAGCTGGGCTACACCGACGTGGGCGATTCGCTCGAGGACATGAAGATCCGCGTCAAGGACAAGCAGTGGAACTTCCCCTATCTCTACGACGGGGACGACCAGAAGGTCTCCAAGGCGTACGGGCCCATGACGACGCCGCACGTGTTCGTCTTCGACCAGCAGCGCCAGCTCCGTTTCGCCGGACGAATCGACAACAACGAACGTGATGCGAGCAAGGTCACCTCGCGCGACACCCACAATGCGATCGATGCGCTACTCGCGGGCAAGCCCATCCAGGTTCAAACGACCAGGACTTTCGGCTGCTCGATCAAGTGGGCCTCGAAGCGCGGCTCGGTTGCCGAGTCACTCGCCAGATGGGCCAAGGAGCCGGTTACTCTCAAACCGAGCGATCTGCGGCGTATCAAGGCCTTGCTGAAGAACGACACCGACAAGTTGCGCCTGGTCAATATCTGGGCGACCCATTGCGGGCCCTGCGTGAGGGAGTTTCCCGAGTTCGTGACGATGAACCGGATGTACCGCCGGCGGGATTTCGAAATGGTGAGCATCAGTGTCGACGGGGCGGCTAAGGAGAGGAAGGTACTCTCCTTTCTGAAGGACCAGCATGCGTCTTTCAAGAACTACCGCTACGACGGCACGGACATCTACGCCTTCATCGAGGCGGTCGACAAGGACTGGCCCGGCGCGATTCCCTATACCTTGCTGATCAAGCCTGGCGGGGAGGTGATCTACCGCCATTTGGGCCTGATCGATCCTCTGGAGGTCAAACAGGCGATTGTGGAGCACCTTGGACGTACGTACCGATAGGCAAAGGGTCGGCGTTAGGTCCGAAAATACTTGAATCGACGATTCCGATCACCTATACTTGATCGTAACGGATTGGGGTATCAACAAATGGTCAGGAGGGCATATCTGTGCGGCATGCGGGAGGGCGAAGGTTCTGTCTGCTCCCGTTGTGTCCTACGCCGCCTGGGGTCTGTGCGCGATCGGGAGTGCCTTCTCGACCAGTTCGTCCCGGCCGGACAACGCGTCTGCGGCTGGATAAGAAGGTAAGCTACGGAGGTTCGTTGAAAGGGCAGTCTGATGAAAAAGGGCAAAATCGCGGCATCCCTAACCCTGGCGGTCCTGCTGTGTGGACTGCTTCACGCCGCCGAGGTGGACTGGAAGGACGGCATTTCGCCGCCGTCGGCCTGGACACTGACGCCGTCCAACCCCACGGGCTCCAGTGTCATCTCGTTCAGCGGGCCGTTGGATATCAATTCGTATGGCAACAGTTGCGCCGCCGAGGCGTCTCTGGGCGGGACGCCGCAGTTGACGGTCGATTCCTTCAACCGCGTCGTTCAGCTCTGGTTCCAGGGCCCGGCGCCGACGCAGTGCATCCTTATCTACAAGCCGGTTTGTGGCCTGGAAGGGACATTCGGCCCGCTGACCGAGGGCAAATGGACCTTCCGGTGCCTGCCTTTGGGCGTCGAGATCGAGTTCATCGTCGGCGGGGCGACCGGCAACATCATCTATGTGGACCAAGCGGCGCTGGGGCCGGTCGATGGCACGAGCTGGCACCGCGCGTTCCGGAACGTCCAAGACGCGCTGGCGACGGCTGCTGCTGGTGACGAGATCCGCGTGGCGCGTGGGACATACACGCCGGATGTCGGCGGCGGACAGAGCGCCGGCGATAGAGGCGCGTCTTTTGGTATTCCCGAAGGCGTGACCTTGCGCGGCGGATACGCGGGCTACTGGGCGATCAACCCGAATGCCCGGGCGACCAAGGGACACCCGACCATTCTCAGTGGCGATTTGAACGGGGACGATCTCTGGGGCATTCTCAATCGCGATGACAACAGCCACCAGGTTGTCACTGTCGGGG